>MGQT01000121.1:9860-9951 GCA_001797935.1 Deltaproteobacteria bacterium RBG_16_54_18 | reverse complement strand
GCATTGCTCTACGCAATCGTAGAGATCGGTAAAGATGGGGGGTACGCCGAGATATCCCAAACGAACGCCTTCTGCTAAGGGGCGTCGCTCC
>MGQT01000121.1:8580-9742 GCA_001797935.1 Deltaproteobacteria bacterium RBG_16_54_18 | reverse complement strand
ACGTGAGGCGGTCTATCTCATAAACCTTCCTCCTCACCCGATCCAGTATCTCCTTGGTCTCCTGCACCTGATTCCGGTTGACGCCAAAATGATCCATCATCCGCTCTATCTGCAGGGACAAGAGCTGCCGGTCTTGATCGTAGGGATAGGCAAAGGGGAAGATCCGTACCCCCGTTGTCTGCAGGACCTCCATGAGGGCGTGGGTGTTGCTGCAGTCCCCCTGGGTGACGGCTACCACCTCCGTGATGCCGGCCGTGCGGGTAACGCCGTAGATCCCCTTGATCCAGCTGCAGGTATTGCGTGGGAAGCCTGCCGCCTCGGCCCGGGCGATATACGCCTCTTTCTCGGGGCTCGTGATAAAGCAGTTGTTTAAGTCCACGGGGACCTTGCCGGCAGCAAAGATGACCTCGACCGGTATCGTCGTGGTGATGCCTATCTTACGGGCATTGCCGTCGCTCATGCTGCGGCCACCCCCCTTTCCCGGCGCCACAGGAGCATATCGACAAAGGCCTCCAGGATGGTCTGAATCCTGCTCTCGACATCTTGCTCATCAAGGGTAAGGGTGAGGACGGGAATATGGTAATCTTTACTCACCTGCTTGAGGATGGCGGCGGCGGTGGTCTCGGGCATACAGGCGAAGGGCATGAGGTGGACGACCCCGTCGTATCCTTCCCTGGCCCGGGCGATGGCCTCACCGACGGAGGTATTACACTCCGCCCCCACATCGTACCCCAGATATTCCAGGGAGTTTCGATAGAAGCGAAGCCGCTCGTGCTTCTGTTCCCTGCCAAGCCCCAGGCTGCGGTTGATATGGGTGCTGAACCACGAGCTCCGTGTTACTTCCACCCCCAACTCGCCCAGGCGCTGCTCCACACCCCCGTTGATCTCGGGGTCCATAACGGTGTACAGCTCTCCCACAATGGCGACGCGGAGGGGCCGACGCCCGTGATCTTGTTTCGTTTCCCGTATGATGTGCTCCCCTTGCTGCACCGCCTCGGTGATCTCCCTGCCGCCTTGAGCCTCGTCGAGCATCCTCAAGGCCTGCAGGAGGCCTCGCTGGGTGCTCCCCTGAACCAACTCGCGTGCGCGCACCACCATTGCCAGTTTCTCCAGGCGCTCGGTGGCCAGCATCTTACGCCGCCCGATATAAAGGGCATAGGGG
>MGQT01000121.1:1013-8568 GCA_001797935.1 Deltaproteobacteria bacterium RBG_16_54_18 | reverse complement strand
GGTAGTTGCGCAGCGTGAGCTCCTTGCGCAAGGTCTTGGTCTCTTCGTGGTTCTTCATCAATGCCTTCCAGGTAAGACGGGGGGGGATGGTGAGGCACCGGTACGGCAGGCCGAGGTCTTCGAGAATGACCTGGTGAACGAGGTCGTAGAGCCCGAGACGGCACGGGGGGCCGCTCCCCACCATGACAATGGTGTCGGCACCGCGCTGCAAGGCCTCGATGAAGTTACCGAGGATGACCTTGAAAGGGAGGCAGATACATTCGTTGGAGTTTTTCACCCCCAGGGCCAGGGTCTTGCGGCTGGTGAGCGGCGGGACAAGGTAGGGGATGCCGGCGGTTTCGGCAATAGCCCGACAAAAGATATGCATGGTGCCGAGGCGGGGGAACGTAACCCTCATGCCTCTTATCCTGCGGCGACGGTGCTCTTTTTAGTCTTGGTGTGCCGGAATTCCGCCCAGGCAGTGTCGGCAATCGGTTTGTACCGGCTGGAATAGCGGTCCATCTCCTCCGCCAGGTCGGTAAAGAGTACCTCGGCACCCTCGTGGGTGAAACGGCGGGCATACTTTAAGGCCATCTCCCTCCCCTGCGCCGGTGCGTCGATGAGCATACAGGGGCGGAAGGGGTTATCGGTAAATGGTTGCCGGGAGCGGATCTCTTTAAAGAGGGGGGAGTTGAGTACCTCCAAAAGGCTCTTCCCCTTGATGTTGTCCGCCGCAAAATGGCAAAAGACGCACGGCTCTACATCCCCGTTGGCGTTGATGTGCAAATACTTTCTTCCGCCGGCGATGCAGCCGTTGGTCAGGTGACCATCGTTCCAGAAATCGACAAAGAGCATCGATTTGACGGCCCGGAAATATTTGAACCGCTCGCGCATGTAGTCGCGCTGTTCGGGGGTCGCCATCAGTTGCGTATCGGGTACACGCCCGACGGGGACGTAATGAAAGTTCCACATCAGGATACATCCCTTTTCCACGAGGAAATCGACGAACTCGTCACTGGCCAGGACATCGGTGTTCTCCCGCGTCTGTGTGGTGGAGACGGCGAAGAAGAGGCCGGCCTTACGCAGCATATCCATCACCTCGACGCAATGCTGAAAGTGTCCCGCGCCCCTACGGCGATCGGTCTGCTCCTTGAGCCCTTCCAGACTGATAGCGGGCATGATGTTACCGACGGCGGCAAAACGCTTCACCATCCGTTTATCGATTAAGCGGGCGTTGGTATAAACTTGGAAGGCGACATCGCGGTGTTTTTTAAAGAGCGTAAAGAGGTCGTCGCGCAGGAATGGTTCCCCGCCGGTAAACAGGATCAGGTGGATCCCCATCTCCTTGGCCTCGGTGATCACACGGTCGATCTCCTCCAGGGGTAGGTCATGCTCGCGCGAATAGTGTCCTGCATAGCAACCATAGCAGGTAAGATCACACCGCATGGTGGGGCTGATGAGGAGGGTGTCGGGCGGGTAGGTGCCGGTGCGCGCCTCAAATTCCTTGCGCTTGTTGGTGCCCATGAGGAGCTGATTGATGATGACGTTCTGAATGATCTTACGGCGATGCAACGGGTTGGTATTTTTTACCACCTTCCGGGCAATGTGCAAGCCGGGGTGCCGTTGTCGGAATAGATCCCGTATCCAGCGGATCTTTTCCCGATAGGACTCCTTGCGCGGTATCCGCTCGGCCAAATAAGTGAGGGTGATGAGCTGTTCATCTGTACACGTCGCCAACAAGGCCAGGGCTGCCGAGGCAAACGTCCCCAGTGTGTAGTCCCTTATCCTATGGAATGTTCCCATTCTTACCTCCGCAAGGACTCCTCAGAGAAACTCCTTCCGTTTAATCACCCCCTCCACGCGCATAAGGGAAGGTGATTCATTTTTCTATCACACCAGGCCTTTTTTTGCAACTGGTAACAATCTTTTTTGTACCCCGCGGCGGGGGGCGACCCTATTTCCAAAAGAACTCCTGCAAGAAGGTTCTGCAGACCAACCAGGTATCGCGCACCGGCTGAAAATGGCTCGACGGCCTGCCGTCGGCATAATGCGAAATAATTGGGATTTCTGTCACTTCATGTCCTCTTTTGCAAGCCTTGAGGAGGAGTTCCAGCTCCCCTTCATACCCAGCGGCACGGAGGGGGAGGCCTTGAAGCACCGTGCTCGCAATGAGACGATAGCCGGATTGGGTATCGGTGAGGGGTGTACCGATCATCTTGGATACGGTCCTGACCCCCAGTTTGTTCCAAAACCTCCTCAGCCAGCTCATCCCCCCGAACTCCCCGGCCCGGGAACCGATGATAATCTCCCCCCTGGCTTGCTCAAAGGCCTGGATAAAGGAGGGTATGTAAGAGGGGTCATGCTGACCGTCGGCATCGATGGTGATGACGGCCTTATATCCCTGCTGGAGGATAAACCAAAAGCCGGTGCGCAAGGCCGTTCCTTTTCCCCGGTTGACCGGGTGCCGCAAGACGACAACCCCGGCAGTACGGGCGATTTTGGCCGTGGCATCATCCGATCCATCGTCCACCACCACCACGGGGAGGCCGAATTCCTTGACGCCGGCGATCACCGCGGGGAGACTCCTGGCGGCGTTATACGCGGGGATGAGGGCGACTATTTCGGTCTTGTGGTTCATCGTCGCTTCAGGAATCGCCGCAGGTCCTTGTCCCAGAGCAGGGAGAAGAGGGTGAGGAAGGTCCCGAGCGCCGGCAAGGGGTCACGCCAGGACAGGATATCATCATGCGTTCCTCGACAGCGGAAAAAGCTCGGCTCAAGATGAAACCTGCGGGGATTCGTGAAAAAGTGGAGGATATCCCCGGGGAGGAGCCAACGACAACGCACGCCGATTGCATAGTCCCTGGTCGGGGTGAGGTCCTCCCCCATGGCCATCCGGTATAAAAGGTATGGGAAGTCCACCCCCGCGTGGACGGCCAGGGCAAGGGACCCCCAGAAGCGGGGGTTGAGCTCCATCAGCTTGGGTTGATTGTCGCGGGGGTCCATCTTAAACTCCACCATGGCGACCCCCTGCCAGGCAAGTGATGCAAGCAGCCGGATGCCGAGCTCTTCGATCTGCGGGTGGCGCACGCTCTCGCGCAGGGTGCTCGGACCGCCGGTAATGGGATATTCTCTGAGCCGCCGGTGGACAAAACAGGCCTTTACCCTGCCTTTGCGGTCGAAGAGGGCGGAGCAACCGAAGGCCGCACCCTCGGCAGGGATACGCTCCTGAATCACGGGGAAGGGGAAGTGCCGGTGGACCTTACGGTATGCATCCGGCAAGTTCTTTGGCCGGTCCACATAGGCAATGCCGAAGGAACCGGAACTGATCCGCGGCTTGATGACCCAGGGGGGCGGTATTGTATCCTGAATGGAACTGAGGTCCGTCTTTTCCGTACAATAGACGGTGCGGGGGATGGGGATTCCCTGTCGGGCTGCGTGTTGCAGCAACCACCCCTTATCCCGTGCCTTGAGGAGCTGCTCATACGGGGGGAGGGGAAGGCGGGCCACAGGGGCGAACTCCTCGCGGTGCTTGGCAAGCAAGAGGAGGGTTTCTTCCTCCATGGGGATGACGAGGTCGTAGTCGATCTCGTCCAACTCCCGGCGGAGGAACGCGAGAAAGGCCTCAGGATGCCGGCGCACCGAGGGATAGACGACCCGGCGGCGCGCGTAGCGGGAGAAGAGCGCCGGTGCACTGTGCGCGCTCTCCCCCACGGTTACCGCGATCCCCTTGCTACCGAGGGAGCGGACGACTGCTAGGGTCTTTCTCCAATGGCCGTCTGTGACAAATACCCTGGACATCGTTCCTTCGCACCTCGCTGATCAATATCGTGACTCGATATGATAAACACCTTTTTTGCTTGACAGGGAAGAATGCTCTATTATAGTAAAGAGTCAAAGGTATCTCCATATGAAAAAATTTATCCTGGGGATTATCGTTGGCGCCGCGTTGCTCGTCGTCTTCATCTACGTGGGGGGAGGGACTGCCTTGAAGGTCGTGGGGAAGAAGGCGATCGAGATCGGCGAAAAGGTCGAGATGTATGAGAAGGTTCTTAAGGATACCACCCAGGGGCTGCTTGACAAGAAAACGGACAAGCAGACGAACAAGGACAAAGGACCTGCCACGCACTAGCCGGCCTTTATCGTATAGAAAATTCCTTTAAATCCCCCCTGTATTCTTCCTCCTGCGTCGTTACCTTTTCCACCCGCGCCCCCGGAGGGCCCTGATGGCACCAGCGGATAAGGGCCTCCACGGCTTCCCGCTCTCCTTCTGCCAGGCACTCGACACTTCCATCCGCTCTATTGCGCACCCAGCCGTTTACGCCGAGCGCCTCTGCCTTTTGTTGGGTAGCATAGCGGTAATATACCCCCTGGACTACCCCCTCTATGCGTATTCCGACCCGTACGGTATCCATCGTCTTCCCCGGGCAGCACTGCAAAGGAAGTAGTTGCTATTTCACCCTCCATCGCAGCAAATACGCGACATTGTCCAGTATGGTTGTGAAGAAGTAGTTTTTTACGGCAAATCCCTTCGGCATCTGTATCTGGGTCGGAGTGAAGTTGAGGATTCCCCTGATACTGCTCTGCGCGATCTGATCGGCTACCTTCTGTGCCTCGGAGGCGGGTGTCGCAATAATGGCGATATCGATGCGCCGGTCCCTGGCCACCTCCTGCAATTGCTCGGGGTGGAGGATCTCCACCGGCTTACCGATCTTTTCCGAGACCCTTCCGACGACCCCCGCGGGATCTACATCAAAGGCGGCGACGATCTTATAGTTCTTTTTAAAGAAATCTTTATAGAAGAGGAGCGAGGAACCGAGATTGCCGATGCCGATGATAGCCAAATGCCACTCGCGATTCAGTCCTAAGATGGTCTTGATGTTATCGGAGAGATCTTTGATATAATATCCGACTCCGCGGATGCCGAATTCCCCAAAATAGGCCAGGTCTTTCCTGACCTGGGCGGCATTGACACCGCAAGACTCTGCCAGACTGGCAGAGGAGACAACGACCTCCCCTTTTTCCTCCAAGACCTCAAGATGGCGGACATAGGCGGAGAGCCTTCTGATGGTTGCTTCCGGGACTTTCGAGAATTTCAAGGATGTACCTCCTCAATTTCGGTAAATGTGAAACTTTTCTCTATTCTTGTTATAGAACAGCACTGCGAAAAAAGCAAGGGGGAAAAATGTTTTTTTCACAAAAAATATCTTACAACTTTTCTATCGTCACTTCCTTTTTCAAGCGCTCGACATCTTTCTTTTTATAGAGCGCCGTGCCGGGGTTCATCACCGCTGCGGACCCCGCAGCCGCCGCCATGATCAGCGCCTGGCGAAAATCTTTCTTTTTCGTGAGGGCAACGATAAAACCTGCTAGGGCGGAATCCCCTGCCCCCACGTGGCTCACGACTTCCACCTGGGGAGGGATGGCCCGAAAGGCCAAATCTTGGGTTACCCCGACGATCCCCTCGGCTCCCAAGGATATCAGACACATCGAGACACCTTTGGCGACGATCTCGCGGGCCTTTCCCACGAGAAGGGTGGGATCGGTTGAAGTGATGCCGGTGAGGCGCTGGAATTCATGGATATTGGGTTTGATGATGGTTGGCTTTGCCCCGCACCCGTAACGCAGGAGGTCTCCGTCGGCGTCCAGGGCGACCCGGATGCCCTTCTCATTGAGGGTCGTAATGATCTGGGCGTAGATGTGCTGGTTTACCCCCGGCGGCACGCTCCCGCTGACGATGACGAATTCCGCGTGAAGCGGCAGCGAGCGGATCTTTTGGAAAAAGAGGCCGATCTCGCCCGGGGTTATCTTGGGACCGGCGGCGTTCAAGATGATCTGCGTCTTTTTCTTGTGATCGACGATAATGATGTTGGTCCTTGTCTGCCCCCCGATCCTGGTAAATTCACAGATGATCCCTTCGTTGATCAATCTCCCCTCGAGTTCCAGGCCGTCATACCCCCCGATAAAACCCAAGGCGGTGCTTTCACCCCCCAACTCCTCGATTGCCCGGGAGCAATCAATGCCCTTGCCCCCTGCGTACCTGGCCTCCCGTACAATCCTGTTGGCATCGTCTGCCTTCAGACCGTCGATCTCGATGGTCCTGTCCAGGGCCGGATTTAACGTGATGGTATAGATCATCCTCTTACCTCCTGGGTGTTGTCGGTTCTTTATAAAAAAACGCCTGAATACCCCGCTGCTTACAGGGGTATGAATGGTCTTCCCTCTCCCCTGGGGGGAGAGGGTTAGAGTGAGGGGGAAATAATTTTATCATCACCCCCACTGTGTCGCTTAGTGACACATCCCGTATTCCACGATTTACGCAAAGCTGATCGGGACTTCATCCTCCCCCATCAAGGGGGGAGGAAAGATTTTTAAAAAATTTGATGCACCGCAATTCTGCTGGGGTGCTTTACTTGCTAGCCCCTGTAAAACGGTGTTGTCAGTATAAGGCAAAACCCCTACGTGCACAATGGCTGTTGCGTCCTTGCCTGCCGGCTCAGGGTTCTATATACTATTAGGATAGCAGGCGTTGGTGACTCTATAAGTAATATAGAGAGGGATGGGTGTTTATACCTCGACCGCGGCCAAGGCCATAGAGAGCGTAGAGGGAGGGGGAGTAAAGTGAAAGTTTTCAACAACGCCCCCCCTGTTCCACTGATTTTTAAACCCAGAAAAATATGACACAGGAGACAAAGGAGGGCATTTAAAAATGAGAGGCCGTAAAGGAAAGATGGTAATCGGGATTTTTATCCTGGCAGTTTTTTCTCTGCTGCTCACTATGGAAGTGGCCCACGCCGCAGTCTTTTATGGGGAGGTTGTTGCGACAGAAGTGAAGTCGATCCAGGTGCGGGGAAATAATGGGAGAGTCTCGGTCTTCTGGCTCGGTCGCCATACCCGTCTGACTTCGAGGCATCCCTTTGTCGGAGACAGGGTTAAAATCACCTATGTTAAGGATCGCCTGAGAAGAAACGCCGCCACCCGCATCACTATCTTGGGGAGGTAATAGGGCGCAACTCATCACATCCCCATTACTGTCTCATAAGCATGAAAGTAAAAGCTTTCAACAACGTTTCCCTTTTTCCCCCATCTTGCAGCATACAGCAAGGGCTCTACGATAGAAAATTCGTTAGGGCAGCACGAAGAGAGCTAAAGGAAAAGAATCAATAAATAGAACGGTTGCTATTATTTTCTTAAAAGATGTATGGAGAAAAAAATTATGAAATCTATCTATGTCCACAGAGCGAATAACAAGTATTGGCAGATACTAATAGTCCTTATGGCATTGGTTGGTTTATTTGTCCTCCCCGTTTATGCGGCCAGTTTTGACTGCAAAAAGGCTGCGACGGAGATGGAGAAAACCATCTGTTCGAATCCAGAGCTTTCTCGGCTTGACGATAAACTTGCAACTGCCTACCGCGAAGCATTGGAGAAAGTACCACAAAAAAGCAAATCACTCCGTGAAGGTCAGCGGCAGTGGCTGATAAAGCGAAATAGTTGTACGGAGGCACCTTGCATTGAAAATGCCTACAAAGCGCGCTTGGCAGATCTAAAGCTGCTTGTTTCGGGAGCGGCATCTGAA
>MGQT01000121.1:559-1005 GCA_001797935.1 Deltaproteobacteria bacterium RBG_16_54_18 | reverse complement strand
TATTGCTGCTACTGAAAGTGAAGCCACAAAGAAATACCCGCCTTATCCCGATATATGGGGTTGTGAGCTGCCGTGGCCTGATCGGGGGGCGGATGTGTTTGTCTATAAAATGCCGAACGGTGATTTTATGGTAACTTATTCAAATGAAGAAAAAGGAGTGAATAAAGATTTTATAAAATATTTTTTTTCCGGAGAACAAAAGATATTAACAAAAGAAGAATATAGATTTATTCATCAACGAAAAAGCGATGGGAAATACAATATATCTCTGAAAAATGGAGAGGAGTTGCGATTTGTATTTAATGCAGGTGGTGAGTGCACAAACTATTTCACGGATATTTATTTTAAGAAAACAGACAAAACCGGACGGGTAGTGTTTAAAAAAATGGCATTTTATCTACACGATGTTCCTAAAAAAGTAACTTTCCTCGGTTTATATGAACTTC
>MGQT01000121.1:0-474 GCA_001797935.1 Deltaproteobacteria bacterium RBG_16_54_18 | reverse complement strand
CGGTGGTTTTATCCTCCGCTTTGATAAGGATCTAAATACCAAAAGTGAGTTGTTGAATAAAAAGGTTTATTTGATCGATAGAGATGTTTTTGTAAAAAATTTTCTGAAAAAGTATAGGCTTGATGATTCGGCAAAAAGTTATCAGAGTTTGCATGACGCGCTTCTTAAATATTTTATGAGCCTAAAAAATAGATAAAATAATAATTTTAGGTAATTATAAAAGATCTGACACAAAGCAACAGAGATTCTAAGTCATTAAGTTAAAGATACTATTATGTCTATTATTAGAGAAACGAAGGGGACATTGTAGGAACCTTACTCTTGGAGGATATTGGGAATGTCCTTAAATAATTCACCATGTTGCCAACGTGCAATTAATACTCAGAAAAAATAACAACACCGTATGAGATCGATCGTCGCCATTGTGGGCAGGCCCAATGTGGGCAAATCAACCCTGTTCAATCGCCTGGTGGG
>MGQT01000120.1:7065-24732 GCA_001797935.1 Deltaproteobacteria bacterium RBG_16_54_18 | reverse complement strand
GGGTTTCCGATCTTACAGGGTTACGGTATTACCGAGACCTCGCCGGTCTTGAGCGTCAATCTCCCCGCGCAATGTAAAAATGAGTCGGTCGGGCGTTTTCTCTCCGGCATCGGGGCCAGGATAGACCGTCCGGATGCCGACGGCAGCGGTGAGATCGTTGTCAAGGGGCCGAACGTCATGCAGGGATATTTCCGCAACGAAAAAGCTACCAAAGAGGTTCTCAGAGGGGGGTGGTTCTATACGGGTGACCTGGGGAGGATTGACAACGACGGTTTTCTCTATATTACCGGCAGAAAGAAATCGGTGATCGTGACCAAGGGGGGAAAGAACATACATCCGGAGGAACTCGAGGAAGAGTTGATCAAGTCTCCCTATATCACGGAAGCGCTGGTACTGGCGAAGATCCACCCCCGCACCAAGACCGAGGAGATCCACGCCATCGTGTACCCGGATCTGGAGGCCCTTGACGAGTACGGGCGACAGCACAAACTCGTGATCAACGAGCAGGAGATCCGCAGTGTCGTGGAAGGGCATATCAAGCGGATCAACAAGGGGCTCGCAGAATATAAGCGGGTGAGAAGCTTTTCCATCCGCGAGGAAGAATTCCCCAAGACCAACACCCAAAAGATAAAGCGATATCTTTTCGAGGAAGGGGGGATCGAGATTGTGCAGAAGAAGGAAAAAAGGGGAACTAAAAAAGATTCATCTGCGTGAGGTAAAAAAAGTCGGCTGTATCATTTCGTCGGTAATCATTGATATCCCGCTCTAAAAAAAATGATTCCGCTCTGGCCTTGGCATGTCGTGATCAATGATGCCTTTCTCGTGAAGTGACCATCGGACGCATGCGGTATTATGTACGAGAAGGAGCGAGCGATTTATGAGGTAGTCGCTTCCTTTGCCTGCCTGATGTGCGAAGATGGTTCTCCTTGATTTTTCCCGATAGACATGATAAAGAAGTTGGTACGAAGTACACGCATTTACTTCGAGGGGTGACGCGATGAAGGTCAAAAAAAGAATGACCAAAAAGCTGGTGACCATCGGTCAGGATGCCACAGTGCCCGATGCCATCAACCTCATGAAGAAACACTCGATCCGACACCTGCCGGTAATCGAAGAGGGAGAGTTGGTCGGGTGGGTGACCGAGGGCGACATCCGTGAGGCCTATCTTGCCTCGCTTATCGAACAAGTATCGATTAGAGACATCATGATCAAGGATCCCATTACCATCTCGTCGGATGCCCACATAGAAGAAGCCGCCGCGCTCCTCTATCGGCACAGCATCGGCGGAGTTCCGGTGGTTGATAACGGCAAATTAGTAGGGATTATCACGGTTACCGATATCATGGCCGCCTTCATTGAGGTGATGGGGATCCTTCATGAGAGCTCCCGTATCGATGTCATCTTGGCGGGAAAGCCGCATGCCTTTGAGCACGTTTCCAAGATCATTAGGGACCATGGAAGCGAGATCATCAGCGTCGGTATGTCTGCGCACCAAGACCGCTCGAAACGAGTTTACTATCTGCGACTCACCAAGTGTAATATACACGCAATCGCCCAGGACATTGAACAGCTTGGGTATACGGTTGTCTCTGTCACGGAGTAGGAGGGGGCGGCACGCGGGACAAGAAGGTAAGAGGTACTGAACTAGCTTCTTGCAAGCAATCTTCGCTTCATCGTTACCCCGTACCATACAACGCGATGACCTTGTCGATATTTTCCCGCACCATTTTTCCCGCGGCTAAAACCTCATCCTTTTTTTCGAACTCGGAGGCAAGGGAGAGGAATATCCCATCATAGGGTGACGGCTTAAGGCCGAGCCGTTTATACTCTATCCGGGCGATGTGATATTCCGTATCCACGAAATAGTACTTGCCGAACCTCTGGGCCTCATTTCTACGATAGGGCCACTGTTCTTTCCAGGAGAAAAAAGATTGCATGACCAGCGCGAGCGCAGAGTTCGTATTCAGCTTATGGGGGTCGAACTCCTCGCCGACGCCGTTTTGAATGTGCCCGAGATATGATTTTACGAGGTCTATATCGGTGATCAATAGGCCATAGAGGTACCAGTCATTGACGAGGCGTATGACCACTGCTTTTTCCGCGGTGGTAAGTTTCTCATGGCTCGGGCAGAGATGCTCTCGGCACAGATCGGCCCCGTAGAAGGAAATCCCGCGCAGATCCCGGCCGTTGTTGCCGTTGGGGTGCAGGAGGCACCCGACCCGTTTTTCGTATTTGTCGATAAACCCGAGGAATTCACAGTTATAGATAGTTTCATACAATTTCTCCCCCTCCAGGGCCGCTACCGCGCGACGATATTGTTCGAGCTCACCGCGATAATGGGAAAATATTTCCGACCTGCGCCGAAGCCGTTCAGTCAACACGGCGCGGCTGTTTTCCCGGTAATTATAAAGCCCGCAGCAGGCGCCGCACGACTTCACTTCGTCTGGATGACAGAGGAAGGGGTGGCTCATCTGTTCTTATGAGAAATTATAAAAGGGTGGCTCTTACTCTTTTCCTGCATCCTTGCGGCTGAGATCCTTGAGCGGGCGCATGCCCTTGATCGCATTCTCCGGTAGCAGGTCCCAGGATATCTTCGCCGGGCGCGCACGGTGTCGCTCTATCGTCATGAGCTTGGTTGGGGTGCAGATGAAGTCCACGGCAACGTCCTTTTCTTCCATCGGTGCCTCCGCCACGATCTGGAGGTCATCTACCAGGGCGACGATGGGGGTTGCCTCGGTGATGGAACCGATCTCTCGCAAGATCATGTATTCCAGATCAAAGTAGCCGCTTCCCTTGCCGATCCTTCCTCCCTGGCTATCCACGGCCACGGCACCGGTGATGATGATATCTATAGTCCCTATTTCCTGCCGAGCGGTGCCGAGCCTCTTGCCGAACCTGCGCACGCCGGAGCTGCGTGCAGCCTGCTGCACATCTTTGACCTTAATCTCCCTTTTTTCCAGCAGATAAAAGCCATCCTTCAGGCCGGGGCTGGCCATGATCAGCCGCTTGCCATCCATGACTGCATTGACCCTGACCTGGAGTTGGGCCTGATCAGGGGGGACCATGACGGTTTCCGCCGCGCGATAGAGGGGGAGACTGCGCAGACGTTCTGCGGCCTTGTTTTGCCCCGGAAAGGTAGGGATGGTACCCTGGGGCTCAGGGGAAAACCCGGCCTGTTCCATCTGTTTCCAGATCGCTTCCCTGATGTCTGCCTTATGGTGAGAGAAGGGAGAGGCCTCGTGTTGCGTCATACGCCTGTCGCTGATGGCTTCTTGTCTGTGCTGACCACGCGTATGTTGATGACGGGCTGACGCAGTCCGCGCATTGCCGATCGCCGTAATTTCTCGATGTTCCGGGCGATGGTCCGGCGTGAGAATTCCTCGGGCTCGACACGTACGGTGTCCAAACCGGCCTCGGCGGTTAGTTGAGCAAGTTCTTCGATGGTATAGGCCGCTTGCACCGAGTTGACAAAGGCCCGGGCCTGTTTTGGATTTAACAGGGCAGCGATGTGTTGAACGACGTCATCGGGGGCAGTGCGGGTGAGATCACTCAGATAGAGCAACCCCTCGGCAGCGAGGGCCCTTTTGATCTCTGCCAAGGCCTGTGCGAGACTACGCCAGTGGTGCATGGCCCCATGGCTGATGATAACTGTCAGGGAACACGTGCGAAACGGGAGGTGATGTACATCCGCCACCACAAACACCACATTGGGTATCCCTTCGGCTACAATCCGGTCCCTGGCCAGCCTGGTCATGGGGAGGGAGATGTCCAGGCCCACGACCACGAGGGCGGGGCAGCGGGTGGCCAGTGCCCGGGCGAGACTCCCTGGCCCTGTTCCGAGATCGACGGCAACGCCGTTGGTTGCTTTGACCAACTGAGCTATTTCCTCGGCGATGAGAGAGGCATTGATGTGTAGATAATCGTCGGTAAGGGCCTCATATTCATGAATGGCCTCTTCCTCTTCGCCCAGCTCAAATTCCTCCTCGAGCCTCTCTTTTCTCATTACCAACTCCGTCTTTTTTTAATATCGCCTGTACTATAACCGTATGGCCTATGGCAGTCAAGGCGCTGACGAGTCGTGGAGGGGATAACGGTATCGGGGATAACCTTCCAGCGGCGGATGCCTTTGAAATGAAGGCAATACAACCGGAGGTGGCTCTGACCAAAGGGTCACTGGCCAAAGGGCCACTGACCAACGGGCCACTGACCAACGGGCCACCTTCGGCTTCGGTTTAGCCAGTGGATGGGGGGACGGAGTTTTATCAGGAGTGTCAGAGGAAGGGAATTCGCTTATTTGTCCTGCCTCCGAAGAGCCCCAAGCTCAATGGGTCGGTGGAAAGGGCACATCGAACCCATACCGAAGAATTTTACGAGGTCTCTGAGTGCTCCTGTACCGTCCCAGAATTGAATCAGGAACTGAGACCATGGGAACATATCTACAACTGTGTGAGGCTCCATCGAGCCCTGGGGTATAAGACGCCCTTACGGTTTCTTAAGGACAATGGCATTGTCAATGCTCACTACCCCCCACCTGCCTATTTGTCTCATAGATAGTGAACGAGTACAGGGGATTGCTTTTTGAGACGGTTTTGTTTATCATCCGTTCTGGTATGAGGAGTATATGAAGAAGGTCTTGCTCATCGGTGCACAGGGGATGTTGGGTTATGATCTCCTGAAGGTATTGGGAAAAGGGTATGAAGTAATCGGGGTTGATAAGGAAGAGGTTGATATCACCCGACAAGGAGCAACGCGTGCGTTCATCAAGAAGATTTCCCCGAAGGTGGTGATTAATGCCACGGGGTACACCGATGTCGACGGTTGTGAAAAAAAGATGCACAAGGCCTTTGTCATTAACGGAGAAGGAGTCAAAAATATCGCGAAGGGGTGCCGGGATATAGGCGCTAAAATGGTTTCCATCAGCACCGATTATATATTCGATGGAGCAAAGGGCAGCCCGTACCGAGAGGATGACCCTCCCAACCCCCTGAATATCTACGGGGAGAGCAAGCTGATGGGAGAGCGTTATATAGAAGAATTGCTGGATGATTTTCTCATCGTCCGTACACAGTGGCTCTATGGCAGACACGGTCGTAATTTTGTGGAGACTATCCTCACATTAGCTGCAGAACGAGATACCATCGAGGTTGTGTACGACCAGCATGGCTCCCCCACCTACACGGCCGACCTGAGCAAGACTATTGCTGCCCTCGCGCGAAAAAATCTTACCGGTACGTTCCACGTGAGTAACGAGGGGGCATGCTCATGGTATGAATTCGCTCTGGAGATCATCCGCTTAGCAAGACTCTCCAGGGCAAAGATCATCCCGATTGCCACTTCAGAGCTTAACCGTCCCGCTAAACGACCGCTCTATTCCGTTTTTGATCGAGAGCGGCTACAACAGAAAGCAGGCATCGTGATGAGACCCTGGCAAGATGCCTTACGAGATTATTTTTATTCCCGGAGAGCGTAATGAAGATATGCATGATCGGCAGCGGTTACGTGGGGCTTGTGACAGGCGCCTGCTTGGCTGAGTTCGGTATGGAGGTTATCTGTGTTGATAATGATGCCGCCAAGATTGCGCTGTTGCGAAAAGGGGAATGCCCCTTTTATGAGCCCGGTCTTGACGAGGTGCTCGAAAAAAACATGAAGGAAGGACGGCTCTCCTTCAGCACCGATACGAAGCAGGGGATTAAGGCCAGTTCGGTGATCTTTATCGCTGTGGGAACCCCTGCCAAGGTAGACGGTTCATCAGATCTTTCGCACGTCGAGGCAGTTGCCCGTCAGATCGCGGCGTATATGACAGACTATAAGATCATCGTCATCAAGAGTACCGTGCCCGTAGGAACAGGCAAATGGATCAAGGGAGTCATGGAAGGTGCCCTGGAGGAAAAGTTTGCCTTTGATCTGGTCTCCAACCCCGAATTCTTGCGCGAAGGGGCAGCGGTGGAAGACTTTTTTAGACCTGACCGGATTGTCATTGGGGCGGAGAGCGAGCGGGCCATCCAAGCGATGAAGGAGATCTACAACGCCTTCTATCTCAATGAGGCCCCCTTTGTCATTACATCGATTGAGGCGTCAGAGCTGATCAAACATGCCTCCAACGCTTTTTTAGCCACGAAGATATCCTTTATCAATGAGATAGCCATTCTCTGTGAACGCGTGGGGGCAGATGTCCATGATGTGGCCAGGGCCATGGGATTGGACGGCAGGATCGGAAAAAAGTTTTTGCACCCCGGGCCTGGCTTCGGTGGGTCGTGTTTCCCCAAGGATACCAAGGCGCTGGTTCATGTCGGGAAGGAACACGACTGCGCGATGGAGATCGTCCAGGCCACTATAAGGGTGAATGAACGGCAGAAGGAAAGGATGCTCGAGAAGATTGAGGAGATGACGGGGGATCTTCGCGGCAAGACCATCGGTGTCCTGGGCCTGGCCTTCAAACCCAATACGGACGATATGCGTGAGGCCTCCGCCATTCCCATTATCCAGGGGCTACAGGCGCGGGGGGCACGGATCAAGGCGTATGACCCTGAGGCCATGGAGGCAGCAAAGAAGATCTTCCAGGATGTGACCTTTTGCAAGGGTCCTTACGAGGTGGCGGAGGGAAGCCATGCCATTGTATTGCTCACCGAGTGGAATCAGTTCCGTTTGCTCGACCTCGAACGGATCAAGGGGTTGCTCAAGGAACCGGTCTTTATCGATCTGCGCAATGTCTATGAACCTCTCCATATGCATGGGCTGGGATTTCGGTACTGCGGGGTGGGGAGGTAATGGATTGGCTCTTCGTCGGCGACGCCCACTTTGCCGCTGGAGACGGTGGGCGTCGTGAACACTTCTACCGGTTCGTAAAAAAAAACCTGCACATACTCCACACCCTGGTCATCATGGGGGATTTCTTTGACTTTTGGTTCGGCTTTCGCAGCCTGAGGCGTTTGAAAAAGGAATACGGCGACCTTTTAGAGCTCTTCGAGGAGCTTAGGGCAGTTGGCGTCAAGGTAATCTATCTGGAGGGAAACCACGACTTCTGCCTGGGCCCTTATGTTACGGAGAAACTGAAGATTGAGGTCTACGACCATCATGCGGAGATCGATTTGGATGGGAAGCAGGTCTACCTCGCCCATGGCGATAGGGTTTCTCCGACCGTGGGTCATTGGATTTTGACAGGGCTCTTGAGGAACAAGGTCACCTATCAACTGATATCATGGCTCGGCCCCAAGATCGTCATGGCCATTGCCCGGCGCTGGAGCGCGCGAAGCAGGGGGCGGAACATGGGGCGATCACCCGAGGTCATTGCGCGGCTAAGGCGGTTTGCCGAAGAGAAGATAAAAAAAGAAGGGTTCGATGCCGTGATCCTCGCCCATACCCATCTCCCCGAGGCGATCATGGTGAAGGTGCGGGGAAGGAAAAGGTATTACTTCAATGTGGGGAACTGGATCAAGGATTTTTCTTATCTCAGATATAACAAAAAAAACGGTTTTTCCCTGGATTACTACCCTCAGGGCGAAAAAAGGGGGTGCTGGGAGGGGTAACAGTAGTCAGGCTCGTCAACGACATACTTTTTTTGCCCTGACCCCTTTTCCCTGCTTAATTCCCGTCCACCTCCACCTCCCCGAAACTGGCAACTATGGCTTTACCTCCTGTTATATGAAAAATCTTTTGACACGTCTTGGTTTTAGCACTATCATACGGTCTGACATTTTCGCATGAGGTTTGCTGCATGGAATCCAGGGCCAGGGCACATATCATCTCGGTGAACATGGGATACGGACATCAACGGGCGGCCTATGCCCTGAAAGACCTCGTAGCGGACCGCATTATTAGTGCCAATAACGATCCCATTGTGCCGGAGTCCGATAAGGTCCTGTGGGAGCGCGCCCGCATATTCTACGAAGCGGTGTCCCGTTTTAAAGAAACGCCGATCGTGGGCAACGTAACATTCGATATATACGATAAACTCCAACACATATCCCCCCTTTTTCCGTTACGCGACCTCTCCCGCCCTACCTATAGCGTCCGGAAACTCAGGAAGCTCATCAAGAAAAAAGGGTTCGGAAAAAGCCTGGTGAAACACATCGGCAACTCGCCGTTGCCGGTAATCACCACCCACTTCATCCCGGCGCTGGTCTTCCACTACCATAGCCGGGAGGTATACTGTGTCGTGACGGATACGGATATCCACCGCGTGTGGGTGCCGCGCGATCCGCGGCAGAGCCTTATCACCTATCTTTCGCCGTGCCGTCATGCAACGCTCAGGTTACGAGAGTACGGCGTCCCGCAACACCGGATCATCGAGACCGGCTTCCCGTTACCCAAAGAAAACATAGGCGAAGGGTGTTCGACACTTCACCACGATCTGGTGGCCCGGTTGGTGAACCTCGATCCGAACGGCATTTTTTTTAAAAACTACCGGGGCGTTATCCGCGAAAAGTTTTTTTTCAACGACCCAGCGCCGCCATCGAAGTTTATCGATTTAAAGCAGCACGCCACGCATCCCCTCACTATTACCTATGCCATCGGCGGGGCAGGCGCCCTGACCGATATTGCCCTGCGCATGATCAAGGCGTTTGAGCGCTGCCTGAGAGAAGATCGTATTAGAATCAATTTTGCGGTCGGTAAGAATGCGGATATCAAAGAACTGCTGGTGCGTGAAACGGAACGGATAGGCCTGGGCAATCAACAGGGCAAGAACATGACGATTATTTACGCAGACACATACGATGAATACTTTGCGGCCATGAACCGGGCACTACGAACGACGGACATATTATGGAGCAAACCGAGCGAACTCTCATTTTATAGCGCCTTGGGCTTGCCTTTTGTTATGGCGCCGCACATCGGCATGCATGAAAAATATAACCGCAACTGGCTGGCTCATATTGGTTCCGGATACCCCCAGGATGATCCTGATCATGCAGACGAATGGCTCACCTACGGGTTGGAGGATGGCCAGCTCGCACGCGCCGCCCTGCAGGGATATCTGTATGCGCCTTTCATGGGTACATACAATATAGAAAAAGTCATCATGGAAAGGAATGCGGCAGCTGCGAAGGTTTGATCTGCGAAAATTGAGTGAAGGGACAGAAAAAGAAAAGGCTTATTTAGCAGAAAGAGATTTTTTGTGAAATAAAAAGCCCCGCTATAACAGCGGGGCTTCGATTTAACACTGCAATCCTCCCGCTTTGCGGTCCCCTCCCAATTTCTGATATTCTTATAGATGGGATACCGCATAGCGGCAGATCCCGCAGTCAATAAAATCTAAGTAAGTCCCGCACTGCTATGTATAAAAATTTGAATGGCGGCCCCGCACCTCAATATGATTTTTGTGGTAAACGGGGTCCCTTAAAACGGGAGATGTCGCTAAGCGACAGTGTTGGACTTGTTCATCAGATACTCATGCATGGCCTTGGAGGAGTTCCTGCCTGCGCCCATGGCGAGGATCACGGTGGCAGAGCCGGTCACGATATCGCCGCCGGCATAGACCCCCTCTCGTGAGGTCTTGCCTGTCTCCGGGTCGGCAACGATATACCCCCATTTGTTCAATTCCAAATTAGGCACGGTGCCGGTGATAATGGGATTGGCGCCGGTGCCGATCGAGACGACCACGAGGTCCACATCCAGGATGAAGTTCGAGTCCTTTTTAGGTACCGGCCGCCTGCGACCCGATTCATCCGGTTCCCCCAGCTCCATCTCCATACACTCCATGCCGGTTACCCAGCCGTCGTTATTGCCGATATAGCGCAGGGGATTTGTCAGGAACTTAAACTGTACTCCCTCCTGCTCGGCATGGTGTGCCTCTTCGGCCCTGGCCGGGAGCTCTGTCTTGGAGCGGCGGTAGACGATATGGACCGTTTCCGCGCCGAGCCGCAGGGCGGTGCGGGCCGAGTCCATGGCCACGTTGCCGCCGCCGATCACCGCGACATGTTTACCCACCGCGATAGGGGTGTCATATTGCGGGAAGAGATAGGCCTTCATCAGATTGGAGCGGGTAAGGTACTCATTGGCGGAATAGATGCCGCAGAGGTTTTCGCCGGGGATATTCATAAAAACGGGGAGTCCGGCCCCGACACCGAGGAAGACGGCATGATATCCCATGGCAAAGAGCTCATCGACGGTCAGGATCTTGCCGATGACGTAGTTGTATTTGATCTCCACCCCCAGCCGTTGCAGGTAATCCACCTCGGCGTCCACGATGGCCTTGGGCAGCCTGAATTCCGGGATGCCGTACACCAGCACCCCTCCCGGCTTATGCAGGGCTTCAAAGATGGTCACCTGGTGCCCTTGTTTGACCAGGTCACCGGCCAGGGTGAGCCCTGCCGGGCCTGATCCCACCACCGCCACTTTTTTCCCGGTTGAAGGCGGAATCTGAGGGAGGTCAACGGTCCCCTGTTTTCTCTCGTAGTCGGCGGCAAAACGTTCGAGCCTGCCGACGGCCACGGGCTCATCCTTTTTCCCGAGGATGCAGAGAGACTCGCACTGTGATTCCTGGGGGCATACCCTGCCGCAGACAGCTGGGAGGCTGTTGTCCTCTTTCAATTTTTTGGCGGCTCCGATGAAGTCCCCTCCCGCAATCAGATTGACGAATTCGGGGATCTTGACGCCGACCGGGCACCCCTCCGTGCACTTGGGTTTCTTGCACTGCAGGCAGCGATTCGCCTCTTTTTGTGCCAGTTCCGGTGTGTAGCCGTAGGGTACCTCCTCGAAGTTTCTACTTCTCACCTTCGGATCTTGTTCAGGCATCGGTTGCCTGGGTATTTTTTCTTTTTTCTCTTTCTCGGCCATCCTGTCCTCTCTTTAGCGTTGTTCTTTCTGAAAGCGTTCGTACGATTGCCGCTCTTCTTTGAGATAAGCAGCCTGGCGCTTCATCAGCTCGTCGAAGTTGACCTGGTGTCCGTCGAATTCCGGTCCGTCAACGCAGCAAAATTGCGTCTTTCCCCCTACGGTGGCGCGGCAGGCCCCGCACATGCCGGTGGCATCCACCATGATCGTGTTCAGGCTTACCATGGTCTTTATGCCGTAGACCTCGGTGGTCTTACAGACGAATTTCATCATGGGGATCGGGCCTATCCCGATTACCAGCTTGACATCCTTTCTCGCATCGAGCAGGTCCTTGAGGGCGTCGGTGACGAAACCGTGTCTCCCATATGAACCGTCATCGGTGGTGACGAAGAACTCATCGCTTACCCCCTTCATTTCTGCTTCCATGATCAGGAGGTCTTTGGTTCGTGCCCCGACGATGGAGATCACGTGATTGCCGATTTCCTTAAAGGCCCTGGTGATAGGGTACAAGACAGCAATCCCGGTGCCCCCGCCGACGCAGATCACGGTACCCAGCTTCTCTACGTGCGTCGGCTTTCCCAGCGGGCCGATGACATCGAGGATAGCGTCACCCTTGTTAAAGGTGCGCAGGAGGGCCGTGCTCTTGCCGACGACTTGGAAGATGATATCGATGGTCCCCTTGGCAGGATCGTTACCGGCCATGGTCAGGGGTATCCTTTCACCCGTCTCATTGGCCCTGAGCACCACAAACTGCCCAGGTTGCGCCTTTTTGGCGATCAAAGGGGCATCGATCTTTAAGTGACAGACGGTGTTGCCCGCCATTTCTCTTTTTTCCACGATCTTAAACAAGTGCCTTCCTCCTTTTGGACGGTAGTTACTTTGTGTCATTTATCACAAGATGTCGTCGATGTCAAGGTTTAAAGTTATCGATAAGATCCATTGCTTATGGTAGGGGGTGAAACAATATAACGTAAACTAAGGGACTGTATTTTTTGCGTATTAGGGCTCATATCAAGAATGATGCGCACATTACTCTAGTCTAAAAATTAATGAGGCTCGGCTCTTTTGCTATTATGACTTACACCAGGGAGGTGCATAATCTTCTGCCAAAGCTCCTTTTTCCCCGCGCCGGTGTGAGCGGAGAAGGGGCAGATCTCTTCCGGGGAGATGGCAAGGGCCTCTGCAATCCGGCGCCGGGCTTGGGCCGACTTATTTTTCGAGATCTTGTCCACTTTGGTCATAACGATGAACGTGGGGAGAGAGAGATCGGCAAGCCACTGAATGAGGGCACGATCAAGGGGGGTAGGGGGGATGCGGGCATCGAGGATCACGATGACCCCACAAAGTTTTTTTCTCGTGCGGCAATACTCTTCAATTAACGGGCTCCATTGCCTCTGTACCTGGTGCGGAACCTTTGCATACCCATAACCGGGCAGGTCGACGAAGTACACGACCTGATTTATCAAATAAAAATTTATCGATTGTGTCTTGCCGGGAGAGGCGCTGGTCTTGGCCAATCCCTTGCGGTTTACCAGCGTATTGATCAGTGAAGATTTACCCACATTGGACCGGCCGGCAAAGGCCACCTCGGGATAATTGCCGGCGGGATATTTTCCCTGGGGATAGACACTGGTGATGAATTCCGCGCTTGTGATCTTCATGGTTCAGAAAATAAATTTCCTTCCTCTCCCCTATCAAAGATCCCGCCGTTTTTTGTGGCGTGGGGGGGGAGAGGATGAAGGTGAGGGGGAAACCATCCGGGGCATATCCACATCCACCCTCACCTGCCGCCCTGCGGCATCCCGTATTCTCCGATTTATGCAAAACGGTGCGGGACCAACCCTCTCCCGCAAGCGGGAGAGGGGGATTCAGAGTATTTTTCCCGCCCTTCACGGGGTAGTGTACGTTATAGCAGATTGGCGCGTGCAATGGGGAAAAAATTGCTCAATTAACGGTACGAAGCTAGAAATATTTTAAAAAATTTGACGTATTGAACAGATAAAAGTATAATTTCGTATATGATACCGCTAAAAAATATCAAGCGGCTCATTGCCAAGGCTTCACAACAACCTGCCTATGCCGTGCATGCGGCCCGGATGCGTCTTTTGTCCATGCTCAGCTACCGCCTGCTCCGCGGCAGGAGCGCGCCCCCTGAGACCATCTCGCTCCTCCTCACCCATCAATGCAATCTGCATTGCCGGATGTGCGGGCAATGGGGGGAACGGGGGAGTTTAAAAAATTTGCCCCCTTCAATTACGAGGGCATATCTGGATATTCCCCTTATCGAGAAGCTCATTGAGCAGGTAAAGGGCTTTCACCCTACTATTACCCTTTTTGGCGGTGAGCCCCTGATCCATCCCCAATGGGCAGAGGTGGTCGGGCTGGTCAAGGGGGCCGGGCTCAGGTGCAATATGATCACCAACGGCATCCTACTCAAGAAGAGGGCTGAAGACGCGGTGAAATTGGGCATTGACGAGATCATCTTTTCTCTGGACGGCCCGGCAGAGGTACACGATAGGATCAGGGGAGGAAAAGGGGTTTTCCGCAGGGCCTTGGAGGGCTTCCAGCACCTTGCACGGGTAAAAAAGAAATATGGGCGAAAGAAACCATTGGTAAACGTCAATACCGTCATCTGGGAGGAGAACCAGGCGATGCTGCAGGAGATCGTGCGGCAGGCGGCGAGGTTCAAGGCAAATACCATTACCTTTCACCATCTCATCTTTGTTGATAAGGGCGCCTTTGATGAGACCGAACAGGTTACACAGGCGGCCCTTGCCT
Source organism: Deltaproteobacteria bacterium RBG_16_54_18 (assembly GCA_001797935.1). GTDB lineage: Bacteria > Desulfobacterota > B13-G15 > B13-G15 > RBG-16-54-18 > RBG-16-54-18. The sequence goes on along the minus strand of MGQT01000120.1, from coordinate 11,181 downwards.
TTGGATCACCTGATTGGGCCGGCTTTATCAGGGATGAGCTACCCCGTATAGATCCGGAACGGATCATCGAGCAGAAACGTATGATAGAAGGGGAAAAAGGCGCGGTGTCGGCCTTCTTCTATCCCAATTTTTCCGACGAGGAGATCAGGGCTTACTATGGTTCTTTTTCGTTTCTCCCCTCTTCGTATAAGCGGCGTTGTATGAGCCCTTGGATGGTGGCGTATGTGCTGCCGGATGGGGGGGTTAAACCCTGCCTGAGCCTCGGGTATTCGATGGGGAATCTCCACGATGCCTCTTTCCAGGACATATGGAATGGCAAGCGGGCCGTGCAGTTCCGCCGTCTGCTCAGGGAGCGGCGCTATTTTCCCGTCTGCCCCCGGTGCACGGAATTTAGTAGATTTTAGATTATGAGATGGCGGCTCATGCAGCATGATATGAGACGGTTTTGAACCAGAAGAAATGATCTTGTGACGCAAGTTTTTCTATAGTGCTTATCCGTTCCGTCTAGGCAGGATGAGGGACAATAGAATATCCTTTACGTCTGCGGTATTATGTGATCGATATAATTTGTCGGCCCATTGCAAACGATTCATCAGCTCTTGCCCAATCTCATGTCCCACCAATCGGTCTTTGTATGTGGTAAAAGAAAAATCCTCGCTCACGAACGCGTGCACTATGGCGTTGGCTGCTACGTGTCCGTACCCTAAGCTGAATGCAATCCCTTCACCCCACAGGGGATCGACCCCCGCGGCATCACCGACAAGAAGTACCCTATCGGCCGAGAATATAGAGTCAGGATGAAACCAGCGGATCGGCCATCCTTCAACCTTTCCCTCATTGAGTGAAATACCACGCGCTGCCAAAAACTCTACAAGTATTTTTCTCAGGAGAGGGCCGTCCTTTTGAGAGGTGGAAAAACCACCTACGCCCGTGTTAAGACACGCTTGTCCTCCGATTGACACCGGAAAGGACCAGGCATAGCCACGAATTCTATGACGGAATGTACAAGAGAAATCAATGATAGCTTCCTGTTCTCTCTGATCAGAAAAGTAGAGGCTATCAGCACGCGTCATAAAACGTAGCGTACTACACGTGTTCCTTGGACTCCGTTGACCAGGGTTTTTATACAGCTTTCTGCGTATGATGCTTTGAACACCATCCGCACCTACCAGGATACGGGTAGTAAAGTTTCGTTTAGGCGTTTGTACAACGGCTGCTTCACCTCGGTAAAAAAAGGAGGTTACCGGCTGGTTTTCTATAACTTTAATGCCGAGATCACGTGCTGTGCGAAGTAACGCCTCATCAAATTCTTCGCGTATGACCGTCCGCAATTCACCCACATCAAAGCAATAATCCACATGGCCATCATGATCGAGAACAATGCGTGTTCGTTGAATTGTCGTGGATTTTATTGACATCTTGATGCCAAGGCGCTGCAACCAATAATCGGTGTATGCACCTACTCCACCCCCGCAGATCTTCTTTCTGGGATGGGTTTCTTTTTCTAGTACAATCACTCGATTTTTTATTGATGGGATAAGCTGCGTCAGGTGAATTGCTGTCGAGATGCCAGCTGGACCGGAGCCGACTATAATGACGTCATATTCTGGATCTCGAGAACTACCCATAATTCTCATTGTTTTCTGGAGATTAAAATTAGCTTTTAACGTTGATATAGCAGTATCTTATTGCTCTTAGCTTAGGCCGCTCTTCTATGGATATTCCCGAGAAGATCTTTAATGGACTTTCTAGGCCCTAAATGATAAGCCGTATTGCAGGCCAATATTCTGTATGTCATTTGAGATTATTTCATTTTCTATAAGGCAAAAGTTAGCAGAGACAAAGAATTTCTTGTTTGGCCGGCTCAAGATATAATGCAAAGTTTGGACAGAGCTGAAGGCTAGGCTAAGTTGGCGGTTGTCCAGAAGGCGGACAAATCTGGCAGGGCTTTGTAAATTGAAGAAGTGCAATACACGCCTTCCGTCCCCCTCAAAGGAGATGTGCAATATATTACACTCCTCACTCAATCTCAGTATAGTATCTCGAAGGTTGAGTTTGGTCATGAGCGCAGCATTATTGAGGTCCTGGCGATCCAGGTAGGGATATATCTCTACGCTGGTTCTCCCGTCGAAATACATATCAATCCCAAAGGTAAATTCCTCATGGATCAGGTAATCGCGGATGCCCTCGAGATGAGGATGTAGGGAGATGACCTGATTCACCTTCTCAGGGTATCCTCCGAGAAGGAGATAACACTTGACCTTCGAATCATTGATGTTCGTTTTATTATCCAGACCTACACCAAGAAACATAGTTCTTGATACATCAAGATCGTTGTTGACAATTTGATTTAGAATGTCCTGGTTCAAAGATACGCCTTTACAGCCTGCGATTTTGTGCAATAAATCACGGATTGCATGAAGACCGTTTTGGATATCTTGTTGTCCGTACCCTAATCTGAATCTCGCCGCATGGATGCCTTCAGGGGAGAGTCTGACGGAACATTCCAATATGGAACAAAGAGGTGTAGATAATACTGTCTTAAAGAGTCGAAGAAATATGTTCTCTTCTAACCCAAACTCTTTCTTGTGGAAATTATATACCTGGATTAATGGATTCATGGAGGGACTATCGCTCTTACTTGATATCTCCGGAAGAAATAATCGTTCTTGTTGATGAGTAAGAGCGCTGATTTATCTCAAGCCCCTGCTAATGCCACAAAATTCTAGGAAACCTGAGAAGTTGAACAATAGGTACCATAAGCCCCAATATAACAGTTGTTAGCATATTGACCACCCCTGCTACTTGACTTACATATCTGGAGGACTGTTTCCTCAGTTCTCCCCTTAAACAACACGATCAGCTTGGGCTTTGTCCAGCGTTTGGTCTCCATTTTTTTTGCCCTCCGTGGTTTGATATTATACTGATTCTCATTCTCCTTCACAGCTCTCGTCGCGGAATTAAAATCTAGGAAGGAGACTGATTCCGACATCTTCGGCCGGGATTTCGCTGACAATTGGCATAAAGCGGCAGCGTAACCCCCACTCTTTTACAAATCGTCAGTACCGCTTCCTCCGGTCTGCCTCTAAATAATACTACCAGCTTGGGCTTTGTCCATATCTTAATTTTCATCTTTTATGCCCTCCATGCTTGCTCCCATGAGTTGATTTCTTATCTAGACAAAGCATTTACCAATACTAAGTATATCATATTTTGAGGGAATCACAATGTATCGGGAATAGCCCATGCTAAAGATCCAAAGACAGCATGGGGGCTCTTGCCGTCTTAAGGGCATCAGCCCTCGCATGGGCAACTTGGCAAAAGTAGTCAACCGGCGCATCCATTTCCCCGGTCTCAAGCGCAGCGTGGGCAGGACACCACATACAGAGGTTGATCAATGGGCATCTCCGGCACGTTTCTAGAAATTCTCTTCTTTCCGATTGCATTGCCCGAACCTGAGGGGTAAGGCCCTGCCAGGCATCGGTAAGGGTACCTTGTTTCAGGTCATAGACGCAATCGGGGTGCCAGAGGGAGGCACAGAGACGAAAAAGGCCGTCGTAGCTAAGGCTGCAACTTTCGCTCCCGGCACCACAATGAAAGAGGTGGTTACATGATGTATGGGAAAATTGTGGGTCAATGAGTTTGTCGCACCCTTTTTTTAGGGCCTGGAACCGCTCGGGATCTGACTGTTCCAAGACCACGATCTCTTCAGGGGAGAGCCTTTCCGCCTTTATTTCGGCATTTCTTGTCGCGTTGCCGTCATATCTCAGATGAAGAAAAGGATCAAAGCGAAAGTAGTCTTTTGTTCGCTCCCTGCAGAAACGGGCAATAGCCGGTTGTTCATGGAGATTGGAACGCAGGGCCATGGCCTTGAGACGAACGTTCAGCGCGCTTCCAAGCAGAAGATCGAGCCCTTGCCGAAAGGCGGCAAAGGAACCTGGCGCGCGCGTTACTCCCTCATAGGTTTCCCTTTCGACGCCATAGACCGAAACCTCGATATCCCTCGGTGGATACCCCTTGAATAGCTTGATATGCTCCTTGGTTACCAAGGTGGCATTGGTAAAGACCGAGATCAGAAGTCCCTTCTTTTTGAGGGAGAGATAGATATCGGGGAAG
>MGQT01000120.1:2918-6988 GCA_001797935.1 Deltaproteobacteria bacterium RBG_16_54_18 | reverse complement strand
TGGTCTCCTCCAGCGAGACTTCCTTTTTTTTGGCCTCCTTATCCCCAGCCGGCAGGTTGATGTAACAGTGACGGCAGTTGTTATTGCAGCGGGCGGTAATCTCCAGGTCAAAGGAGATAAGCGCCCGTTTCCCTCTCATCTTCTTCCAGAGAGGGAGATCAGGTAAGGCAACAGCTGAGACGTACGATTCACTCACCAGGCTGACTCCTTCTGAAGAGGCACACAAAACGCCAGAGGGGGTTTAGCAGGGGTAAAAGCCCGTTGCGAGTTACGAAGGCGATGAAAAAACGATCCGGGCCGAGGCCGAGAGAGACATATCTTCCATTTCTCTCTACCCTTACCACTTGTCCCAAGATTGCTGCCTTGGAGATTAAACCGTCTGCCTCAGGGGCGTTGTCCCCCTTGGTGAGATAAGAGCCTTCCCTTTTACCGATTAGGCGGTGGATGACGAGCTTGCCGGTAGTAGGATGCGTAAAGACCATCACATCACCAAAACGAGGGGAAGACCCTTGCAAGGGGGCAATGGTGAGGACATCGCCATCCTTGATAAAGGGGGACATGCTGTAACCTTTGCCCTTAAACCTGAAAGACGACCCTTTATCAAACACACCTCGCATGAGTTTTTCAAGATCTTGGCTAGAAAGAGCTAGCTCTTCTCTCTTCTTAGTAAAAAGGGCCGGTTTAATCTGATGGTCAGATGAAGTAACCATAGAAGCCTGTTTTATCTTATTTCTTCGAGCTTTCAACAAGCATCTTCCTTTTGAGAAGTTCTTCCGCCAGCCCGATGACATCCTTCTCAATCTCACCTGGCAGCGCCTCATATTCTGCAGCAAGCTCCTTTGCCACCGCCTTCAAGTTCTTTTTACCGTCCAGCCTTGCCCATATCGCCCTTCCGGTCTCGTTAAGGGTAAAGAGTTCGTCCTCCATATCCCCCATGTCGGCGACCAGAGGGACGATGATGAGTTCCCCTTCAATCTCACGACACACCAGGTCATCCGATGGGACGTAAGCGGCATCAATATTGATCTTTGTTTTCATACAGACCTCCTTCAGAGTTATCGTATGACTTGGAGTTGAACCACCATTTCATTTGGAAAGAGGTGCTTAAGAAAGAGATTTCTTCAGCACCGCTCCTCCCAGCAATATCTCTTCCGCAATATGGAGGTGTAGCACCTCAAATCCACCTTCTGCAAATTCAGACCTGACCTCATCCTCCTTTGAAAATGCGTGGATGAACTCAATGTTGTTCGGAAGTGTATCACCCTTTTCATACCAGAGATTACCCAGCGTGAGGAAGGCAACGACCTTTCTCACAAGCTCCCATAGATGTGCAGGTCCATCCTTTGTAGCCCAGCGGAACTGGCATATGAAATAGCCTCCAGGTATAAGGGCCTTATTGATCTTCTTGAGCATCTCCATGCGCCTTTTCCTGGTAGGGATGCAGGAGTACATGGCTGCAGAGAGCCAAGCGACATCGTAGGCCCCCGCTGGCACGTCAATCTTTGAGATCTCCTGAACAAGCCCTTCCATCTGCACCCCGTGGCGGGCCGCATTCTCTCTGGCCTTTTCGACCATCGCGGAGACAAAATCGACGCCAGTTACCTCAAATCCTTTTTTGACTAGGGGGATAGCCTCTCTGCCGCCTCCTACACCGAGGAGCAGAAGTCTGCCTTTTTTGAGGGGAAGTTTGTCCAAAAGCGTTTGTTCGTCGAGATGCAAAATAGGGTACGCCAGGTCTTGACGACCAAACCCTTCCACCATCTTTTCTCCGGCATAGGTCTGCCGGCTGAACTCCACCAGATCATTAGGCCTCATCACCATAAGGGCCAGAGACTGAATGAAACGCCCCATACGGATCAAAAAACGTCCAAAGATGATCCTTAATCTCATGATTTCACTCTGATTTCCTGCTCTTTCCCATTGCGTGCTCGACATCAACCCGTCGTGCATGACCCGGCTACCGGATGGCTTATTTTTGGGCAGGCAAGCCTACCATCTGAAAAGTTGCGTATCCTTTCTTCCCAATCATCTATCTGCCAGGCCCATTCGCCTTCTTCAAGCAACCCCAGGGCCGTTGCCTGTGCGTGGGCAATCTTACAGTGATATTCTATCGGCGTATCCAACGCCCCATGTTCCATCCATGACCGGGCCGGGCACTGTTCGCAGAGGCCGTGCAGAAAACAGCGGGCACAGCGATTGAGATAATCGGGGTTCTCCGCTTTCATCATTCTTATTTCGGGAAAAAAATTCGTCAGGGCATCTTTGAGTGAACCTTTTTTTAAATCGTACACGGTTGCTGGGTGTCTCAGCAGCATGCACAGTTGGAGATGACCATAGGCATCCACACATCCGTTCCTCATCCCTGCTCCACAGGAAAAAATATCTCTCCTCGAGGGCTTGGCAAACTGAGAACAGAACTTCCGCATCTCTTTGAAATATTGCTCCCGCCTCCTAAAAAAGAATGTTACCACCTCTTCTGGTGAGAGCCTAAGACCCTTAATGAGTCGGTTTTTTTGTTCTGAGTCGCGGCGAGCGCGAAGATCAAAAAAGAGGGAGTAGGAAGGTATGGTATCGGTATACGGGATAGTGGCAGCCCACGATTCGAACTCATCTATTTCTTCTCTGTTTTGCTGAAGAAACACACCCTTGACCACAAAGTGGATCTTTTTCTTTAACAGCAAATCTATTCCTTGCCGGGTCGCTTCAAAAGAACCAGAAACCCTGGTAACCGCTTCATAGGAACTCTTATGCATCCCATAGAGGGTGACCTCGATAGGCTCAAGAGGCGGGATGCTTGCAAATACCTCGACCAGAGCAGGCGTGATCAACGTGGCGTTGGTAAGAAGGATTACGCGCAGGCCGAGCTTCCTAGCGAAGATATAGAGATCTTCAAAATCCGTCCTCAAGAGTGGTTCGCCGCCTGTGAACTTTATTGTCAGACAGCCTAAAGAAGCTGCCTCTTGCAGGATCTCCTGTATCTCCTTCGTCGAAAGTTCCCTTTGTCGAGCATTAAGATCTGTCGCAGGCAGATTGATATAACAGTGGATGCAGTTGTTGTTACAGCGTTCAGTGAGTTCAATATCAAGGGAATCAAGAGGGGGAGAATTACCCTTCCATAGTGAGGCCTCATCGGTCCTTACTTTAACAGCATATGAATCTTGATTGCCCATGCTCTTTTGCCCTAAGCTGAAAAATGTAAAAAGCCGGTGATGAACATAATCAAAGACGCCTTAAAAGATCTATGACACCTCCATCTTTGGTAAAGTGGAGGGAATAGCAGGGGACTTCATGGGCCATGGTATCCACCAAGGTAAGCATCTGCTCCCACCAGTCGGCTGTAACAAGGGGTTTTATGAGACAGGCCAGGAGCCTTTTGATGCTCTCTTGCTTGCGGTCAATGGGGATGAGACGGTTTTCTCGGTCCTGTCTCAGAAAGAGAATGGCCTTCAAGGGGGCGGAATCTGCCGAAACATCAGGGACATCACCGTGGCTCCATGTTCCATGGATTTTGAAGCCCTTTGGCCATCGTCTGACAATTATCCGGTCGTCGCACAGGATCTTTGCTTTATCCCGCAGCATCATCACCATGGTAGACTTGCCCGCGTCCGAATGTCCCACGAAGAGGATTCCCTTGTTGTCAAGCACCACGCCGCTTGCATGGATATAACAGCCCTCCCTGTCGGCTAGGATTGGGGCGAGGAGGATCTGGTCGGTGGGAAAGAGGGTGAGGGAGTGGAGGTTATCCCTGCGGAAGGACTTCTCATTCCTGTTGTATATCTTGACGTCTCTATAGTCATGGTTAAATACCGCCAGTTGGTGGATCTTTGTTTCTTTCACAGAGCGTGAATAAATAGATTTCACCTGTTTTGTTTTTTGGCGAGATCTTATCGTAAGAGGTAGCAAGCGGTGCGATATTCTTGACCACGGACCTTTGATTGCCCCCCCCGCGTTCCCCCCAATACCCACATAGAACCAAGAATGCCCATTTCTGTAGATGGCCCAGGGGGGCTTGCGATAGACCTCTTCTCCCATGTCCCAATCAGTCAGATCCGGTAGGGAGAAGTGGTGTC
>MGQT01000120.1:0-2908 GCA_001797935.1 Deltaproteobacteria bacterium RBG_16_54_18 | reverse complement strand
ATCCTCACCGGGTCCATTTACCTCAAAGTGTTTAAACTTGGGGTGAAAGGTAGTATCAATTATGGGCAAGTCCGACTCCAGTCTGATAGTGATACCGGCAATTTGATAATAGCGGTGGTCTACAACTCTTGGTCTTCCTGGCATCTTTATATTCCCTAATTTTGGATGTAAAGCTGAATATCCATTTTAAATGTCTTAAAAATTATGTATTTTGCTACAATTTTATCACCTAATATGTTTGACCGCAAGGTGACAAGGGTCTACCCAACGTGCCCCGTATCCTCCGCTCGCGATTCGTGACTTCATTTAGACAATGGTATCTTTCATAAACTTAAGGCACTTCCAAATTCTATCGCAAATGATCCTGAGGGAGATACCACGGGGAAAGAAGATCTCCTTCAAGGCCTTTCCTTTTGACTTGGACTGAGAGAGAAAGAGGAGGTCGCCGAAGTTCCGATTGAAATTCCCCGCCCTGATCCTCCGTAGGACCAACCGCTCCCCCAGGGAGAATCTACCCCGCCAGGAAGGGAAAAGCTCCGGGCGTAGAAAGGTGAGATAGGCGAGTGTTTGCTCTGCTCCCATCTTTTGAGCATCAGAGAGGATTGCCTTATCGGAAAGGCCATAGTATCGCTTGATCCGCTTCAGGTCTTCCCACCCCTTCTCGGAATCAAAGGAATGGCTCTGGAGGTGAATGGCTGTGGAGATAAAGAGATGCAAAGGGCATGGAATCTTGATCTCCATACCGTCCAGTTGTTCGGTAATGCTCCTTTTAAATACATCTTCAATGGAGACGCCAAGGCAGGAGCGTTCAAGGCTGATGCGGGAAAGGTTAAGGAAAGAAGTGTGGAGGTCGAGGATAAAGCCGGTTTTGTGGAATGTCCCCGGGCCAGCCTCTTGCAGCCCCATTTTCTTCAAAACCTCTTTGCATCGCGCAAAATCCCTTTCCCTGACCAGAATATCCACGTCGAGCATTTCCCGGTCCCCCAGAAAAGGGTAGACATTCCCGATGAGGCTCATCCCCCTGAAGAAGAGGATTTCAGGTTCGTTCTTTTGCAGGCGGGCGAGTAAATCTTTGAGATGGTGAACGGCAATGAGGTTTTGGGAGGCCTTTTTATAAAAGGATAAATCTTTCTTCACCGGGTCTTTCCCGCGATCTTATGGTAGATATCGAGGGTCTTTTGCAGAGATACTTCCCATGAAAAGAGGCGCTCGGCCCGCTTCCTCCCTTTTGCACCTATCGCCTTGCTACGACTTGGCGTGTTGAGGAGTTTGATGGCCTCCTGCGCCATTTGGCTGGTATCCCCTGACCTTACGAGGATGCCGCCGTTACCGATTACCTCAGGGAGGCCGCCAACAGCAGTTGCCACGATAGGCTTGGATGAAGCCATGGCTTCTACGGCGACCAGATTGAATCCGTCGTTCAAGGATGGGATCAGCAGGATATCAAGGGCGGCAATGCAGTCGGCGATGTCCTCGCGGTATCCCATTACGTGCACATGAGGCATGCCCTGGGTTTTTTGGAGTAATTCCTCTTTCATCGTGCCGTCGCCGATCATGAGAAAATGCGCCTGGGGAACCGCAGCCTGTATCTTCATGGCTGCATCAACAAAAAGATGCGGACCTTTTACCATTTCCAACCTCCCCACGAAGCCCACCAGCGGTACTTGCTGCGCGATCCCCAGTTCCTTTCGCACCCGCTTTCCATCACCGGGAAATCGTTCCATATCTATCCCATTGTAGATGGTGACCGCCTTTTTTTTGTCGCCGATACCATGATCGAGGTATGCTCGCCGTTCGTCTTCGGAGATAGTGATGATCCGCTCGCAGTATCGGGCGGCCAAACGCTCGAGAAAGAGATAGAAGTGTTCTTTCCCCTTGCCGAAGTATCCGTAGAAGAGATGACCGTGCGGCGTATGGATGGTCCGGGTACGCGTTATTTTCCCGGCGATCCTTCCCAGAATGCCTGCCTTGGTGGTGTGGGTATGCAGGAGAGCCGGCCTTTCTCTACGAATGAGGGCGATGATCTGAAAGAGGGCGAGGAAATCGTGAACCGGCGAGATCTCACGGCGCAGGGAGAGAAGAGGGTGATAGGGGATGTGCAACTGGCGAGAGAATAGTTCAGGGTCTTCCTCCGGCTGCGGGGAAGGGCCGCAGGCCATAACAACCTCGATGCCCTGTTCCGTAAGGCCGCTGATCAGATCGAGGAAGACTCGCGGGGCGCCGCCCTTATCGAGCCTTGTTATCAGCTGTAAGACCTTCAACGTCCTTTTCTCTTCGCATCCTGAGGGTAGCTGCTATCTCTAAGATGGTCGCGAAGGCGAGGATGATTAAGCCTTGTAGGAGAAATATCCAGAAGTAGTCGGGGACCATCTTGATCAGCAGGGCGTTCATGCCCAAGGCGATGGCGAGGAGATAGATGGTGAGCACCGTCTTGGTCTTCGATCCTAAAAGGTAATGAAGCCGGTGATGGAGATGATCCTTCCCCGTGTACTCGAGGAGTTCGCGAACCGTGCTTACTTCCTTCATAATTATCCTACGCAGATTAATATAGGCCATGTCGTAGATGACGACGGCAAAGATCAGCAACGGCGCAGTAAGTGACGGCAAGAGTCTCATTTCCGACCATTCGGCGCGGATAGCGAACGAGGCAAGGATGAAGCCCAAGAAATTACTACCCGTATCTCCAAGGAAGATCGTCGCCCCCCTTTCTTCCCCGCGAAAGTTATACGGGAGAAAGCCGAGGCAGGCGCCGATAACAATGAGACAAAGGGGTACCCTGGAAGACCATCCCATCTGGAGGAAGACGATGGCAAAAAGACAGGAAAAGATAATGCTGAGGCCCGCTGCCAAGCCATCCATTCCATCGATAAAGTTGACGGCATTAGTAATCCCCACGAGCCAAAGGATC
>MGQT01000119.1 GCA_001797935.1 Deltaproteobacteria bacterium RBG_16_54_18 | reverse complement strand
CACCATCCCGAAGTCGATACAACTCATAGCGGGGAGGACCGGGCAGCAGTACAATCAGCGCAAGCAGCGCACCGGGGCGTATTGGGAAGATCGGTATCATGCCACCGCAGTGGAGAGTGATGAGCACCTTATGCAGTGTATGGTCTACATGGCACTGAATATGGTTCGAGCAGGGGTAGTAAAACATCCTGAACAAGCAGCTACCATGAGATACAGACCCCTCGGGACCGCTATCGCATAATCGACTATGTGCAGTTGGCGGCATTATTCGGCATACGGGATTTGATGGTATGGCAGGAAGCATACAGAGAGAGGGTTCAGGAAGCGTGTCTGACACAGAGTATTGTAAGAGAGAGTAAATGGACAGAGAGTATCGCGGTGGGGAGTAAGGAGTTTGTAGAGGATACCAAGGATAGGCTTGGTATGAAGGCGTGTGGGCGTGAGGTAATCGGGGGAGATGGAACCTATCAACTGCGGGAGGTGTCTGAGCCTTATGGGCGCATTTTTGACTCCCAAAATGATGATTTAAGGCTTGAAAACAGGTACTTTTGGAATGATATCTCTTAAATATCAAGAGGTTAGCATGGTCCGACCCCATGAGGAATCTCCATGAGGAATCCATGAGGAAACCCCATGAGGAATCCGGGGCTGGATGATGAAGCATTTCATGATAGGGTTACTTTTTGTTTCGTCTGTTTTTTCCCTGAACCCGTCTGCCCAAGCCATTGAAATGGGGAAGATTCCTCCCTCGGTGGAGTTAAAAGAAAAACAGGGGGGCAGGCTGGATGGAACACCGTGGAGCAGCGCAGAGCTGCAGGGCAAGGTCTCGGTCCTCTTTTACGTTGATCCCGATGAAAAAGATACGAACAATGCCGCGAGCGACGCCTTGGAAAACGAGGATTATCCCAGCGATACGTTTCAGGCGTTTGGCATCGTTAACATGGCAGCAACGTGGATGCCCAATTTTGCCATTTCAGCTGCCCTCAAAGATAAACAGAAGCGCTATCCCAGGACTATTTATGTGCGAGATTACAAGAAAGCCCTGGTGAAGGAGTGGAATATCGCCGATGATAGTAGTGATGTCCTCGTCTTTGACAAAAAAGGGGTATTGATCTTCAGGAAAGATGGCAAGCTCGACGCGGCAGATATACAGACGCTCATCAAGACCATCCACGGGCATCTATAGTTTTTTTGGTCGTTTCGGGAATCACATATAGTTTTAAAAATATATAGGACTTAGTTTAAATAAAAGAGGGGCATCAGTGATGTAATCTCTTTTTTGCCGATGCTTCCTTTATCATAATGCGCCGGGCGATCTCCCTGGTCTCGGGGTCTGTCAGTGGGGAAAGCGCCTCATCTATCCGCGCCTGTTGAGCGTCATCCAGCACGATCTTTTGTTCCACAACTGCTCTGCCGCGTGCGGGGGGGGTAACGCTCCCGATCTGAAACCTGATGTCCTTGATTACTTCATTTTCCAAAAGCCGGTTGAGCTCATCGCGGATCTGCGCTTTCATAAACTGGAGTTGCTGCAACCACGCCGATGCGGTGCAGTTGACGAAGAGGGTGCCCCCACGCACGAAGGCGGGCTGGGCCTGCTGGGCTACGGCGTTCCCGACGGCCTTGTTCCAAACTCCCCAGGCGGCGTACGCCTGCATCCGGCCATCCAGTTTTAGGCGGTGCAAGGCGTCTTTCACCGCAGACCTGACGTTGAATTCCGGTTTCCCCTTTGTCCGCGCGCGTCTTCTCATTTCTCCTGCTCGATGCGCGGGAAGAGGGGAACGGGCTTGGACAGCCGCTTCCCCGGCTTGAGCCCCCCCCAGCTTCCGCTTTTCCTGATATCTTGTTCTCCCAGGGCTTCCTCCATGCCGAGCTGCGCCCACATCTTTTCCGCCGTATCCGGCATAAAGGCGGCAAGCTCGAGGGTAACAATGCGCAGGGCTTCCAGCGTTTGATACAGCACCGTGCCGAGACGGGGACGATCCCGTTCGCTCTTTGCCAACGCCCAGGGTGCGGTCTCGTCGATATATTTATTGCCGGCGGCGACGATCTCCCAGATCGAGGCCAGGGCCTTATGAAAGGCCAGGTCATCCATTTGCTTTTCCACCTGGGCAAGGACCTTTTCGGCGATTGTCCGCAGTCCTTGATCTATCTCTTGCTGATCGGCAGGGGCAGGGATGACGCCGTCGAAATATTTAACCACCATGCTGAGGGCACGGCTGAAGAGGTTCCCCAGATCGTTGGCTAGATCGCTGTTGATCCGGTGGATCATGGCGGCATGAGAGAAGTCGCCGTCCAGGCCGAAGGGGACTTCACGCATGAGAAAGTATCGTAGCGCGTCCACACCGTAGGTGTCGATCAGGCGATTGGGCTCCACGACATTTTGCAGAGACTTGGACATTTTTTTCCCTTCGATCGTCCACCAACCGTGGGCGAAGACCATTTTGGGGGGCGTCAAGCCGATCGCCTTGAGCATGGTCGGCCAATAGACCGTGTGGGTGGTGAGGATATCTTTGCCGATGATGTGCGTGGCCTGGGGCCAAAATCGAGCAACGGTATTTTCCCCGGAGCCGTAGCCGAGCGCGCTGATATAGTTGATCAGCGCGTCGAACCAGACGTAGGTCACATAATCGGTATCAAACGGAATTTCAATGCCCCACTGCAGCCGCTTCTTCGGTCGCGAGATGCACAGGTCTCCGAGGGGGTTCTGCAGAAAACCGATGATCTCATTACGGCGCGAGACGGGGAAGATAAAGCGCCCATTTTTTTCGATGTAGTCGATGAGCCACGATTGATACGCGCTCATCCGGAAAAAGTAGTTTTTTTCCGATATCTCGGTTACCGGGCGCAGACAATCAGGACATTTCCCGTCTATTAAATCCTTTTCGGTCCAGAAGCGTTCGCACGGCACGCAGTACCAGCCGTCGTAATTGTCCTGATAAATCTCTCCGCGGTCGTAGAGGTCCTGGAGAATCTTCTGCACGATTGTTTTATGGCGTGCCTCCGTTGTGCGGATGAAATCGGAGTTGGCGATATTTAATCTCTTCCAGAGCGATTGAAACCTCACCACCATTTCGTCGCAGTGTGTTTGGGGATCGACACCGGCCTCCTGGGCGGCCTTCTCCACCTTTTGCCCGTGTTCGTCGGTACCGGTGAGAAAGAAGCAGTCAAAGCCGTTCAACCGTTTATACCTGGCCAGGCAGTCGGCGGCGACGGTGGTGTACGCATGGCCGATATGAGGGACGTCGTTTACATAGTAAATAGGGGTAGTCACATAAAAGGTCTGTTTCATGCCGCTTGTCCTGTCTTTTGTCCTATTCCGCGATTAGAGCCTTTGCTTGAGTTAAATCTCATTCCCAAAGGCTGGCTTGTCGCTCTTGCCGCAATCCCTATTTCTATATAGTGTGGCCAAAGGGCCATCTTCAAGAGCGCAAGTGCGACATCCCCACGTTAGATATTTATAAATTGAAGAGGGGGACTATTTTTCCAGTTCGTCGGTCTTGATGGTGATAATTCCGCCGCTTGCCATCTCCAAGGTGATGGTCTGCAACAGGAGGTTTTGCCGGATGACCTTCCCCTCTCCATGCTTCGTGGTGATCCGCTTGCCGATCTTGGGGAGGTTTTTCTTGAGCTCCTTATAGGCGTCGATCTCATAGGAGAGGCAACAGAACAACCTGCCGCAGAGTCCGGAGATCTTCGTCGGATTCAGGGGGAGGTTTTGCTCCTTGGCCATCTTGATGGAGACGAGCTCAAAGTCGTGCAGGAAGGTGGCGCAGCAGAGCTCCCTGCCGCAAAAACCAATCCCGCCGACCATCTTGGTCTCGTCACGCACGCCGATCTGGCGCATCTCAATCCGCATCTTGAGCTGTGCGGCCAGCCGCCTGACGAGCTGACGAAAATCGATCCTGTTCTCGGCCGTGAAATAGAAAATGACCTTCGAGCCGTCCAAGAGGTATTCCGCCTCCACTAATTTCATGGGCAATTGCAGCTCTGCGATGAGCCGCAGGCAGAGGGCGAAGGATTCTTCCTCCTTCTTCTGCCACTTCTCCCGCTGTTTCAGGTCCTTGGCCGTGGCCTTCCTGAGCACCTCGCGGGGGGCCTGTTTGAAGATCCCCGTCTTCTCTTCACGCGGAGGAATGATGACGGTCCCCATGCTGACGCCCTTTTCCGCATCGACCACGACGAGGTCCCCCTTTTTCAAGCTCAGGTCCCCGGATTGAAAATAGTGTACCCTGCCGTTGTTATCTAATGCCACGCCGACTACGTTCATCGCGTTATGCTCCTTCCATGGTTACGAAGGCGGACTCCAGTGCCAGTTGCAGGTTGCCGTGGGCCTCTATACCCTGCCTGATCTTCTGGATGGTCCAAAACGCTTGCAAGAGCCCGTCGCTCTTCCGACAAGGGGCAACCCGCTTTATCTCATCGATCAGGTCGCGGTTGAGCAACCGTCCCTCCTCCCGCACCTCCTGATACACAATGATGTCTCTGAGCCAGCCTTCTAAGAGTTCTAAAAATATTTTTCCCTTTCCCTCCTCCCGCGCAAGATCTTGGGCCAGTTGTAACCGCTTGTGCAGGGAGGGGGCAAAGGCGGTACCTAAGGTTGTCTTTACGTCCTGCACTGTCTGCCAATCCGACTGCACAGCACGCCCCGGGCTTCCCGCGGCAAGCGGGACGAGGATATCTATCTGGTCTTGCGCAAGATGGTTCGCCAATACTTTCTTTACCTCCTCGTCGGTTAAGGGGGTAAACCTGATCCGCTGACAGCGGGAGAGTACGGTGGCGGGCAACCCTTCTATGGCCGCGGCGATCAGGATAAGCGTCGTTTGGGGGGGAGGCTCTTCCAAGGTCTTCAAGAGGGCATTGGCAGACGCCCTGGTTAACCGTTCCGCGCCATCGATAATGACCACTCGCCAGCGGGCCTCAAAGGGTTTAAAGGCGATTTCCTGCTGCAGTCCCCTAACCTGCTCGATCTTGATGACCGCGCCGTCGGGGTTGACCGTGATGCAGTCCGGATATACCCCCTTGTCTATCCGCCGGCAGGCGGCGCATTGATCGCAGGCATCGCCGTCCTGCCGCTCACAATTTAATGCCTTGGCCATGTTCATGGCCACGACTTTTTTCCCGATGCCCTCCATCCCCGTGAAGAGATAGGCATGGTGTACCCGCCCTATTTCGATTGCCCTGCGGATGATCCCGACCGGTCGCTCGTGTCCTACCACGTCATGAAGGGCCACGGCTATCTCCGCTGAACCAGGGAGAGGATGAGGCCCCTGATCTGTTGCTGAATCTCCATCTGCGTACCTTCGCCGGATAGCACCTGCAGCCGCTGAGGCTCCTGTCGGGCAATCTGCAAGTAGCCTTTTCTGACTCGCTCGTGAAAGGCGGCGTCCTCCCGTTCAAACCTGTCTTCCCCTCTGGCTCGTGCCATCCCGACTGCTACGGGGCAGTCGAGGAGGATGGTCAGCTGCGGGGCCAAACCGCCGGTGGCTGCTTGGTTCATCTGTTCAATGAGAGAGGCCTCCACCCCCCGACCAGCGCCCTGATAGGCAACGGTGGCATCGGTGTAGCGGTCGCACAGGACCAGCAGCCCTTTTTTCAGCGCGGGCCGGATGACCTCCGCCACGTGCTGTGCCCGGTTGGCCTCCAGAAGAAAAAGCTCGGCCAGGGGATCTATCCTCAGGTCGGTCTTGTCCAGAAGGAGCCTCCTGATCTCTTGCCCCAACGGCACCCCTCCCGGTTCTTGCGTCACCAGACAGGGATATCCCTGCTCCTCGATAAATGCCTTTGTTAAACCTACCTGGGTGGTCTTTCCACACCCCTCTATGCCTTCAAACGTTACCAACAGACCCATTGCTTCTCACCACGTGAGCGCGACCAATCTGCTGACACCTTCGGTTCGAAGAGAGGCAGTGGGATGAAACATATCATAACAATCTTTTCCCTCACGGGGACGTCTTAGCCTCCCGTAGCGCCTCGATTTTTTTCTGCAAGGTTTGCACCTGTTCCTTGTTTGGCTTCAGCTCCAAGGCCCGTTGATACATCTGAATGGCTTCCTGTTTCTTGCTCGCCTTCAGATAGCCATCCCCCAGGTGTTCGGTGATCGTAGGATCATCAGGTACCAGACGATGCGCCTTTTCCAACCACTCGACGGCCCGGGAATATTCCTCTTTTTGATAGTAGACCCAGCCGAGGCTGTCCGTAATATAGCCGTTGTCGGGCTTGAGCGCCAAGGCCTTCTTGACGAGATCTTCAGCCTCATCCAACCGCATGCGTTGCTCGGCATAGGTATATCCCAGGTGGTTGAGGGCATCGGCGTTTTTTGGGTCGAGCACGATTACGTGCCGCATGACGCCGATGGATTCCTCGACCTTATCCATCTTATAATATACGATGCCGAGACGAAAGAAGGCCTCGGCACTCTTCGGTTCTTTGGCGACGACGGCCTGCAGCTTTTGTATCGCCTCAGGATATCGTTCCAGGTCCTCATAGATCAGGGCGATGGTATACAGCAATTGCGGGTCCTGGGGCTTTGCCTCGATGGCCTTCTGTACGAGGGTAAGGGCCTCTTGCGAGCGTTCCTCTTTTTGCAGGATGTAGGCCATATAGTTTACGGCCTCAGAGAAAAAATCCTCCTCGGGGAGGATCCGCTTAAATTCCGCCAAGGCTTCCGCAGTTCTTCCCATGAGATAGAGGGTTATACCCAGATAATAACGGACATCACTCTTGCGAGGCTGGGCAGCCAGGACAAAACGAAACTCCTGTGCCGCTTCCTCAAGCCGTTCCTGCTGGAAAAGGATTAATCCGAGCTTGATGCGCACGCTCAAGTTTTGCGAATCGAGGTTTTTAAAGATTGTATACTGGTCAAAGGCCTCGGGGAGGCGACCACCCTTGATGAAGAGCTGCCCGAGCCGCTCTCTTGCCTGAAAGTTGAAGGCGTTAAGCTTCAGTATTTCTTTGAATAGTTCCTCGGCCCGTGCACCGTCGCTCTTGAGTTCATAGACGGTAGCCATGTCCATCAGGGCCGCTTCGAATTGGGGGTTGAGCTTAATGACCTCTTGATAATAGGTAAGGGCCTTATCATACAGCTTTGTCTCGGCATAGATCCGGGCCAGGTAATAGAGGCCCATGAGATTCGCGGGCTGTTTTGCCAAGAGCTGGCGCAAGGTATCAATGGCCTGCTCGTAATCCCGGAGGTCGGCGTACAAGGTGCTGATCATGAGGTAGGCCTGCAGGTATTCCGGGTTGATCTGGACGACTTTTTGATATTCGTTCAAGGCCTCACGCTGGTTGCCCAGGGCGACGTAGATACCGCCGAGCAGATAGTGTGCGACGTAATAATCGGGATCAAGGATCAGGGCATCGCGGCAGGCAGCCATCGCCTCTTGAGTCTTTTTTTTGCTGAGATACAGGGAGGCAAGATCCACGTACAACAGGGGAGACTGGCTGTCGACGGCGATCGCTTTTTGGTACTCGGTAATGGCTCGCTCCACATTGCCCTCCCTCACCTTGGTTCTGGCTACCAGAAAGTGATAGAGGGCCTGCGCCGGAGGAGGAGGGGGTGTTTCCTTTGTCGAATCGGTTGCAGAAGGCGCCGTATGCGCTTTAAAATAGCTACTGAAATGACTGCAACCCGTCACAGTCACAATGATAATGACCAACGCGACCAGGCATATAATCCCTTTTTTTATGCCGTGTTGCTGTGTGCTCACACACTCCCCCTTACTGAAACTGTTAATATTGTACTATATCTCTACGGTGAGAGGCAAGGATGATGATGAGATGTGCCGAAAAAAGATAACTCGGTTTGTTCCTACTGGCTGAGCACAGGGCGATCACATCCACTGCATGAAGTGTTGCCCATACTCCCGCTCGAGGATCTCTTTATGCTTCAACTCCTCCGTGGCAAGTTGGGAGAATAATGCCTCCAGTTCCGTTCCCGCGTAATTCCCCAGAAGCACGTGATAGATATCGTGCGCTTCCTGTTCTTTTTTGATGGCGAATACCATGATATCCTGCGGGCTGCTGTCAGGGCCGATTTTGTCGGCGACCATATAGTCGTTGAGACGGAGATCGGCGATCTTTTTCTTCCCTCCGATACGTCCTACCTTACCTCTTTTCAGAACGTCCTCCAACAGTTTCTGGTGACCCAACTCATAGGCTGCAAGATCTCCGAGCAAGGCCTTGGCCCCCACGTCCTTGACCAGTGTTTGAAACATGAGATAGAGCTCACGGGCATCGTGTTCTCTCCGTATGGCAAAATGCAAGACATCATCAAAAGTTTCCAATTGCATAACTGCCTCCGCTATCGTTAATGGTAATTCAAACGTACGTTACGTGTATGCCCTCCCCCATAATCGATAAGATCGTCCTCCTTGTCAAGTGGCAATTTATAAAAACATGCCAGAATACCCCCCAGCTTTGCTGGGGGGATGAATGGTCTCCCCTCCCCCGTCCCCGCCATAAGGATGGCGTAATCTTCGACAAGGGGGAGGAGAGATTTTTAAAGAAAGAGATGCCCCGCAGCTCTGCTACGGGGTGGTTCACTCCTGCAATTTATTTTTGCGCCAGCGGCCGATAAGGTACGACGAATGGATGATCGGCAAACGAGGCACGCGATCATGTATGAACAATCAATATCCCGTTTTTTTCAGGAACGCCAGTGCATCCCGGACCTCTTGTCCCGTGGCTCTCTGACGGATCTCCATGATCTTTATCGCGTTGTCCGGGAGATATCTGCGTACCATGGCGAAGTCGATCTCCCCCTGTCCCGGCGGTCGGTGGTCATCGATGCCGCGGGCATCGTGCAGATGTGTGCCGACGAGGGCGGGGGAATAAAGGCGTAAGAGTTCTTCGTGCGAGCAGATCCCCAAGGTCTCAAAGGCGGCGGCATGGCCGGTATCATGCCAGTAACCGATTGGACTGCCTTGGAAGCGGTCGAGGATGATCCCGACTTCTTCCTTATCCGGTATCTCTCGTAGGTAAAAGCGGTTTTCTATCCCTAAGATCACCCCGAGCTGCTCGGCGCGTTTACTCAACGTGTCCAGGCTGAAGAGCACCGCGTCCAGATGGGGGGCACGGTGGCGGGCGCGTTCCTCTCGCTCTCTGGTAAGGAGCGCCTGACCCTCGTCATCCCACCTTCCCTCACGGTAGAGCTGCTGCAAGCCGTCTTTGGGCAGCTCCGTCTCTACCCTGCCCAGATGGAGGACTACCGCCCTTGCTTCCAGTTCATGGGCGGTTTCCAGGGTACGGATAGTAGAGGTGACCCCTTGCTGTCGTTCCTCTCTGTTCAGCGAAGCAAGAGAAAAATAATCGCCGCTGGCCTGCTCAGAGGGGACGCCCTCGGGGAGAGGAAAGTAATTGTGGATACTCAAGACCCGAATTGCCTGACCTCGAATGATGGGAAGGAGCTCGTGATAGAGCTGCGGCGTGATGCGATATTCAAGCTCCACCGCCGTGATGCCGGCGTCGAGGATGGGTTGTAGCAACGACTCTCCCGAGCGGGCGGCTGCCGAGGTCCAGACCGTGGAGAGGCCGATCATCCGAGGGCCTCTTTCCAGCAAGCGAGATCCCGTAAGGCCCGCTCGACCATGAGCCCGCGCTTGTCCTGTTTCCGCGCCACTCTCTCGAGGGGGGGGAGGAGACCGAAGTTGATGTTCATGGGTTCGTAGCGCGGGGCATAGGTATTCTGGATGTGTCCGAGCAGGGCCCCCAGGGCCGTTGTGTGAGGAGGAGGGAGGATCGCCTCGTTGTTCAGGGCGCGCGCGGCATTGATCCCTGCTACAAGCCCCATGGCTGTTGATTCCATATAACCCTCTACGCCGGTGATCTGGCCGGCAAAGAAGATGCGGGGATCCTTTGTCAGCTGCAGGGTACTCCGTAAGAGCCGCGGGGCATCGATGAAGGTGTTGCGGTGCAGGCTCCCGTGCCTGACAAATTCCGCCTGCTCCAGACCGGGGATAAGGCGAAAGATCCGATCTTGTTCGGGATAGGTGAGCTTGGTCTGAAACCCCACGAGGTTGTATAACGTGGCTTCTTTGTTTTCCTGACGAAGCTGCACGACGGCAAAAGGCCGCTCATTGGTACGGGGGTCGAGCAACCCCACCGGCTTCATGGGGCCGAAGGCAAGGGTGTTGTTACCCCGCTCAACGAGGTCTTCGATAGGGAGACACCCCTCAAAGGGCGCGATCTTTTCAAATGCCCGCAACGGTACCTTGCTACCATCCCGCACGGCCTTGACGAAATGATAGTATTCTTCTTCGCTCAGGGGGCAATTGACGTAATCCGCGCCTCCCTTGTTATAGCGGGAACCTTTAAAGGCGACCTCGAAGTTGATAGAGTCTGCCGTGACAATCGGGGAGATGGCGTCGTAAAAGGCGAGCGAACGGCGCTGTGTCAACTCCCCGATGGCTTCTGCCAAGGCGTCGGACGTCAGGGGGCCGGTGGCAATGATGATTGTGTCGCGTTCCGGGACAACCGTTACTTCTTCACGGATGACCTCGATCCCCGCCCTAGACTCCAGAGCCTCCGTTATCAAACGGGAAAAGACGTCACGATCCACGGCCAGGGCGCTGCCGGCGGGGACGCGGCTTTCTTCTGCCGCATGTATTATCAGGGAACCGAGCCTGCGCAGCTCCTCTTTGAGGAGGCCGGGGCCCGTGTCCAGGGCTTCTGATTTGAGAGAATTGCTGCAGACTAATTCTCCCAGCAAAGGGGAGCAGTGGGCGGCTGAGAACCGCTGCGGCTTCATCTCATAGAGCGTTACCGCTATCCCCCGGCTGGCCGCTTGCCAGGCCGCCTCACTACCTGCCAACCCCCCGCCGATGATCAGCAGTCGCTTCCCGTCAACCATACTGCACCTTCAGGCAGGAAGTTAGTGTATGGATATCTCTCTAACGCTCGCTCGCTTCATCTATTCAGGCGCCCACCTGGCCGTGGCCTTGGCCACCTTTGCCCGTATGACCGCCTTAATAACCTCCATGGAGATAAATACTACTACGCCAAAGCCCAAGATGAGCTTAAAATCGATAGCCGTGGGTTTCAGTATGCCGAAGGCCTCGCGCACGGAAGGGATCTGCGCGAGAGCGAGCACCAGGATAATTTCCCAGGCAAGGGCTATGAGGAGCCATGTGTGTGGACGGGCTTTGAAGATGCTGTATCGCATCGAGCGGAAGTTAAGGGCAATGATCAGTTCGATGATGATGAACATGAAAAATATCTCTGTCCTGGCATAGGCGAGATCAGACAGCTCGTGATAGAAGAGGAAAAAGAAAAAGGGTATCTCAACAAACAGTGCAATAAGGATAAACATCCGCACATCCCAGGAAAAGATACTCTCCTTGGGGTCTCGGGGCGGACGCTGCATGATATCGGGGTCAGGGGGAGCTACCCCCAGGGCAAGGGCAGGCAGGCCGTCGGTCGCCAGGTTCATGTACAATATCGCAGCTGGCAGCAGGGGTAAATATTCCGGGCCGGAAATCAATACGACGCCTCCGATCACGACGACCTCAGTAATGTTGCACCGCAGGAGATAGGTGAGATATTTTTTGATGTTGTCGTAGATCCACCTGCCCAGCTCAATGGCCTTTACAATGGTCGCAAAGTTATCGTCGCTTAGGACCATGTCCGCCGCCTCTTTGGTCACTTCCGTCCCGGTAATCCCCATGGCCACACCAATATCGGCGTGCTTTAAGGCCGGGGCATCATTGACCCCGTCACCGGTCATGGCCACGACCTCACCGCGCGCCTTCCACGCCTTGACGATCTTGAGTTTATCCATCGGCGAAACCCTGGCATAGACCGTCACCCGCGTGACGATCTTTTCCAGCTCCTTATCGGACATCCGCTCTAACTCTTCTCCCGCCACAACCCGGTCGAACTCTTCATAAATTCCCATTTCTTTCGCAATGGCAACGGCGGTGAGCTTATGGTCGCCTGTAATCATGATGGGTTTAATGTGCACCTGTTTGCAGATCCGGATGGCTTCGATGGCCTCCTCCCTCGGCGGGTCCATCATCCCCGCAAGTCCGAGGAAGACCATATCACGCTCGAGTTCCCCCTCCGTACAGGCAATGGTGTCGGGGCAAGCGCGATAGGCCATAGCCAATACCCGCAATGCCCCTTGCGCCATCTCTTCATTCATCTTGAAAATCAGTTTCTTTTCCGTCTCTTTCAGCTCCTTGATGCCGTCATTATCCAGGATGTGTGTACAGCATTGCAGCACGGCTTCAGGCGCGCCTTTCATAAAGGCTATTTTTTTATTATCCCTTGTTTGATGCAGGGTGGTCATGCGTTTTCTCTCGGAGCTGAAGGGTAACTCCTCTATGCGCGGGGTCTCCAGCCTCATCTCCTTTTCATGGACGCCTGTCTTAACGGCCGCGACGACAAGGGCACCTTCTGTCGGATCACCCTTAATAATCCACTTACCTTCTTTTTTCTCTAACGAAGCGTCATTGCACACGAGTCCTGCCTGCAGGAGCTGCTGCAGCGGTTTATTCTTTTTCACGGCGAGATCGCCGCCGGTAAAGGTGCCGGTGGGTTCATATCCGGTACCCGTTACCTCGATCACCGTGCCGCCGGAAAATATCTTGCGCACCGTCATCTCACCTTTCGTGAGGGTCCCTGTCTTGTCCGAGCAGATGACCGTGGTACACCCCAAGGTCTCCACGGCGGGCATTTTTCTCACCAGGGCGTTTCTCTTTGCCATCTGGTGCATCCCAACGGCAAGGGCGCCGGTGACAATGGCGGCCAATGCCTCGGGGACGGCGGCCACCGCAAGGGAGATCACAAATATCACCATGGTTACGATAAACGCCAGATCGATTTTTCCTCCCGTCATCAATACCCTCGCAATACTCGCGGCTGTAACCAGGAAGCAAATGCCGAGGGAAATAATCCCGAGCCACTTTCCTATCTCGTCAGTCCGCTTCTCGAGAGGGGTCTTCTCCGTTGCAACGGCCGTCACCTCCTCCGCTATCTTGCCGAACTCCGTATGCATCCCCGTGGCGATGACCGCCGCTTTCCCCCTCCCGTAGGTAACGGTAGTTCCGGTGAAGATGATATTTTTTCTATCGTTGACGAGCACATCTTCAGGGAGAGGGTCTATCCTCTTTCCCACCGGGGCGGACTCTCCCGTAAGCGGGGCCTCATCGCAGCGTAACGAATGACTTTCAATGAGCCGCGCATCTGCCGGGATTTTGTCACCTGCTTCCAGAAGCAGGATATCACCAGGGACAAGCTCTTTGGAAGGAACCTCTTCTTCCTTGCCCCCCCGTAAGACCGTGATCGTCGGCGAAAGCATCTTTTTTAATGCCTCGAGGGCGCGTTCGGCACGATATTCCTGGATGAATCCGAGCACGGCACAAAAAAAGACTATCACCAGAATGAGCGCCGCATCAAATATTTCTCCGACCACGGCGGAGAGAACGGTAGCTATCAAGAGGATGATGATGAGGATATTCTTGAACTGATTGATGAAGAGCGTGAGGGGAGATACTCTTTCTTCCTTCTTCAATTCATTATAGCCGTATTTTTCAAGATGGCTTATAGCCGTATTTTCAGTTAAACCCTGCTGCGGATCGGTTTTTAGCTCCGCCAAGACCTGATCTACTCCCATTGCGTGCCATATGGTCTTCGCTGCCTGTTCTGGCATTATTTGATCCCTCCTCGCGAGCTATTGATATATGAAGGCATATGATACTTTATTTTTCCCGCTATTGCAAATAGGGAAAATAGAGGGAGGTGGTGTAGTAATAGTCCATTTTTTAATCAGGACGCTATCCGTGGCGTTGCATAAGGTCACTGTATTGGACTCAATGCGCAGGGCATCCGGGGAAAATATTGCCGCCTTCCATTTTTCAACAGGTGGTATAATATAAGCGTGCGGGTAATTATGTAAATGTATACAGGGCATTATATTTGGAGCATACATGCCAAAAAGACAACGACATAATTTCATGTTATTTCCTTCCCCGTATGCGACATGGGAGGAGAGGATGCCGGCTACAGAGTGAAAGGAGGGTGTGTCATGAAAGGGTATAAGAAGATCTTGGTTCCCTTGGACGGCTCAGAGATATCAGAGGCAATTCTGCCGGAGATTGAGAAGCTGGCCTCTGCCTTTGGGTCCACCATTTGCCTGCTGTATGTGGTTCCCCTGGCGATCATTCCTGGAAGTATGGAGCCCATCGCCAATTACCAAACGATTACCGAGGCCCTGACGCATGAGGGAGAGGAATATTTGCGCAAGATGGAGACACGACTCAAGGGGAAGGGATTTCCCGTGGAAAGTCACGTGCAGCAAGGAAATGAGGCGCAGCAGATACTGGAACGCTGCGAGCGGGAGGATATCGACCTTATTGCCATGTCCACCCACGGCCGTAGCGGGGTGCGCCGCTGGTTGCTTGGGAGTGTGGCGGAAAAGGTCATCCGGCACTCAACCAAACCAATATTGTTGACCCGCTCTGCAAACAACAGCTGAACGTTTCCAGCGCCGTTTGGGGAACAAGAGGAAAGGTTACAGGTTATGCGTTGAACGCCGCATGATTTTTTTGCGGGGTCAGATGAACGACCGGTACAGGGCGCCGTAGAAATTCCCATGGTAACGATGAAGGAGATACGAAGATTTCATGATTGATACGCACAGAGACGCGAGATTATTACGCGGAGGAGGCAACGTATGAAACCAGGGCCGTTGGCGGGAATGCGGTTGGGTGATTTGGGCGCCGATGTCATAAAGATTGAAACCAAGAACGGCGATCCGGCACGAGGGTTTATGAAGATGTTCGGCGCCATGTCGGGATTAAAGGGAAATAATTACTATTTTGAGCATAACAACAGGAACAAGAGGAGTCAGTACTTGATATGAAGAGTAAGAGGGGGTTATTACGTGAGGGAATGATGTTCCTGATGACTGCAACCGCAAAACAAGGGGGCCAAACCCCAGCCCCTATCGGTTTTGACCCCCTCTAGTCAGCAGGCCAATCTA
>MGQT01000118.1:6967-9328 GCA_001797935.1 Deltaproteobacteria bacterium RBG_16_54_18 | reverse complement strand
TGCCCAAGCTACCCCAAAAATCCCAATCTAACCCAACATTTTTCAGGAGTTGGACCAGAAACGCCTCAACCGGCCCTTTGAGCAGGGCCTTTTTATTGCCCGGCGCAGACTAATATGATATAGAGAAATCCAGGGCATAGGAGATGAAGAAGCTGCTTGCCGGTGACGTCGGCGCCACCAAGACTAATCTGGGGATCTATTCGGCTGAGAAGGGGCCGCGGCAACCGCTTGTAGTGGCCACCTTCTCCAGCAGCCGGTATCCCTCACTCGCCGCGCTGGGATAGAAACTAGGGGACGCTCGTGAAATATTGACATTCTTAGCTAAGACCTCCTAGCCCCCCCAATAAACCAACTGGCCCAAATCCATCTGCGTCGCATCAACTGGAACTGATCTTCGGCTAATTTGGACAGCATGAATGTTAATCATAGCCCAGTCAATTCTGCCGCATCCGAATATGGAATTATGCTCCCGATAGGTTTTCTTTGCACGATCACCTCTCTATGAGAAGCATCAATGACCATTTGGTCTTTGGGAAAACGCAGTGCAATTCGGGAAATTATCTTTTTTTCCTCAGATGTTAGAGGTTCGGCGGAATTAGCATCGGTTTTTTTTATTTCATCGATGAGGTCGCGATAATTATTAAGCTGGGGACCAAAGGGGAGACATGCATATGTGGCGCCGCTCATGCTCTGACCAAGCTCCCTGTACGCTACCATATCCGCATACCATACATATTTGGCTGAATAGAGTCCTTTATCATCTTTCATGATTTTTCTTTGTAGCGATGCCTCAAATTCTCTCAAGATAAGTCTGAGCCTGGGGATTGAAAATTTTCGATTTCCCGAATACCCATCGTTTGCGGCCTGCCCTTGGAGGGCGCGCCGCAGCGCGTGATCCATGGACTTAGTCTGAATGATGCCCCCCTCCCACCTCTTTATACTGGCAATACCAACACACATATGCTGCGCAAGATCGTCTTGCGTTAAATCTAATCTCTTTCTTCCTTCACGAATCTCTTCGCTCGTCAATAGACCGACCGTTTTACGATACGCATCGGAAATTGCTCGCTGGGTGATTGATGCTTGTTCAATGGAGCCTACCTCGATACCACAAACTGGGCAGAGGTAATGTTCCGTTTGATACGTTATATCTACACCGCGAAACGTCATTGTTTTTTTTGCCTTGGTAGCGCGCGTTTCACCATGACCGTTCGGACACGGTATCACTTTATTTGGCTTATTCATGCTTCGACTCCCTGTGTTCATGTAAGGACACAAGCCACATCGTGTGGTCTTTGATCGTAAACTTTAAATAGATTTTGCACCCGAATCGTTTACTTTCCCAGCTAAAAGCAAAAAGCTCACAATCTATAATGTCTCTCTCATAGGAACGCTGAGGCGGTCGATTGCCGGCATAATTTTCGGCTTTCACTTCATGTAAAATCTCAGAAACAACATCTGGAAGACTTTCTAGTAAATAGCCTAACTCTAATGCATCGGCAGCAATACTGTCCGGTTCCACAACACTAATAGAGCCATTTGCTGCGAGCGACTTGGCTTCCCGTATCTTTCGCTCTAGTTCCTTATGAGATGGTCTCGTCACTACAGTTTGGTATCAATTGATACTTTTGGCAAATTGCTTTTCGGCCTATTCTTGGTTGTTAATCTTGCTTTTTAGGACTTTATCTCATAGTATCATCTTAAATCAAACATTTTCTTTCATAATCAGCATGTTCGTCTACTGGCAACCCGTGCACCGCCATACCGCATAAAACTAGAATATCATAATATTTTCAAATGGTTAGACCTGATCTGGAGCCTTTTTATTGCCCCGCCGTATTGAATGTGATATAGAGGAATCCGGGGTCGGAGGAGATGAAGAAGCTGCTTGCCGGTGACGTCGGGGCCACCAAAACTAACCTGGGGATCTATTCAACTGAGAAGGGGCCGCGGCAACCGCTTGCAATGGCCACCTTCCCCAGCAGCCGGTATCCCTCACTCGCCGCGCTGGTCAGCGAGTTTCTCGCTCAGGTCAAACTGGGTGTAGAACATGCGGTCTTCGGCGTGGCCGGTCCCGTGGTCAACGGGAGGGTTGCGGGCGTTAACATGCCGTGGAGCATTGATCAGGTAGATATTAAGGCGCAGTTAAAGCTCAAATCGGTGCTCCTGCTCAACGATGTCGAGGCAACGGCCCATGGCGTGCCCTTGCTCGATTCAGCAGACCTGCACTGCCTTAACAAGGGAGAACAGGTCCAGGGCGGCACAATGGCAGTGATTGCGCCAGGCACCGGCCTGGGCCAGGCGTTTCTTACGTGGGATGGGTCCCGCTACCGCGCCCACGCCTCAGAGGGGGGGCATACG
>MGQT01000118.1:2560-6763 GCA_001797935.1 Deltaproteobacteria bacterium RBG_16_54_18 | reverse complement strand
ACCGCGGCCCTGGAGGATAAGGCTCGGCTCTGCACCGAGACCTTAAAAGTTTTTGTTTCCATTCTCGGTGCCGCAGCGGGAAATCTGGCGCTCACGGTGATGGCTACCGGTGGCGTCTACCTCGGGGGCGGCATCCCGCCGCGGATTCTTCCTGCCTTGCGGGATGATACCTTTATGGCGGCGTTCTGCCGTAAGGGGGTTTTGACAGAGTTTATGCGCCGGATACCTGTTTACGTCATCCTCGACCCGCAGATCGCGCTGCTCGGAGCGGCGTTTCAAGGGCTGGAACTTTTTTCGGGATGAGGTAGTGTGACGCGAGCAATACCTGGGGAAAAATCCCCCTAAATCCCCTGGCCAAGGGGTCACTGGCTAAAGGGCCACCTTCGGCTTTTACAAAGGGGGAAAACCTTTCCCTAAATTTAGGCGTATGACCCATGAATAATAAAATTACTCCTTTCTTGTGTCGCAAGGCGACACATCCCGACTTTTTTAATTTATTATGCACAGCGTCCCGCCCTGCTTTGTATAAAAATCTGAATGCCGGAATGTCGCAAAGCGACAGTGCGGGACTTTACTAAATGGGGATAAACAGTGTATGAATAGAGCGAATGATAGTAAGGAGACAACGGAATGACGGACCAGACCAAGATCGATGAGAAATGCATCAATACTATCAGATTTTTGTCGGCCGATGCCGTGCAGAAGGCCAACTCCGGCCATCCCGGTATGCCCATGGGGGCCGCGGCAATGGCCTATTGCCTGTGGCAGCGGCACCTGAAACACAATCCCGCCAACCCCCAATGGGCGGATCGCGACCGGTTCATCCTCTCCGCCGGGCATGGTTCCATGCTCTTGTATGCCTTGCTGCATTTGACAGGCTACGACCTCCCCCTATCGGAATTACAGTCCTTCAGACAGTGGGGAAGCAAGACGCCCGGCCATCCCGAGTGCCGTCTGACCCCCGGTGTCGAGGCCTGTGCCGGGCCGCTTGGGCAGGGTATCGGTAACGCGGTGGGCATGGCGTTGGCCGAGGCCCACCTGGCTGCTCGCTTTAATCGCCCCGGCCATACGATTGTCGATCACTTCACGTACGTCATCGCTAGCGACGGGGACCTCATGGAAGGGGTCGCGGCCGAGGCATGTTCCCTGGCAGGACACCTCGGGCTCGGCAAATTGATCGTCTTGTTCGATGACAACCGCATCTCGCTGGCCGGCTCCATCGCCCTCACCTTTACCGAAGACGTGGCCAAGCGTTTTGAGGCGTATGGCTGGCACGTCCAGCACGTGGCAGACGGCAATAATGTTGCACAGCTTGATACCGCCTTAGTCGCAGCCAAACAAGAGACCTCTCGCCCCTCGCTCCTCTGCGTCCGCACCACCATCGGCTACGGGGCGCCGCACAAGGAAGGGACGTTTCAGGCCCATGGCTCGCCGCTCGGCCCCGATGAATTGCGCGCGGCCAAGGAGCACCTTGATTGGCCCGTCGAACCGGCATTCTATATCCCCGACGACGTCGCCGGGCATTTCCGCCAGGCCGTAGCGCGGGGGGAGGCGCATGAGGCGGCATGGGAAGAGGGTTTCGCCCGCTATGCCGAGGCCTATGTGGATGAGGCGGCTGAATTCATGCGCCGGATGAGCGGCGACCTCCCCACAGGCTGGGACGCCGCCCTGCCGACATTTAAGGCAGATCCCAAGGGTATTGCCACGCGCAAGGCCTCCGAATCCGTTATGCAAGCCCTGGCGCAACAGATCCCGGAGCTCATCGGCGGCTCCGCCGATCTCAATCCCTCGACGATCTCGTGGCTCAAGGGCTGCGGCGATTTCCAACCGCCACAGCAATCACCTGAGGGAGTGCAAGGCGTCGTGGGGGGTGAGTGGGGTTATGGAGGGCGTAACATACACTTCGGCGTGCGGGAGCACGCCATGGGCGCCATCACAAACGGCATGGCCTTACACGGCGGCGTTATCCCCTATACCGCCACGTTTTTGATATTCTCCGATTACATGCGCCCGCCGATGCGGCTCGCGGCCCTTGCCCGCTCCCGTGTGATCTATCTCTTCACGCACGACAGCATCGGTCTCGGCGAGGATGGCCCGACGCACCAGCCCATCGAGCAGTTGATGAACCTGCGCGCCGTCCCCAACCTGACAATCATACGCCCGGCAGATGCCGCGGAGACCGTCGAGGCCTGGCGCGCGGCCCTGGAGAACAACGGCGGCCCCACTGCCCTCGTCTTCACGCGGCAGGAGCTGCCGCTGCTGGAGCGGTCGGCGCATGCCCCGGCCGCAATGTTGCGCCGCGGCGGTTACGTTTTGTGGGAGTCGGCTGAAAACCCGGAAGTCATTATCATCGGCACGGGTTCGGAGACGCACCTGGCGCTCGCGGCAGGTAAAGCGTTGAGTACCGAAGGGATCCGGGCGCGGGTAGTCGCCCTCCCGAGCTGGAAGCTCTTTGACCAGCAGCCGAAAAAATACCGTGATACCGTGCTGCCGCCGGCGGTGACGATCAGGGTGGCAGTGGAGGCAGGCATCAAGCTGGGGTGGGAACACTATGTAGGCCTCGATGGCGCCGTGGTCGGCATGGAAGGCTTCGGGGCAAGCGCGCCCGCGCCGGTGCTCTATGAAAAGTTCGGCATCACCGTCGCAGCCATCGTGCAGACCGCCAAGGGCTTACTGCGGCGATAGATCGAGAAGCCAGGGGTTCTGCAGGCCCTTCTGCCCGTCTGGGCCTGGCAGGACCGGAAAGGGGAAGGATGACTTTTTGGCAGGGTATTACCTACACACTCGGCAACTATCAGGGCTTGGTTGATCAGGCCCTGGCCGAGATCAGAGACCAGCAGATCATCGCTCGCATCTGGGAGCGTGACCATACGGTGTGGAAGCCGGCTCCGACGGAGATCACCAACCGCCTGGGGTGGCTTCAGAGCCCCGAGGCCATGGCCGATAGTTGGCAGCGCCTCCGCCCCTTTGCCGATGCCGTGCGCAGGGAAGGCTACACCGACGCCCTGCTCCTCGGTATGGGCGGCTCCTCCCTGGCCCCGGAGGTCTTTCGCAAGGCCTTCGGCGTAGAAAAGGGGTATCTCGACCTCACGGTGCTCGACAGCACCGTCCCCGGGCACATCTGGGCACAGGCCGAGCGGCTCGACCCCAAACAGACCCTCGTTATCGTCTCCACCAAGTCCGGCACCACGGTGGAGACCCTCTCGCTTTTCAAATTCTTCTATACCTGGATGACCGATGCCGTGGGGAAAGAAGAGACCGGTAAACACTTCATCACCATAACCGATCCAGGCTCGCCGCTCCTTGATATCAGCACACAATATCGCTTCCGCCTGGGCTTTATCAACGCGGCATATATGGGCGGTCGTTTTGCCGCCATCTCTTCCGTGGGGTTGGTGCCGATGTCCTTGATCGGGATGGACCTCGGGCAACTGCTTGATCGCGCTCGTACCATGGCCCGTCAATGCAAGCCCGCCGGTACGGCTAAAGAGGCAACAAATCCCGGGGCCTTGCTTGGCGCTATCTTGGGCGAGTTGGCCCGGGCGGGCCGGGACAAGGTTACCTTGATCATCTCCTCTCAGATAGCCAGCTTCGGCGATTGGCTCGAACAGCTCATCGCCGAGAGCACGGGCAAGGAGGGGAAGGGTATTTTGCCGGTAATCGGGGAGGAGATCGGTGCGCCCGAGGACTATGGCAAGGATCGCCTCTTTGTCCACCTCTGTCTGGACGGGGATACCTCCTCTGATGCAGCAATGGCCGCGCTGGAAGCGGCAGGGCACCCGATCGTGCGGATAGCGCTGCGCGATCTCTATGACCTGGGAGGGCAATTGTTCCTCTGGGAGATGGCCGTTGCCGTGGTCGGCCACCGGCTCGGCATTAACCCCTTTGACCAGCCCGATGTCGAGGCGGCCAAGATCTTCGCCCGCCAGGCGGTCGATGAGTACGAGGAAAAAGGATCGCTTCCTACGGAAGCCCCCATCCTGATCCAAGACGGCATTGAGGTCTATGGTGAGGCGGCAGAGACGACTGCCAAGGCCCTCACGAATTTTGTCGCGCAGGCCGAACCAGGAGGCTACGTGGCGCTCCAGGCCTTTCTTGAACCCACTCCTGAAATCGAGGGGGCGTTGCAGGCATTGCGCAGGGGGCTCGGCAGCCGGAACCGGCTGGCGACAACGCGCGGCTACGGCCCGCGCTTTCTGCACT
>MGQT01000118.1:0-2236 GCA_001797935.1 Deltaproteobacteria bacterium RBG_16_54_18 | reverse complement strand
GCAGTCCGTCACCTTTGTTGAGTCGGGGATGGTGCTGGGGCTTGGGCACGGCAGCACCGCCATCTTCGCCATACGCCGGATCGCCGCGTTGCTCAAGGCCGGCAGTTTGAAAGACATCTTCGGTGTCCCGTGTTCGGCGCAAGTGGAAGCCGAGGCGAGCCAGCTCGGAATACCTTTGACCACACTGGACAAACGCCCGGTAGTTGATGTGACAATCGACGGGGCAGATGAGGTAGATCCAAATCTCGATCTGATAAAAGGCGCAGGCGGCGCCCTCCTGCGCGAGAAGATCGTGGCCCAGGCCAGCCGCCGGGAGATTATTGTGTGCGATGCCTCGAAGCTTGTGCCGGTGCTGGGCACGCGCAAGGCGCTGCCGGTGGAGGTCGCCCCCTTTGGCTGGCAAACACAGGCAGCCTACGTCGCGTCCCTCGGCGCCCGCGTGGATGTGCGTGTAAAGGGGGATGGAACTTTTTTCACGACCGATCAGGGCAATCTCATTCTCGATTGCAACTTTGGTCCTATAGCCGAGCCCGCCTCCCTGGCAGACCACTTGCGCGCCCGCGCCGGCATCGTGGAACACGGTCTTTTCCTGGGGATGGCCACCGACGTGATCGTTGCCGATGCGGAAGGTATCCGGCATCTTAAACGGCATCAGTAATGCGCAAAAGACCAGCTTGAGCTGAGTGGGGACAATATGGAAAATATGGGAAATATACTGCCACTCGGGAGCGTCGCTTTTTTTGCCTTCCTCTTATTGTGCATCGCCATTTTGCCCCTGACGCACGGCCGCTTTTGGGAGAGCAATCGCAATAAGGCGATCATTTGCGGTATCCTTTCGCTCCCCGTCATCATCCTCTTTTACCACTATGGAGATTTTCAGCCGCTGCTGCATGAGATAAAGGAATATTTTTCCTTTATTATCTTACTCACCGCTCTCTACATTATCTCAGGAGGGATATTCTTAAGCGGGGATATCGAGGCGACACCCCGCAACAACACCCTCTTCCTCTTGCTCGGCGGCATCATCGCCAATATATTCGGGACAACGGGTGCTAGCATGCTCTTGATCAGGCCCCTGCTGAAGACGAACAGCGAGAGGAAACTTATCGCCCACATCCCCATCTTTTTTATCTTCGTCGTCGCAAATATCGGCGGTCTGCTCACCCCGATCGGCGATCCACCGCTCTTTTTGGGTTATCTCCGGGGGGTCCCCTTCTTCTGGACCTTGCGGCTCTTTCCGCACTGGCTCTTCATGATGGCAATCATCCTCGTTTGCTTTTATTTCGTTGACCTTCACTTTTGGAGGCGGGAGTCGCCACAGGCGATAAGGCTGGATAGAACACGGGTAAAAGCCCTTGCCCTCCACGGTAAGATAAATATCATCTTTATCATCGGCGTCAGCTTGAGCGTAATCTTGCTTAAGACACCTGTCAGGGAGGGCGTTATGATCGGATTGTCTTTTCTTTCACTTGTCTTTACGCCCAAGGATATTCGCCACAAAAATGAGTTTCACTACGCTCCGATTATCGAGGTGGCGATACTCTTTGCCGGGATATTCATCACGATGGTCCCCGCGCTGCTTATCTTGGAAGCGAGAGGAGCGGAATTCGGTGTCCGACTGCCCTGGCACTTTTTTTGGGCAACGGGGGGGCTCTCGTCCCTTCTCGACAATGCCCCCACCTATGTGACCTTTCTGAGCATGGCGCAGGGAGTGGCGCATGCGACAGGGCTGCCGCAGGAGATAGTCGGGGTGCCAATAAGATATTTAGAGGCGATCTCGGTGGGGGCGGTCTTTATGGGGGCGAACACCTATATCGGAAACGGTCCAAACTTCATGGTCAAGGTGATCTGCGAACATCACAGGGTCAGGATGCCTTCTTTTTTCGGCTACATGCTCTGGTCCTGCGGTATCCTTGTGCCCCTCTTTATTGTGGTGACGTTCATATTTTTCATCTAGAACGGCCCTTATATCTTTATCGGCTCATCGTGGAAGTGAGTGGGTAAAATTTTCATGTAGATATGGTCATCGTCCTTATCATCCCCCTTTGGAAAACCGAAGGTGACCCTTTGGTCAGGGGGATGGAGGGGGATTTTAAGAACAAATGCTTTCTTATGATAAACGGTTGAAAGCATTATCGCAGCATCTCAGAAAAAAGATGACAGATGCTGAAAATATGTTGTGGTTAAAATTGAGACGAAAGCAATTGAAAGGACATCAATTTTACCGCCAAAAGAT
>MGQT01000117.1 GCA_001797935.1 Deltaproteobacteria bacterium RBG_16_54_18 | reverse complement strand
CTCCAGGATAACCCAATTCGATTGATCATGATTTTTCATGGCATATGCCGAGCAATAGTAAAATCGCCGTAACGGGCATCACCCCATCATTTGCTCTTTCATTTTTTCTATCTTCAATTGCAACGCGGCAGGTGCCTTACCCCCCTTGATTTCGACAACCTTATTATAGGAGTCCAGGGCCGCTTTTGTCTGCCCGTCTGCCTCATAGGTGAGCCCCAACTGATAATACAGATCCTCGTACTGTTTATTGGTCAACGGTTTAATCTTGAGCCCTTTTTTTAAATTTTCTATTGCTTCATTGCAGTCTCCCATGCAGCGATAGCATGACCCCAACATCAGGTAGCCGTTAAACTCCTGAGCGGGGTTTCCCAGGGAGATCTTAAATTCTTCAATAGCCCTCTCGAAGAGCCCCATTTCCTGAAAGGCGATTCCTAAATGGTAATGGGTTTGATAATCCTCCTCGCTCAACTGGGCGGACAATTGTCTCTGTAATTCATGTAAGATCGAGTTCCAAACCGGATCTTTCTCTCTGACGGTATCTTCTATAACCTTTTTTTCCGTAGTTTTGGCCTCGGCGGCCTTTTTTTCCAACGATTGGATACCATCCCGTGCCTTCTTTTCCTTGGGATCAACTTCCAAAATCTTTTGATATTGTACTTTCGCTTCTGCGAAGAGTCCCCTCTTGCGATAGAGATCAGCGAGTTTATAATAGGATTCGATCATCCCCGGATTTAAGACGAGTATTCTCTTGAATATGCCGATGGCCTTGAGATCCAGCTCTTCTTTGATGTAGTATTCTGCCACGCTGAAGTATTCTTGCACCGCCTTTTCGAGATTCCCGCGGCGAAGATAGAGATCACCGAGCTTTATCCTGGTTTTAAAATCGTTTGGATCAGAATCTACGGTCTTTTGGTATTCCTTGATGGTCTTTTTGAGGCCCTTTTTCTGCGTGATCTTCTGGGCGAGCTCAAATATCCTGTCACTGTCTCCGACCATTATTTGTCCTTCCGCCCCCGGCTGGTCCCAATATTATCGCGAGAAAGGCATGGGGTTGTCAAGAAAAACGTCATTGATCAGGTATGAGCGATACCTCTGTTCGGTGGCCACCGTCGGGAGGGGAAGAGACTGATCGGGTCAAGGATTTCAGTCTTTCCAGTCGGCGAGGGTCTTCATGATAAAATAAAGATTTACAAAAAAGGCAAAGAAGCCGAGGGTCATACCGGCCACGGCCCTCTCCATGGTCATCTGATAAAGGTCACCTTCTGAGAAGAAGGAGTCGGCAATAAAGATGGTGACCAGAATGGAGATAGCGAGACCGCCTACTGCCCCCTTGAAATAGATCAGAAGAAGCAGGGCAAGGGCGATGCCGATGCTGATCTTGACATCCGGCAGGTACTGTATCGCACCGTAGACGATATTCAACATCTCTTGCAGGACATTGGTAAACACCTTCTTGCTCCTTACGACTAAAGGCCTTACTATAAGTAAAGGCCAAAAAGGATAATTTGTCAATCTGATTTTGCTTGGGGGGCGTTTGTTACTACTCCTCTTGCGGTTTCTGGGTGATCTTTGCGGGACAGACAAGAAGGGCCGCTTCCACATTGAGTCCCTACAAGGGAGTGTGCTATCTTTAATGTAGAGAGGCGAGTTTGCTATGAGCAATGGAAAGATAGTCATTAAAGGGGCACGGCAGCACAATCTTAAAAATATAGACCTGGAGATACCCAAGGGCAACCTCGTGGTGCTGACGGGTGTCAGCGGGTCAGGCAAATCCTCCCTTGCCTTCGACACCATTTATGCCGAAGGGCAACGAAGGTATGTGGAGTCCCTTTCCGCCTACGCGAGGCAGTTTTTGGAGCGGATGGATAAACCCGATGTGGATTATATAGAAGGGCTTTCGCCTGCCATTGCCATCGAACAGAAAGGTATGAGCAGAAATCCGCGTTCTACTGTAGGCACCGTAACGGAGATCTACGACTATCTACGCCTCCTCTTTGCCCGGGTGGGGCATCCACACTGCTATCGCTGTGGCCGGGAGATCCGATCGCAGATCCCCCAGCAGATGGTCGATCAACTCCTCGCCCTCCCCGCAGGAAGCCGTCTGATCGTCATGGCGCCCCTGATACAGGGACGCAAGGGTGAACATCGAAAACTCCTGGATCAATTGCGGGGGGAGGGGTTTGTACGGATACGGGTCAACGGGGAGATCAGAGACCTCGGCGAGGAGATCGTCTTTGACAAAAATATACGGCACGATATCGAGCTGGTGGTTGATCGGATCGTGCTGCGAGAAGGAGCCAAAAATAGAATTACCGAGTCAATTGAACTGGCCCTCCGGTACGGGGAGGGGGTAGTAAAGGTGAGTGTGGAGGGAGGAGAGGGACTTGTCTTCAGTGAGCGGTTCTCGTGCCTGGAATGCGGGGTGAGTTATCCCGAGATATCCCCCCGTCTCTTTTCTTTCAACAGTCCATATGGTGCATGTCCCCGTTGCGACGGGCTGGGGTTTCTCTGGGCCAGGCAAACTGCCTTGGCGCAGGAGGTAACGAGTGACGAAAGGCAAGAAGATGAGGCGGCGACGGTGACGTGCCCCGAGTGCGGGGGGGCACGGTTGCGAAAAGAGGCCCTTGCCGTGCGGTTTCAGGGGCGTTCCATTGTCGAGGTGACGGGGTATCCAATTAAAGACGCCCTCGGCTTTTTCGCAGATGCCCGCCTCAGCGCCCAAGAAGAACAGATTGCTCGGCTCATCTTACGGGAAATCAAGGAGCGGCTGGGGTTCCTCGTCCGCGTAGGACTCGACTACCTCTCCCTCGACCGGGCCTCGGCCACCCTCTCGGGGGGGGAGGGGGAGAGGATTCGTCTGGCAACCCAGATCGGTTCCGGGTTAACCGGCGTCCTCTATGTCCTTGATGAGCCGAGCATCGGCCTGCACCTGAGGGACAACCTCAGACTGCTTGCGACCCTGAAGCAATTGCGCGATCTCGGCAACACCGTCCTCGTGGTCGAACACGATCCGCAGACCGTGATGAGCGCCGATCACGTCATTGATATGGGACCGGGGGCAGGGGTGCACGGTGGAAACGTGGTTTTTTCAGGCACACCCGCGGAGTTACTGAAAGATTATGGATCACTCACCGGCAAGTATCTTTCCGGACGTCTGGCCATTCCCCTGCCGGAGACACGTCGGAAAAGGGGCAAGGGGGCATTGATCATCAAAGGGGCCACGGCCAATAACCTCAAGGGGATCACCGTTGAGATACCCCTCGGGGTCTTCACCTGCGTGACCGGGGTTTCCGGTTCCGGTAAGAGCACCTTGATTATCGATACCCTCTACCGGGCCCTGGCCCAGCGCCTGCAAGGCTCCCAGGAGCAGGCCGGTGCGTTTACCGTGCTCAAGGGGATGGAGGGGGTGGACAAGGTGGTCAAGATCGATCAGATGCCGATTGGGAGGACCTCCCGCTCCAACCCCGCCACGTATACAGGGATCTTTTTCTTTATCCGGGACCTCTTTGCCCAGCTTCCCGAATCACGGGTGAGAGGGTACAGCATGGGGAGGTTCAGCTTCAACGTCAAGGGGGGGAGGTGCGAGGCGTGCCAGGGGGAGGGGATCATCAGGATAGAGATGCATTTCCTTCCCGATGTCTATGTGACCTGCGATGAATGCAACGGCAGGCGCTTCAACCGTGAGACGCTGGAGATCAGGTACAAGGGGAAGGATATCGCCGAGGTCTTAGCGATGACGGTGGAGGAGGCCTTGGAATTTTTTCGTCACATCCTTCCTTTGAAGAGAAGGCTCCAGCTCTTGGCCGATGTGGAACTCGGCTATATAGAGCTGGGACAGCCGGCACCAACGCTCTCCGGCGGCGAGGCCCAGCGGGTGAAGTTGGCGCGGGAGCTGGGAAAACGAGATACCGGCAGGACCGTCTACATCCTCGATGAGCCGACCACCGGTCTGCATTTCGCCGAGATCCAACGGCTCCTTGAGGTGCTCAATCGCCTCGTGGATGCCGGCAACACCGTCATCGTCATTGAACACAACCTCGATGTCGTCAAGTCCGCCGACTATATCATCGACCTGGGACCTGAGGGAGGGGATCAAGGGGGGGAGATAATTGCGCACGGCACCCCCGAGGAGGTGGCTGCTATGCCCCATTCCTATACCGGGGAGTTTCTCAAACAGGTGCTGAGCGCAGGCAAATAACCTTTACTCATTTGTATTTTTAGATAGCTAACAGGTTTGACTTATAGAAGATTTCGTTTTACCCTAGTACCGCTTGAAAAAGGGAAAAGGGGAGGGCACGAGTGCTGGATCTGCGGTTTGTGCGGGAAAATATAGATCTCCTTAAAGAGAAGCTGATCCTGCGGGGGGATGACCTGGATCTCACCCCTTTTATCCAATTGGAAAAGGAACGCCGGGAGCTGATCCAGGAGGTTGAGGCCCTTAGGAGCCGGCGCAACCAGGTATCGGACGAGATCAGCAGGCTCAAACAGAAAAAAGGGGATGCAAGCGATCTAATCAGCCGGATGCGTGGGGTCTCTGATCGGATTAAGGCACTAGAGGATGATTTAAAGGAGAAAGAAGAGTGGGTGCAGGCGTTTCTCCTTGTTATCCCCAACATCCCCCATGCATCGGTGCCTGTAGGGAAGGGGGACGCAGATAACAAAGAGGTACGCAAATGGGGTGAGCCTCCTGCCTTTGCCTTTGAGCCCAAAACGCACTGGGACATCGGCGAGGCCCTCGATATCCTCGATTTTAAAGCGGGTGCCAAACTCGCTGGGGCGAGGTTTACCCTGTACAAAGACCTCGGGGCCAGGCTGGAGCGCGCCCTGATCAACTTTATGCTCGATCTGCACATCAACGAGCACGGCTACCGGGAGATGCTCCCTCCCTTTATGGTCAACCGCGACGTGATGATCGGCACCGGGCAGCTCCCCAAGTTTGCCGAGGACCTCTTCAAGATTGAAGGATTGGACTACTACCTCATCCCTACGGC
This sequence comes from Deltaproteobacteria bacterium RBG_16_54_18, assembly GCA_001797935.1. Classification (GTDB taxonomy): domain Bacteria; phylum Desulfobacterota; class B13-G15; order B13-G15; family RBG-16-54-18; genus RBG-16-54-18. The sequence goes on along the minus strand of MGQT01000117.1, from coordinate 11,547 downwards.
CGAGGTACCGGTGACCAATATCCACCGGGATGAAATCCTTGATGAGCAGGACCTGCCTATTTATTATTGCGCCTATACCCCCTGTTTCCGCAAGGAGGCGGGCTCGTATGGCAAGGACACGCGCGGGATCATTCGCCAGCACCAGTTCAACAAGGTGGAGCTGGTCAAGTTCTCCGTGCCGGAGACCTCATACGACGAATTGGAAAAGCTCCTGGCAGATGCCGAGGAGGTCCTGCGCAGGCTCGAGATCCATTACCGGGTGGTCGCCCTGTGCACCGGCGATCTGGGGTTTTCAGCGGCCAAGACCTACGATATCGAGGTGTGGCTTCCCGGTCAGGGAGAGTACAAAGAGATTTCTTCGTGCAGCAACTTCGAGGCGTTCCAGGCCCGCCGCGCTGCTATTCGTTTCCGCCGTGAAGGGAAAAAGGGGACGGAGTTGGTCCACACCCTTAACGGCTCGGGCCTGGCCGTGGGGAGGACGGTGGTGGCGATCCTCGAGAATTATCAGCAAGAGGATGGCAGCGTCGTTATCCCCAAGCCCCTGCGCCCCTACATGGGGGGGATTGAAAGGATAGAGAAGAAAGATTAAAATTGCAAATTAAGTCAATCCTTGTTGGAGGGATGGCCGAGCGGTTTAAGGCGGCGGTCTTGAAAACCGTTGGGCGTTTACGCGCCTCGTAGGTTCGAATCCTACTCCCTCCGCCAAAATTTGCAAAGCAAATTTTGGCGAGATCTAGGCAAAAGCCGAGAGGCTTTTGACTGATCCGCCTGTTTAATTTAAGGCAAAAATTTTGGCGAGATCTCGCCCTCCGACGTAGTCGGAGAGGCAAATCCGCTAGTCGAGATCTCGCCCTCCGTCAAAGGCGGAGAGGTGGATCCGCCTTCTTTATTTAAGGTAAAAAATTGGCTAGGTCTTGCCCACCACCGAACGCGGAGAGGCGGAGCCGCCACGCAACTGCTTATGTATTACGTTTACATTTTGCTGAATGAGGCAAAAACGCGGACTTATGTCGGCGTTACTAATGATGTTAATAAACGCTTGGCAGAGCATAACGCCGGTAGAGTCAAATCATCTCAACCGTATCGTCCTTACAAGGTAATCCATATCGAGTCGTTTGAAACATTGAGCAAAGCCCGTCAGAAAGAAAAATTTTACAAATCTACGACAGGTCGCAGAAGACTAAAAGAGATGCTTTCATAATTTTTGCCAAGCAAAGAACATGGCGAGATCCGCCTTCCTTCACCTAACCAATTTTTTTACCGAAAAAGACAAAGCAAACAACAAGAAATTCACCAGCACCACGGTGGCACCGGCCGGCAGATCGGCGTAAAAGGATACGGTGATGCCGGTGAGGACCGAGAAGACGGCGATGCCGGCCGCCGTGATCATCGCCGCCTTGAAGCCTTTGGCCAGCTGCAAGGCCGTCGATGCCGGCAGGATAAGCATCGCCGATATCAGCAGGATGCCGACTACCTTGACTGCCAGGACCACGGTAATGGCGGTCAAGAAGATCAGCGCGACATTGATTCGTTCTGTCTTTATCCCTGTAACCCTGGCAAATTGTTCATCAAAGGTCGTGGAAAAAAGATCGTTGTAGAGAAATATGATAACCAGCAAGATAACCACGGACAGCCCTACCGATAAAAAGACCTCCCGGTTGCTGATGGCCAGGATGTTGCCGAACAGGTAACTGAACAGGTCGACATTAAATCCTTTCGACAAACTGGCTAAAATTACGCCGCCGGCAATACTGACGGAAGAGACGATGCCGATGGCGGCGTCGCCGTAGATTCTGGCCTTCTCCGTGAGCTTCAATATCAGATAGGAACCCCCAATGACCAGGGGTATTGCCACATAAAAGGGATAAAAGCCTAAAAAGAGGCCGAGGGCGATGGCCCCGAAGCTGACGTGGGATAGGCCGTCGCCTATCAGTGACAATTTGCGGAGCACCAAAAAAAGCCCGAGTACGGCGCAGAGCACTGAGACAAAGGACCCGGCTACGTACGCCCTCTGGATGAATTCATAGCTGAGAAGATCGAGGAGTGTCATATCACCTATGCTGGTGGCAGATGAGATGCTGGGAAAAGGGGCCGAAGAATTTTTCCATCTCTTTCGACTGGCAAAAATCGGCGAAGCCCCCATAAAAAACAATTTTCTTGTCCAAATACAGGAGCTTACTGGCATATTGGCCGATATGCGCCGTATCGTGGGTGATAATGATGAGGGTAACGCCTTTATCCTTGTTCAACTTTTCTATCAAGGAAAAAAATTGTTCGCGCGTCTTGGGATCCAAGGCCGTGCTCGGCTCGTCCAAGATGAGAAGCTCCGGATCGGAGACCAGGGCGCGGGAGAGAAAGACCCGCTGCTGCTGGCCTCCGGAAAGTGCCCCCACCAATTTATCCTTGAGAAGGGAGATATCCATAAGCTCGAGTGCCTTAAGGATCTTTTCTTCGTCGCTTCGCGTGAATTTTCTGGGGAAGGACTTGTGTGATAAAAGTCCGAGGCCGACCACCTCCTTGACCGTGGCCGGGAACAGGGGGTTGAAGACGTTCACATCTTGCGGTAGATAGCCTATCCGCCTCCACTCGCTAAAGCCCTCTAAGTCCTTGCCGAATATCTCGATCGTTCCTTTGTATTTCTCCTCAAGGCCGAGGATCACCCTGACGAGCGTGGTTTTGCCGGCGCCGTTGGGGCCGGCCAGGGCGATATAATCGCCTTTGTCTATGGTGAGAGAAATGGCGGAAAGGACTTCCGTTGCGTCATAGCTGAATGATAGATCCTTTATGGATAAAATAGTGCCCATATCGTTACCGGCATTCGAGGCCGATCTTGAGGTTCTCCAGATCGGCAGTCAGAATATCAAAGAAAGAGACGCCGCGCTGGAATTGATCTTTAGTTAGATTGTGCGCGGCGTTCAAAAGCAGCAGCTTGGCGTTGGCCTCCCCGGCGATGGTTTCGGCAATCTTCGGGGTGGTCAATTCCTCATAAAAAACATAGTGAATGTTATTTTTCTTGATCTGATCCACCAGCCGGGCCAGGTCCTTGGCCGTCGGCTCTGCATCAGGCGATACACCTTGGGCAGCCACGTACCTGAGGCCGTAGCGCTTGGCCCAATAGCCGAAGGCGTAATGGCCAGCGTAGATGATCTCCTTGCTTTTGCAGGCGTTCAGTGTCTTGCGGAAGGCCGCGTCAAGCTCGGACAATTTTCTATTATAATCATCGGCCTTTTGCTTAAAAAAGGCTTTGTCTGCCGGATCTCTGAGTTCCAGGGCTTGAGCGATGTTTCGGGCCATGATCTTGGCGTTATCAAAATCCAGCCATATATGGGGGTCTAAGGCTCCAGCCGGCTCGTCTTCATCTGGGAATACCGCAGGGATCATTCGCGTCCCTTTGCTTGCGTCCACGACGATGAGCTTCCTGTTGGTTATTCCTTTAATAATATCCTCAGCCCACGGCTCCATGAATTTCCCGGTATAGACGAAGCAATCGGCCTCGTTAATCCGCACAATATCGGTCGGCTTGGGTTCGAACGTATGGGGTTCCACGCCGGGAGGCATGAGCAGGGAAACCTCGGCCCTGTCCGCCCCGATGTTTTTGGCCATGTCATAGAGCGGAAAGAGGGTGGTGACGATCTGGATCTTGCCGGAAGCGACACTTTTCTGTTTATTTACCTTGATCTGTGACAGGGCAATCACACCACCCACGATTGCAAGTATCGCCACGATGCCTACTATGACTTTATTCTTCATGGTATGCATGTTACATAAAAAAATCTAAATTGTCCAATCTTACGGGTTGTCTTTACCGGCGTTCACGAATAAATTTTTTAAAAGGAGTTTGTTACTCTTCCCGGCTAGCCGAAAAAAGGGCTTTTTTTAAAGGTCATCATTGTTGGTATTGTCAACTATCGCTCAGTGCGTTACAATGCATACTACGGAGAGATGGCCGAGCCAGGCCTAAGGCGCTCGCCTGCTAAGCGAGTGTCCCGGGAAACTGGGATCGAGGGTTCAAATCCCTCTCTCTCCGCCAAAATTTGCTTCGCAAATTTTGGCGAGATCTCACCCGCCGCGGAAAGCGGCGAGGTGGATCCGCCAGTCGAGATTTCGCCCTCCGCGAAGGCGGAGAGGCGGATCCGCCATCAAGTTTTATTATGTATTACGTTTATATTCTATTAAATGAGGCTAAAAGCCGAGCTTATACGGGCGTTACGGATAATGTTAATAAACGGTTAGCAGAACATAACGCCGGTAGAGTTAAATCGTCGCAGCCATATCGGCCTTATAAGGTTATCCATATTGAATCATTTGCAACATTGAGTGAAGCGCGTCGCAAAGAAAAATATTACAAATCAACGAACGGGCGCAGAAAATTGAAGGAAATGCTTTTTAAGGCTTAAAGTGGGTTCGTATCCATTGCGCTCCGCCGAAGGCGGAGAGGAGAAGCCGCCTCCTTTTATTTAAGGCAAAAAGATTAGCGAGATTTTCCCGAAAGCCGTTCGGCTTTTGGGGAAGCCGCCAGAAAATTTGCCATGCAAATTTTAAAAGTAAGACCACTTTACCCCTCTCCGAAGGGGTTTTTATTTGCCCTGGCTTTTAACAGGGCAGCCTTGCTTGACGCTCGCAGTAAAAGGTGATAGCGTTTATTTAAAGCGCCCATAGCTCAGATGGATAGAGCGTCGGACTACGAATCCGCAGGTCGGGCGTTCGAGTCGCCCTGGGCGCGCCAATGATTTCAGGGACTTAGCCATTTTTGGTGAGTCCTTTTTTCTTGATGGGTGCGGATAGGGTGCGGACGGGTGCATCATTTCTTTTTTCTTTTTATTTTTATTTTCTTTTTTATTTTTATTTTCTTTTTTGATTTTCTTACCTTTAACAAGAGGTTTGAGCTTTTTTCTTCCTTTCCCATCCTTCCAAACTTAATTCTTAAAGTATATTCTTTTGTTATATTGGGCAAATTGAATCGAACAAAGAATCTCAACCCTTCTTTAGGTTTCAAAACCCTGGTTGGCACGCTAGATATTTTCATCATCTCATCAGGAAGCTCTCGTAATTCTGTCGAGCCCCCACCCATACCCCAAAGATCACTATTTATGGTTAATCTACCGCTTTCTGGATGCTCAGTATCTAAGTGCATAAAGGATTTTGGGAACTCCACAGCACACAGGGGGAGCTTTAATTCATTTTTACTAAAATTGAGGATTGAAAATTCAACCTTTTGCCCAATTTCGTAAAGTTTTCCTTCCGCCTCTTTCAACCATGGATCATAGAGAACTTCCATCTTTTGGATCAGAAAGGAACCTCCAGGAAGGGACTCAAAAAACCCTCCAATCACATCAGATAAATGCCCTGAAGGTCCTTTCCTTAAAACTTTATCTATCTTATTCTTATCCACAGGGGGTATTGGTTCCGGAAGTGAACGATATGCTTCTTTTTCGTTACGAGAGTCATCACGAGACATACTAAGATGGGTTTTACCTACACCGACCTCTACATTATCGCTTGCAAGGCGTTTGATAAAAATTTTGATTAGTAAGTTAATAGGTTTTTTGAATAGGCAGATTAACAGAAGAATAAAGAAAGGCCAGATAAGAGCCTTACTCAGGTTAACAATCTGTTCAAACCAAAAAACATCCATTGGTTTTCCTAATGGCTCTCGGTTACTAAGTTTATTATATCACCCTATCCCCCTAAATTATCTTTTGTCAAGCCTGGTTATGGAGTTTTAATCCTTCTAAAAGGATAATCAATACCTTCAAAATCATCCAATCCGTCCACCGCTGCCTTGTTCGCTCCTGGTACGAGGTGCCCGTAGACGTCAACGGTTATTTGAATCGAGTAATGTCCAAGCGGGTCGCTGATGCATTAGCTTTTTCTGTCAAGGGCTACTTCATCAAATAACCTATTTGCCGGAACGCACCGGCAGTGCCCGACGGAAGGTGTCGCCAGACTGGCCACCCCAGATCCCCTTGCCTTTGCCGAAATCGAAGACGACGGCGTCGGAACCGCGTGTTTCTGATGCCCAAAGCCAAAAAGAAGATAGCTGAATCAATTCCGTTAAGTGGACAGCATATATACCGGCAGCCTTATAAGTTTTAGCCGCATCATGCAACCCCGCTAGCTCATCCTGCGTCGGCATACGCCAATCCGTGTAACCGCCGCCACGATAATTCTCACAATAGCTCTTAGCATTATACCAGTTAATGTGTGATCCATTGTCCCTCGCCGCCCACATCAGCCTGGTCTTTATGTCCAAGACTGTCCCGTTATCATAGGCGATAAAACGACCGTCTCTGGTCTTCTCTCCGGCGAAGGCAAACCCTGCAGTAACTATCATTCCTAAAACTAAAACCCCTATTAATAATCTTTTCATGTTTTTTCCTTTCTTCTTTCATTGTTATTTTAGAATGGTGTGAAATGCGTTTGCCGTTATTTTACTCTAGTATCAGCATGATTCATATAGTAAATGACATCTTCATATGGGGAATATGGGATTTATGGAGTACACAATTCAGTGCACATCCTCTCTTAAACTAGTTAAATGAAAAGCATTATAAATATGCAACGGATAAATAATCCGCAGGTCGGGCGTTCGAGTCGCCCTGGGCGCGCCAGGGATTTTTAAAGGGTTAGGCGATTCAGCCTGGCCCTTTTTCTTTTTTTGCCAAATGGTGACAAATTTTATTCCAAAATATGACAAAGAATGTTTTTATTGTCATATCCGCTCATTTTTAGCTTGCCTTTTTTTGAAATATATAATATTTTCGGCGAGTTTAACTTCAGTGAAAAATTATTTTTGGCCGATAAATTGCAGAAAAAGACGCCATATGTCCCGTAGGTTTTTTATGAATAGTTATTCTATGAACAGAAAAAGACTCTTCGGTATAGCTGTTCTCATGATCTGCCTCCTGGCCCCTGCCTTGCTCTGCAGTCAGGCCTGGGCAGTTGACGTGCAAATTTCCCAATTGACCGACGCGCCTGACCCCGCGATCCGCGGCGGTCAAATCACTTATTCCACATTTATTGAAAACAATGCCGATGATACGGCGCACAACGTAGTATTAACCTTTCCCTTGCCCGCCACTACCACTTTTGTCTCAGTCACCGATCCCCCTGGTACCCCCACCTGCAGCCACGACGGGGGCACACCGGGGACCGTAACCTGCACCTTCGGTGACCTGCTGGGAACGCTCATAGGTGGACCAGTCTATCAGATTGATACGGTCATCCGGACCTCGGGGGCTACGGGATCAACCATAGATGTTACTGGGTCCGTTTCAACCAGCGACAGCGATAGCAATCTTGCCAACAATACTCTCACCCAGAATACGACTATTGACGACGGCGCGGATCTTGTTGTCGCCAAGACGGACTCCCCTGATCCGGTCATTGCCGGCGGCAATGTTACCTATACGATCACGGTCACGAATAATGGCCCCAACAGCGCCAATGCAATAACCGTCATAGACACCCTGAACGACAACATGACCTATGTTTCGGCCAGCGGCAGCGGGTGGTCGTTCAGCCGTGTCGGACAGGTGGTGACCTGCACGCGGTCTACTATTGCCAACGGGGCAACGGCTCCGGCTATTACCTTGGTGGGAAGGGTGACGGGCGCCATTACCGGCACCATCACCAATGTGGTGACTGTTTCTGCCACCACCGGCGATCCCGATACCAGCAACAACACCACGACCCAAGACACTGAGGTCACTTTGGGGACAGACCTGTCAATCACCAAGGTCACCGTAGGCGCTGTCATCGGCAATCTAACAGCAACTTTTTCTCTGCGCCCCCGCAACAACGGCCCTTTTCCCGCCGACACCGTGCAGGTAACCGATACCCTGCCGGCCGGTTTTACCTACATCAGTGCTATCGGCACCGGTTGGAGTTGCAGCGCGGTTGACCAAGACATCACCTGCACCCGCGCTACCTATGCAGTAGGAGCAGCGAATAATATCACCGTCCAGGCAACCGCCCCTGCCAGCGGCACCAATATCACCAACACCACCGTGATAACCGCAACTACCCCCGACCCCAATCTCAGCAACAATACGGGTTCGGTGACCTTCAATATCGTGCCGGATGGAGCTGATCTCTCCATCACTAAGTCCAAGACACCCAACCCAGTTGCCCAGGGTTCAAACATCACCAGCACCATGCGGGTAACCAACAACGGTCCCCGCGCTACTTCCGGTACCCTCACGGTCACCGATACCCTGTCGACTGGGGAGACCTATGTTTCCGGTAGCGGTACCAACTGGACGTGCAGTCACAACGGAGTGAATCCTGGAGGGGTGGTGACCTGTACATACGGCGCTACCCCCCTGGCATCCGGTGCCTCGACATCTGTCCTGACCGTTATTACCACTGCAACAAACGCGGGCGATCTGACGAACACCTCCTGCGCCAGCGACGCTGGTGTTGGCGGCCAGCCAGACGGCGTGAGTGGAAACAACTGCGCCAGTGCCACCGTTACCAGCACTGCTGCCAGGGCGGATCTAGCCATCAGCAAAAGCGCCGACGCAGGAGGTGACACAACGCTCTCCGTGAGCGAGAATACTATCACGTACACTATCAATGTTACCAATAACGGGCCGGATGCCGCCACGGGCGTCGTGCTGACCGATACCATAGCCGGTTATGTTTCAAGCAGTACCGGCGTCGCAGTTACCAGCAGCCCTGCCAATTATACGTGCACCACGGGCAGCACAGTGACCTGCACCCAGCAGAGCGGGAGTCTCGCCAGCGGTGCGACGGATCAATTCGTTATTCAAGTCTCGCGTCCCCTGTTCGACGGCCCCCAAACCAATACGGCCACGGTTAATTCCACGGTGGTCGGCGATCCCGATCGTACCAACAATTCAACGACCGCAACGGTGACTATTGACCCCATTGTCGACGTGCAGATGCAGAACAAGACCGTCTCCCCCACTAGCGTAGCTGCCGGAACCCAGGCAACCTACGTGCTGACGTTCCGCAACAACGGGCCATCTACTGCCGCCAACGTCGTCGTGACTGATGATTTCAACCTTCCCGTTGGCGGGGATACGAATTTCACCTTCATCTCCGCTACCCCCACGGAGGGGACCTGCTCCTGGGATAATGGGACGAAGATCCTTACCTGCAACGGGATTACCTTGGACAATGGCGAGTCACGGACCGTGACCGTTATCATCCGACCCAATTGGCAGAGCGGTGACCCGGTCCGGACCATCAACAACACCGCCACCATTGCTACGGACACCACCGAGAGCAACGCAGCGAATAACAGCCGGACTCAGACGCTGTCAGTTACCTCCTCCGACCTCGATTTGCTGGTCAACAAGACTGACCTCGTTGACCCCATCGGTTATGAATCGGGGGTGCCGGCTAACAACACCATTACCTATCTGGTGAGGATTACCAACCGGGGGGCATCCCTTGCCACGGGCCTGACCTTGACCGATACCATGACACCGAAGAACGGCAAGACCCTTACGTTTCTCGGTGACAAGGCTACCCCCTCAGGGCCGATCGCTCCCCTCTGTAATAACGTGGGAACATCGATAACTGGCCCGGCTACGCAGACCATTATCTGTAACTTTCCTGATTTGGCGGCCAATACCTCATACGACCGCTACCTGGACTTCGAGGTGGTGACTGCCCCGGATCCCACTGGCGATACGCACAACAACATTGCCACGGTGAGCGTGAACGAACATGACCGATTGCCGGCTAATAACTCCGAGGCTGAGACAACCTCGGTGCGCATGCGCGTTGACCTGGCAGTTGCCAAGGCCCCGGCATTGAATCCGGTCCAGCTGCGCGAGCCGTTTAACTGGACCGTCACCGTGACCAACAATGGCCCTGGAGACAGCACCCAGACAACCGTGACCGACACCCTGCCCGCAGGCATGGCCTTTTATGGCGCGGCACCATCCTGGTCCAAAACAGGCCCTGTAGGCTCTGGCACCTGCTCGACCGCCGGGCAGAACCTGACCTGTAACCTCGGTATGCTTTCGTCCACCGGCGTTGCCACGATTACCATGCCGGTGCGCGTGACGGCCTATCCGGGTGGCGGGACCACGACAAACTGTGTCACGGCAACTACGGACCAGTTCGATCCCAATGCCGCGAACAATACCAATCAATGCGGCACCGTTACGGTGCAACGATCGAGCCTCGCGGGGTATGTCTACCGCGATTTGGATGACGATGGGTCCATGGACGCAGGCGAGACCGGGATAAATGCCGTAACCCTGACCCTGACCGGCACCGACGCCTATGGAAATACGGTCAATACCACGACAACGACCAATGCCGGTGGCGACTATCTCTTTAACAACCTCTCCCCCTCGGACGGCACCGGCTATACGGTTACCGAGACCCAGCCGCCGTTATCTTATTTCGACGGCCTTGACAGCAGGGACAACGGCGCGAGCGCTATTCCCGGCAGCAGGACAACTGACGTCATTCCCAGTATTACTGTCCCCGCCAACACCGCACTCACCGGCTACCTCTTTGGTGAGATACCGGCGGCAAGCATCTCCGGATATGTCTGGAATGATGAAGACAATGACGGCGCCGCGATGCCGGTGAGACTACCGGCATCCCGAACGCGCAAATTACCTTAACGGGCACCGATTACCTCGGCAACCCCGTCAATGTGAGCACCACCACCAACGCCAGCGGGGCCTATAGTTTCGGCCCCCTGCGGGCAAGCAACCCGGCTGGTTATACCGTTACCGAGACACAGCCGGCTGCCTGGGCAGACGGCCTGGACAGCGCCGGCTCGGCTGGCGGCTCGGTAGGCAACGATATCATCAGCGCCGTCGTCATCAATACCACCACCATTGCTACCGAGTACAATTTCGGCGAACGCGGCGGCAGTTTGGCCGGCATTGTCTATAACGATATTAATAACGATGGCGTCCGCGCTCCGTCTGAGCCGGGCATCCCCAATGCGACAGTCACCCTTACCGGAACAGATATAAACGGCACTGCAGTAAACCGTGCTACGACTACCGCTGCTGACGGCACGTATAGCTTCACCGATCTGACGATGCCGAATGCAACGGGATATACCATCACCGAGACGCAGCCGGCGGGTTGGGCAGACGGCCTGGATGCCGTCGGTACCCTCGGCGGTACCCTCGGTAACGATGTCCTTTCTGCCGTTATTTTCCCGACTCCCGGGGCAGCAGGCACGGGATACAACTTCGGGGAGATCCAGGGTGCGGCCGGTGTTGCCCAGGTCTCCGGAACGGTATGGCTTGATCTTGACCACGCCCGTGATCTCGATGGGGGCGAGCCTCTCATGGCTAACTGGACTGTCGAGCTGATCCAGCGCCCTGACCCCCTTGATAATACGAACTACACGCTCATCGCCACGACCACTACCAATGCCGCCGGAGCATATGCCATCACCGGCTTGTCTCCGGGGACGTATGAGATTCGCTTCCGCCGCCCGTCCACCGGATACATCTCCGGCATTCCCATATCCGCGTGGCCGGGAGTTGATCTGACGTACGGGACTATTCGGAACCTCACACTGGTTGCCGGCGACAA
>MGQT01000116.1:8611-8897 GCA_001797935.1 Deltaproteobacteria bacterium RBG_16_54_18 | reverse complement strand
GGTAAGAAGGTGCTATCCTCCTCTCTGCGGTTTTTATTTTACGTTCTTTTTTATATCCCTCTCCCGCTGGCGGGAGAGGGCGTGGGTGAGGGCGGATAGGATGTTAGATGATTCCCCCTCACTGCCACTTTGCGGAATCCCGTATTCCCTAATTTATGCAAAGCGTCCCGCCCCGCTTTCTATAAAAATCTCAATGATGGGATGTCGCCGTGCGACAGAGCGGGACTCAATCCTCTCCCCTTGGGGGAGAGGAGGTAATATTGAATTTTTAAAGAATTTAATTAAG
>MGQT01000116.1:8251-8524 GCA_001797935.1 Deltaproteobacteria bacterium RBG_16_54_18 | reverse complement strand
TCAAGGAGATCACGGTGGCTGCCCGCACCGGGGGCGGCGATCCGGAGGGAAACGCGCGGCTGCGCACGGCCATTGCCGATGCCAAGGCCGAGAACATGCCCAAGGACAACATCGAGCGGGCCATCAAAAAGGGGACCGGCGAGCTCGCAGGGGTGTCCTACGAGGAGTTCTTTTATGAAGGGTATGGGCCCGGCGGCGCCGCCATCCTCGTTCTCGCGATGACGGACAACAAGAACCGCACCTCGGCGGAGATCAGGCATATCTTCTCCCGGG
>MGQT01000116.1:0-8233 GCA_001797935.1 Deltaproteobacteria bacterium RBG_16_54_18 | reverse complement strand
GGCATGGATGTTTCACAAGAAGGGATACCTCGAGGTGCCCAAGGACGCGGTCAAGGAAGACCGCTTGATGGAGGTGGCCCTGGACGCCGGTGCGGATGATATTCAGGAGGGCGATCAGGAATTTGAGGTGACGATTGATCCGCAGAAGTTTGATGCGGTCAAGAAGGCCCTGGAAAAGGAAGGGATCAAATACCAGGCAGCGGAGCTCACCATGTATCCCCAGAACACCGTCACCCTGGATGGGAAACACGCGGAGCAGATCCTGCGCCTGATGGAGTTGCTGGAGGACAATGACGATGTCCAGCACGTCTATGCCAACTTCGACATCCCCGAGAGCGTAATGCAGCAGTTGAGCAAGTGAGATGCCGGTGATATGAAAGTATTGGGCATAGATCCCGGTACCCTGGTCATGGGGTACGGGGTGGTAGTGGAAGAGGAGCGGGCCTTGAGTCACGTCGCCAACGGGACGATCGCACCCGTAGGTGAGTTGGCGCAACGCCTGACCGATCTGTACGACGGCATCAGGGAGGTGATCCGTACCTATGCCCCGGATGCCGTGGTGATGGAGAGCCCCTTTTTTGCCAAGAATGTGGTGACGACCCTCAAGCTCGGACAGGTGCAGGGGGTGGTGGTGCTTGCCGCCACCCACGCGGCGCTTGCGTCCTGCTCCTATACCCCCATGGAGGTCAAGGCCGCTGTTGCCGGTTACGGCAAGGCGACGAAGGTTCAAGTCAGGGAGATGGTCAAGCGCCTGCTCGGGATCGACGGGCCGCTCTCCCTGGACGCCTCAGACGCCCTGGCCGTGGCGATCTGCCACATCCACACCGCCGAACTCAAAGGCAAGTACCAACAACAACTTGCCGCGCAACGATGATATCGCAGATCCGCGGCCGCCTGGCCAGCAAATCCCCGGGAGAGATCGTTGTCGACTGCAACGGGGTGGGATACGGCATCCGGGTGCCGCTCTCTACCTTTTATGAGCTGCCGGAGCTCCACGAGGAGGTCCTGTTGCAGGTCTACACGCATGTCCGCGAAGACGCCCTGCACCTGTACGGCTTTTTGACGCCGAAGGAGAAAGAGCTCTTCTGCCTCTTGATCGGCATATCCGGGGTGGGGCCCAGGCTTGCCATCAACTGTCTCTCCGGCATTTCGGCCCGGGATCTGGAGCAAGCACTGCACGACGGCGATCTGCTCGGGTTGACGCGCATCCCGGGGATCGGGAGAAAGACCGCCGAGCGGATGCTCGTGGAGCTGAAGGACAAGGTTGCGGCCCCCGGCGCGGCGATTGGCGGCGGCATGCCACGCCAGGAGGGGATGGTTGCCGACGCCCTCTCTGCCCTGATCAACCTCGGTTATACCAGGCTGGTAGCCGAGCAGGTAGTCCGGGATGCCCTGCGCCAGTGCAGGGAGGAGCTTTCATTGGAGGAGCTGTTAAAGGAGTCTCTGCGCCTGCTTGCCAGACACTGAGCAATTTATCACTTATGGAGCGTCATCCATTGACCAAAGGATCACCGTTGGGAACTATAAAAATCCCCCTCCATCCCCCTTTGCCTGCCTCGCGAAGCCGCTTCGGCAAGGCGGGCTAAAGGGGGAAAACCCCTCCTTTTTTGTAAAAGGAAGGTAGGGAGGGATTTAATAAAGCTATTTTATAAGACGATGGTCGAGCCGTTAGTCACCGAAGAGGAGATACAATTTGAACAGGGGGTGCGCCCCCAGTCCTTTGCCGAGTATGTGGGGCAGGGGCGCGTCAAGGAGAACCTGAGGGTCTTTGTCGACGCGGCGCGCGAGCGCGGCGAGGCGCTCGACCACTGTCTGTTCCACGGGCCGCCGGGGCTGGGGAAGACCACGCTTGCCAACATCATCGCCCACGAGCTCGGGGTGGGGATCAAGGCGACCTCCGGCCCGGCCATCGAGCGCACCGGCGATCTTGCCGCCATCCTCACCAACCTCAAAGAACGCGATGTCTTTTTTATCGATGAGATCCACCGCTTAAACCGCGTGGTGGAGGAGGCGCTGTACCCGGTGCTCGAGGACTTTAAGTTCGATATCGTCATCGGCCAGGGGCCGGGGGCGCGCGCCATCAAGCTCGACATCCCCCATTTTACCCTGGTGGGGGCAACGACCAGGGCAGGGCTTCTCACCTCCCCCTTGCGCGACCGTTTCGGCGCTGCCTTCCGGGTGGACTACTATCCGCCTGAGGACCTGACTATTATTGTAAAGCGCTCCGCCCGCATCCTCGGGGTGCATATCGACGAGGAAGGCGCGCAGGAGATCGCCTCGCGCTCCCGGGGCACTCCCCGGATCGCCATCCGCCTGCTGCGCCGGGTTAGGGACTACGCCCAGGTCAAGGAGGACGGCGCCATCTCCAAAGAGGTGGCTGATAAGGCCCTGGCCTTGATGGAGATCGATTCCCTGGGGCTCGATAACATGGACCGCAAGCTCCTGCGCATCATCATCGAGAAGTTCAACGGCGGGCCGGTGGGGATCGATACCCTGTCCACGGCCATCAGCGAGGAAAAGGAGACCATCGAGGATGTCTACGAGCCTTTCCTTATTCAAAAAGGCTATATCAACCGCACACCCCGGGGCAGGGTGGCGACCAAGCTCGCCTATGAATATCTGGGCGTAAAACCCCCGGACAGGGCCCAGGGGGAGCTGTTTAGGTAAGGAGACGATTTCTCCTCCCCTGTTTCCTTATCTTTGACCCCGTACCTCCTTTCGGTATAAGATACAAGACAGCGATCATGGATTCTTCCCCATTCATTTCTGCCCTGCTCCTTGCTGCGGGTCGCGGCGAGCGCATGGGGGGAGCGAAACAGCTTCTGCCTTTAGGCACAAAACGTATGATCGAGGTCTCTCTGGGCAATCTGCTCGCCTCTCACGTTGACGAGGTCATCGTGGTGCTCGGCTTTGCCGCAGCAGAGATCCGCCCCTTTGTGCAAGGGAAAGAACGAGTCAGGGTCGTTATCAATCCCCAATTCGAACAAGGGATGAGCAATTCTATCCAATGCGGCTTGCAGGCCCTCGACCCCCGTTGTACCGGCGTCCTCATTGCCCTGGCTGACCAGCCCTTTATCCCGGCTGACGTCATCAATATGCTGATCGAGCGCCTTGCCACGGGAAAGAAGGGGATCGTGCTCCCCGTGTACCACGGCCAGCGCGGACACCCCGTGATCCTGAGCAGGCAGTATGAAAGAGAGCTGCTTGCCCTGCGCGGTGACACGGGGGGGAAGGAGATCGTGCGCAATCACCCGGAGGATTGCCTCGAGGTGGAGGTTGAGGCCAGGGGGGTGGTCGTGGATATCGATACACCAGAAGATTACCAGGGGGTTCCCTGAGGGGAGATTTTTTAATAGTTTCTCAGAACAAATTTCTTTCGAGGAATGATACCGCTCATGTAACACATACTTTTATTATGCATTCGGCAGAAGATATTGCTGTTTACAGTTCGAGGGTGATGTGCTAGTATTTAACAGTACCTGATTGATTAAACTACCATTGGTCTTTTGAATGGGGGAGGGGAAAAGACAATGACAAGAAAATCAGTTATTATCATAAGCATTATTGCACTGTCCGCGTTGATCGGTGTCATTTTTTTATCCTGCGGACGGGGGAAACCGCTGTCTAAAATGGGGCCGGCTCAATACGCAGGTTCGCAATCGTGCGCAGAATGCCATAGTCGCATTGCCGTAACATTTCGCAATACGCTTCACTCCCAGATTATTCAGGATGCGAGACAGCACCCGAGCGCGATCCAGGGAGATTTTGTTATCCCAAACGACCTGCGGGATTTTACCAAAGATGACGTAGCCTTAACGCATGGTATCCAATGGAAGCAGCGTTACATCGATAAGGAGTGGCGAGTACGTCGCGCCCAGTGGAACTTCGAAACAGCAACATGGGCTCCCTATAATTTCGATACGTGGAAAAAAAGTGACTGGCGTAAAGAATGTGCATATTGTCATACGGTAGGATTTGATTTGCAAAAGCTTACCTGGAGCGAGCTCAGTATTGGATGCGAGTCCTGCCACGGGCCTGGAAGCAATCACATAAAGGCGAGACTGGAGGATAAACATGCATCTATTCTCAACCCGGCGACTCTCCCGCGGCGGGCAGCCTCGGATATCTGCGGCCAGTGTCACACGCGAGGAAAGAGTCCTGATGGCACGTGGGATTTTCCGGTGGGCTTCAAGGTTGGGGACTATCTGGGCTCACAGCATTTCAAGGTGGTCAACAAATCAAACACAGAGGCATGGTGGCCGAGCGGGCATGTGAAGCAACATCGACAGCAATACCCCGAATGGATGGAGAGCACCCATGCCCGGGCAGGAATTGGATGTCCGACGTGTCACAGCGTTCATGAGGCCAAGACCAAGTTTGCCACCGCCATGAATCCTAATAACCTCTGTTTAAGTTGTCACGGAAATATAAGCACCGATCCTCTACGGGGTCATGCACCTATTGCACGGGCGCCTCAACATTCCGATTGTATCGGCTGTCACATGTCACCGACGGGGAAAAGCGCCACTAGGGGTGATGAGAGGACCCATCAGTTTCGCACCATCCCTCCAAAGGTGACAATGGCGCGTGGTGGCGGAAATCCTGAAAAACAACCCAATTCATGCAATCACTGCCATGCGCATAAGAATCAAAAACCGGAATATCTGCAGAAGGCCCTGGACGATGGCAAAAAGCTATTATCTGTTCGGTTCGGCAGCATAGCCAACTAAGCAAAAGCATGTACTATGACTAAGACGAAGCTGCATGCCTTCGGTTTGATCACCGTCATCGCGATCGGAGCATTTATCCTTGCCGCCCTCATTGGGGGAACTGCTGTTTACTCCACAAAATCGAGCTTTTGTGGCAGTTGCAAAATTATGCAGACACGCTATGTAGCCTGGGAGCGTTCCACCCATGCCAGATCTGTGCACGCCGCTACGGCTGACTGCATTGATTGTCATTCTGAACCCGGGGCCATTGGAAATTTCAAGGCCCATCTCAACGGGGCTCGCTATGTGTTGGTACGGCTGACAGGAGGAACAGGAAGAGCTATCCTGCAAGGAAAGGTTTATATGAGCGCCTGTACAGAGTGTCATACGGTACGTGGAATCGTCGTTAAGCAACCCGGCCACGAAATCAATCATGCCGCTCATATAGCACACAGCATAGAATGTTTCCAATGCCATAGGAATCCGTCCCATGGAACGCTTCTCGGCGAGCCAACGCTGCATGCCATGGACACCTGCGAATCGTGTCACACTCAGCAGCAATATCAGATGGCACGCTGCACCGCTTGTCACTCGAGGAGTATGATCAACAACTTATTCCTCTCAAGGCATTAAGATTTTTTGATATTTGCCTGTACAAACCGGTCGGGATGAGCATTGGGCTCTCATCCCGACCGGCGGCAGAATGCGCTTACGGCGTGGATATCGATTAAAGAGCTGGGACCTCATCATTGCTCCTTATTGAGAAAGGGAGTTTTCAGTAGCGTCTCTCTTCACCGGGGAGAGGGAGAAGTAACAGAGGGGGAATCCTCATGACGCGGGTGGAGATCATTGCCATCGGCAAAGAGCTCTTGCAAGGGCAGACGCAGGACACCAACTCCTCGTGGCTCGCCAAGCGGATCACGGCCTTGGGGGGTGTTATCAAGCGCGTCGTGATCCCGGACGACGATGTTGGTGCCATTGCGCAGGAGATCAAAGCTTCCCTCGATAACGGTGCCCGGATCATCATCACGACCGGCGGGCTCGGCCCTACCTTCGACGATATGACCCTTGCCGGCATTGCCAGGGCGATTACACGGCCTCTTATCGTACATGCCGGCGCCCTGGAGTTTGTGACGCGCAGATATCAGGAGTTTTATGAAAAGGGATTTGTGGATGATCCAAAGATCATCCCGGCGCGCGAGAAGATGGCCCATCTGCCGGCAGGTGCCGAGCCGTTGGATAATCCTGTGGGAACGGCGCCGGCAGTTTTTCTCCAGACCCGTCAGGGGGTGATCTTTGCCCTCCCGGGCGTGCCTCGCGAGATGCAGTCGATCTTCGAGCTGATCGTTGTACCGCGGCTTAAAGAACTGTTAGGGGCGGCAATCTATCTGGAAGAGACAGTCAATACCGGTGTCAAGGATGAGTCCGTGCTCGGGGGGCTGGTCGAAGAGGTCATGAAGCAGGTCCCCGGTACCTACCTTAAATCCAAGGCCGCTGGTTTTGGCCCGGCAATAGGGCTGGAGGTGGTGATCACGGCAGCGGGCGCTGATAAGAAAGAAATCGAGAAAAAGGTCACCAAGACAAAAGAACTGCTGCTCGTGCTTATCAAATCCCTCCCCACGCGTACTGGAGGATAGCGCAGGCGGCAATGGCGGCGGTCTCCGTCCGCAGGATCCGGCCGCCCAGGCCGACGGGGATAAAGCCCTCATCCCGTGCTTGTTTTACCTCCTCTTCATCCCATCCCCCTTCAGGCCCGACCAGCAGCGCGATGCCGCGCGGCACGGGCCTATCTTTGAGCAGCGAGGCGAGCCGCGTTTTCTCTTTCTCCCATAAGATGATCTTCAGTTCCAGATCCCGGGCCTGTGCAAGGGCCTCGGCGAAAGAGCAATAGGGGGCCACCGTCGGTACGAGGCCCCGGCGGCATTGCTCCGCGGCCTTCTTGGCGATGTGTTGCCAGCGATGGGCCTTGGGCTGCATCGCCTCTCGTTCTTGAAGGGAGATGGAGTGTCTCGATTTCAAGGGATAGATAGCCGTGGCCCCCAACTCGGTGGCCTTTTGGATGATGAGCTCCATCCGCTCCCTTGCCGGCAGGGCCTGCAACAGGACGAGAGCGAAGGGGGATTCGACCGGCCCCAGCATCTCTTCAAAGATGCGGACGCGTGCCTGATCGAGCTTGAACTCCGTGATCCTCCCCCGGAATGCCTTTCCCCTGATATCCGTGCAGGTGATGATCACCCCCCTGCGCGCGCCGCGCACGCGCAGGGGAGTGAAGAGATCACCCTCTAGGAGGATCTCCTGCCCGACACTTAGTTGAGCGTGAACAATAATCGTTTCGATACCATGTCGTTTTTGCGCATGACCATCGCTCACCATGGTTTTCACTATACTATAGACGATGTCGACCGCATAGGGCGAGCGTACCGTAGACCTTAGACCTTTATCTATCCGTGCATGCGCGCCGTCGCATGGACACAAAGATTACTCTCAGGATTTTTTTACGCTGATCAGACGGCCGCGGCGTGATAACCAGATAGTTCTTGTTCCTCATTGGCGACGTAGTAAAATAACAAGGGCATAATTACATCCCACCCCATACTATTGACCACGGGGCTGTGGTCATTTTCTTGGAAGGGGTAATCCTCACAAAAAGAGAGGACTTCAGGATGGTTGCGTTGCAGGGTTTCCCATATGAAGTGAGGGCGATCGGTATTGGACACTGCCTTAATGGCGTCGATTACCGCGACCTTGCCATCGGGGGTAAATCTCACCGGCATGTTATCGATCTGCATGATATGAGAATTTTCCATAGCTGATCCTCCTGTGAGTTAATAACTATCAAGATTTATGCCAACCTTGTTGCGATGGAATTTTTTCTGTGAATTCAATGTATTAGCGATTTCAGGATAAAAAAGAATAAAGAAAAATACCGAGCCTCCGTCCCACTGAGCAGGACGGTGTCTTGTCAGACAGGACATTTTTATTGACACGGCGGGGAATACTCTATTACAGTTCATGGTGTGACAGGTTCCGTGGACACCGAGGTCATTACGATACTTAGTCTCTGAGGATATGCTTAATTGGCCCGACGCCATTTTCAGTTGTCGGGGAGGAGGGATGTGCATGGCAACCAAGGACAGCAAAAAGAGCAAGAACGCCCCTCGATCCTCCGTCGATAGAAAGCATACAAGGCACTCTCAGATACCGCCTCGCAGTGGTAAGATGGCACAACAACAGGGCGAAGAAAGGCTTACGCTCCTTGCTTCTTTTCCCGAGCTTAACCCCAATCCCATAGCTGAGGTGGATCTGGCAGGGCATCTCCATTACCTTAATCCCGCGAGCAAACGCTTGTTCCCGGACCTCCAGACTAAAGGGCTCCAACATCCCTGGCTTACAGATTTAGCGGTGATAGCTAAAATTTTTGAGCAAAAAAGGAAGAGCTCTCATATACGCGAGTTGAAGATCGGCGAATCCTGGTACCATCAGACGATTAGCCCTGTTTCCGAGGGCAGACGATTGAGAATCTA
>MGQT01000115.1:790-16600 GCA_001797935.1 Deltaproteobacteria bacterium RBG_16_54_18 | reverse complement strand
GAAAGGCAGGACTGCTGCAAAAGGCCAGGATTTCACCGGTCAAGGGGTCCATGGCGATAATGGCCCCTGACTGTTTGCCGAGGAGTTCCTCCGCGTACCGCTGCAGTTCCAGGTCTATCGTCAAAAAGAGATTGCGCCCCTGCACCGGCTGGACCTCTTTGAGGACTCTTACCTCTTTTCCCCCGGCGTCGACCTCTACCTGCCTGCCGCCGTCGCTCCCCCTGAGCTGTTTCTCCCATGTCAACTCAACGCCATACTTGCCTACCCAATCCCCCATTTGATATCCCGTGCGCTCCTTCAACTCCTCCTTATTAATCTCCCCTCCATAGCCGAGGACGTGAGCGGCAAGAGTTCCATAGGGATATACCCTGATCGGAACGATCTGTATTTCTACCCCCGGCAGGTCTAGCCGGCGCGCCTTGAGCGCGCTCAATTCCCCCCAGGAGATATCTTTTTTAACTGCTATCGGCTGAAAGGGGGGGGCATCGGGCTGTTCGATCTTTGCGGCTATTTCATCGGGCGTAAGATGCAGCAGGCGCGCAAGTTTTTGAGATAGACTCGTCACATCATCCACATCTTCGGGAGTCACGACGACGTTAAAGGAGGGGCGACTATCCACCAACACTCTCCCTTTACGATCCATGATCATCCCCCGGGGAGCAGTGATTTTTATCAGCCGTATTCTGTTGTTTTCGGAGAGGGAGCGAAGCTCTTGCCCCTTGATGACTTGCAGATACAAGAGACGTATAAAAAAAATGAGAAAAACGCAGATGACGGCCAGGGCAAAATATTGATGCCCTGATCTAACGTCCCCTGACGCGACCCTTCGTATGTGCATTGAAAAACCGTTCCTTCTTACCGCTGCCGCTCACGTCGGAGACCTTAGGCATCGATATCATGACCAATGGCGAGAGAAGACACGTCAGCAGGATCTGTACTGTAAGCTGCCGCACAAAAAAGGAAAAAGATAGGTGCACCATCTTTCCCATGAGCATTATGGCGGTCACCAGTAGGAGATCGACCAGCACGCCGAAAGCAATCATCGCTATCTTGGCAAGCATCGTGGAAAGGTAAAATCTCCTCGCGATCCACCTGCTGAGCGCAAAGATCATCGTCTTGGTAAGGGCATTAAGGCCGATGATCCCGCCCGACAACACGTCCTGCACGATGCCGAGCGCAAATGCCAGCCCCCCGCCGAGCAACAGAGGGTACTGGAAACTCATGATGACCACCACGATGAGCACGACATCCGGCGAACGAAATCCGGGAAAAAGAAAAACCTGAAGGGCTGTTGTCGCAAACACCCACAGCAGCCCCACGACAAACGGACTCAGCTTCCTGAACAACGCCCTAGCCCTCCTTCTCCCTCACCGGACTGACAATCACCATGACCTCCTCCAGCCGCGAAAAGTGAGCGCTCGGGATAATCTCTATTTCTTGAAAGAGACCATAGTCTTTTTTTACGACGCGCGCCACTTCCCCCACGGAGAGGCCTTTAGGGAATATCCCCTCCATGCCCGAGGTGATGATGGTATCGCCGACCTGTACGTCCTCTGCCCGCGGCACATACCGCACGTAGCAGCGAGCACCCCCCCCGCCTTCGACGATCCCCTGTGTCCTGGTCCGCTGTACCACGGCATCCACGGCGGAATTTCGATCAATGACGAGTAACACAACGGCGACATGCGGTGAAGTCCTTAATATCCTCCCGACCACGCCCTCCCACGTCACCACCGGCATATCTTTTTTCACGCCGTCACGTTCCCCCTTGTTTATGACGATCGTCCGCAACCACGCCGAAGGGGAGTAGGCGAGGACCTCGGCGGTTACCATGGTGACGGGGAAACGTTCTTTAAAAAGGAGGAGATTTCGCAAGCGCTCAAAGCCTTGCGCGGACTCCCGCAAATCACTATTTTCCCGCTTGAGTCGGCTCACCTCTTCTTGGAGTTGACGATTTTCCTCGCGCACGTTAACTAAGAATACATAATTTTTCAAGACGGAACGAACGGTGTCGACCCCCCAATGAAAGGCATGTTGAAACGGCGAGAGGATACGCAGACCGGCCGTATGGAGCGCATCTCCGGCCGGTCGATTGCTGAGTTGAAGGTAGATGAAGAAACTTGCGCAGAGAATAAGAAGAAGGATAACAAGACTGGCGCGGTGTTTCCTGAGGTCTAGCATCTTAATGGCTCAGGGCAACCTCCCTCAGGAGATCGCCGTCATCCAGGAGCTTCCCTGATCCCATAACCACGGTCGAGAGAGGGTCGTCCACGATAGTGATGGGGAGGTTGACGGCGTTACGGAGTAAGACATCTATGTTCTTCAGGAGCGACCCCCCACCGGTCATGACGATCCCTTTATCGACGATATCGGAGGCGAGTTCTGGTGGGGTCTTTTCTAACGTGACCCGCACCGCGTCGACAATGTCATTGAGCGGCTCGGTGAGGGCCTCCTTGACTTCGCTGACGGTAATTTCCAGGGTCTTGGGGATGCCGGAGACTAAATCTCTTCCCTTGATCTCCATGGTATCCACAGCATCGTCGGCGGGAAAGGCATTCCCTATCTTGATCTTCACCTGTTCCGCAGTCTGCTCGCCGATAAAGAGATTATATCGCCGCTTGACATATTGGATGATCGCGTCATCCATTTTATCGCCAGCCACACGGATGGAATTACTGGTGACGATTCCTCCCATAGAGATCACCGCCACCTCGGTGGTCCCGCCACCTATATCCACGATCATATTACCCGATGCCTCGGTAATGGGAAGTCCCGCCCCAATGGCCGCAGCCATGGGTTCTTCGACTAAATATACCTCCCGGGCGCCGGCGGAAATCGCCGATTCCCGTACCGCCCGACGCTCCACCGGGGTAACCCCCGAAGGTACGCAGATAACGACGCGGGGTTTAATGAATGTCCTGCGATTGTGCGCCTTGAAGATAAAATGCCGGAGCATCTGTTCCGTTATTTCAAAATCGGCGATGACCCCGTCCTTCATCGGGCGAATGGGAATGATGTTACCCGGGGTTCTTCCCAACATGTCTTTGGCCGCTTCCCCGATGGCGAGGATCTTCTGATTTCCCCTGGGATCGCGATAGACGGCCACGACCGACGGTTCATTGGAAACGACCCCTTTCCCCTTAACATAGACCAACGTATTCGCCGTACCAAGGTCAATGGCCAGATCCGTAGACAAAAAACTCCTCAAAAAGTCAATCATGGATAGTTCCTCTCTTCTCGTTCATCCAGCGCTTCCCATTTGTTGTATGTATTCAAGACGCTGCACACCGTAATTGTTCATTATAGCAAAAAACTAAGACTTTTCCATCCATGGCAAAAAAATATCATCATGCCTACCACAGTAATAAAATATAATTGGGCATACCGTAACAAATAAATCGCGCGGAATCAAGAAAAAATCAAAAGTGAGCAATATAGTCGGCTGCCGTATTTTTACCGAACGCACCTGTGTGCCCCGGCATCCGGCATCGAGCTTCTCAATTATTGTTTAGCGCATATCCGCACGTTACGGTGCGGTCTGATCGGTAGGCAGTCGGGCGAATATGGACGATAACGGAGGCAATAAAGCGGAGGAGGAAAAGAAATGAGCCGGAGGTAGCTAATTAACCGGCGGCGCGGGAATATTGGCGCTCTTTCCTGCGCAACCTGCGGATGGCCTTGGCCTTCTTCAGCCTCGTACGTTCCCCTTTGCTGATAAAATAAGAATGCTTCTTCAATATCGGCTGAACGTTCCTCTGGAAGTCTTTCTTGAGCCTCTTGAGCATCTTCTCGAGGTCATCCCTCTCGGTCATCCTATCGCCTCCCTTCTCTTACGAATTTTAGTATTCAATGCCGCCACTTCTCTTCTCCCTCCGCCTCCGTTATACAAAGTGGGAGGTATCATAAATCATCTACTCAATAATTACAACCCCTCTTGGAATGTGGCGTGGATGGATACCTCGATTGCGATGAGATTTCCTCACGTTTGTCAACCCCGTCCTAACGTCTCCCCGTGCGAGAAAGATTCGCGGTACTCCCGGGGGGGACTCGCAGAACGTTCCAGGGGGTCGGTAGGTGCTAGGCACCGTCCAAGGAATGGTGCTCTCGCCTGCGGTACCACGACGCCGGGTCCGTTAAATACTCTTCGGTGTCCCTGAGAGTGAGGTAATGTTCGTTTTCGATCTGGGCAAGGAGGTTGAAAAAGGCCTTTTCCTTGGCGTCAGACACACCCTTGCCGAGTTCGGCATAGAATGCAGCCCCCTTGGCCTCAAAGGCAATGGCCGTGCGCACCGCCTTGAGGTCGTTCTTATCATCGGGCGGCATTTCCTCGGCATTCTTGACAATATGAGCCAGCATATCCCTTACCGTCGTTCCCTGTACGACAAGCGGAACGGTCTCCGGCCACTGCTCCCCTCGTTTCCATTTTTCGTGCAGTTGTTTGAGGCGCTCATAGTGTTCCAGCTCCTCATCGCCAATCCGCTCGAACATGATCTTGCCGAGGGGGTTTTTTGTCTTTGCGGCATTTTTTAGATAGAATTCCCGCTCGCGCAACTCATTGTTGAGTGCCACCTCCAATGAGCTCAGGCGTTCCTCCGTCTTCATGTTAAGCCTCCTCGTCATCTTGCAGCACGACCCGGTGGTATCGTTTCTTTCCCGCCCGCAGGATGATGATGTTTTCCCTGATATGTTCAGCCGTGATGGCCTCATCAGCCCCTTCGAGGCGCCGCTCGTTGATATATCCCCCCCCTTGAGAAATCAATCTCCGCGCCTCACCCCGCGAGGGGCATAGTCCCGCCTCGGCAAAGAGTTCAAGGGCGGATATTCCCTGCTCAATACGTTTTTTCTTCACAAAGGTGGTGGGGATTGCCTCCAGGCTCCCCCCTTCACCGCCGAAGGCCATCTGGGAGGCCTCACGCGCCTTGATGGCCTCCTCCTTGCCGTGAGTGATCGCCGTGGCCTCAAATGCCAGGATCTCTTTCGCCTGCCGCAGGTCGGAACCGGCAAGCGCACCATAGTTTCTGACTTCATCCATGGGCAGGAAGGTAAACAAGGCCAAAAAGCGGGCGACGTCCCGATCGTCGGTGTTTATCCAATATTGGTAATATTCATAGGGAGAGGTACGCCCGGCATCAAGCCAGACAGCCCCCTGGGCGGTCTTGCCCATCTTCTCCCCCGACGCCGTGGTAATGAGAGGAAAGGTCAGGCCGTAGGCTTCCCCCCCCTCCACCCGCCGAATGAGGTCGGCCCCGGCCACGACGTTGCCCCACTGATCGCTCCCTCCCATCTGGAGGGAACATCCATAGGTACGGTACAGATGCAGAAAATCGTAAGACTGGAGGAGCATATAGTTAAACTCTACAAAATTCAGGCCTGCTTCCATCCTGACCCGATACGATTCAGCGGTCAACATACGGTTGACGCTGAAGTGCTTCCCGATATCTCGGAGAAATTCGATGTATCGCAAGGGGACCAGCCACTCGGCATTATTTAACAGCAGTGCTTTATCCTTGCTGAAATCGAGATACGTCGCGAGCTGTTTTTTAATGCCCTTGGCGTTTTCCTCTACTTCCTCCAACGTAATAAGCTTCCGCATCTCTGTCTTGCCGCTCGGATCGCCCACGAGGACCGTCCCACCCCCCACCAGGGCAATCGTCCGGTGTCCCGCCTGCTGCATGTGCACGAGGGACATGATGGGTATCAGGCTCCCGACATGGAGGCTCGCCGCGGTCGGATCAAAACCGATATAGCAGGTGATCTTTTGCGAGCCGAGGAGCTCCCGGAGGGCATGTTCATCGGTAGCCGCCTCGATAAAACCTCTCTCTTGTAAGACATCGCAAACGTTGGCCATGGCTCTTTTAGTCCGCACCCACCTTCACCCGACGGATCTCCCGGCTGCGTCCGGTCTCTTCATCCACGTCCACGATGGCCCCCTGGAGCTCAATCTTCCCCGTGGCCGGCTCGAACTTGTTGGGGAGCAGCGTGAGAAAACGCTCCACGGCGATCTCTTTTCGTATCCCGATCACCGATTCGCTGGGCCCGGTCATGCCGACATCGGTTATGTAGGCCGTCCCCCCCGGCAACACCTTCTCGTCGGCCGTCTGCACATGGGTATGAGTCCCTAAAACGGCGCTGACCTCGCCATCAAGAAACCAGCCGAGGGCCACCTTTTCGGACGTTGCCTCGGCATGGAAGTCGACGATAATCACCTTTGTCTCGCGCCGCAAAAGGGCAATGTGTTCCTCGGCCGTCTTGAAGGGTGATTCGAGGGATCGCATAAAAACCCGCCCCTCGAGGTTGATGACACCGACCTTTTGCCCCTGGGCCGTCGCATACGTCCCACTCCCCCTTCCGGGGGTGCCGAGAGGATAGTTGGCTGGGCGCAAGAGACACGGCTCGTGATCGAGCAGAGACAGAATCTCCTTTTTTCTCCAGATGTGGTTTCCCGTGGTGATGACGTTGACCCCCTGGTTCCAGAGCATCTGGGCGTATTGGGGGGTAATCCCGATCCCCCCGGATACATTCTCGCCGTTGGCGATAACGAAATCCACCCCTTCCTTGATCACCGTGGGAAGGAGGTCCGTTATCGCCCTTCTCCCCCCCTTCCCCACGACATCTCCGATAAAGAGTATCCGCATGCTTGTTCCGCCTTCTATTTCGCGTATTCCACGGCCCGCGTCTCCCTGATAACCGTCACCTTGATCTGCCCGGGATAATTCAGTTCTTTCTCAATCTTGCGGGCAATATCTTTTGAAAGCATAAGGGCCTCTTCATCCGATATCTTCTCATTGTGGACGATGATGCGCACTTCTCTGCCGGCCTGGATGGCATAGGATTTCTCCACCCCCGTGAACGAGTTTGCAATCTGCTCCAAATCCTCGAGGCGTTTGACATATGTCTCGAACATCTCCCTGCGCGCCCCGGGACGAGCGCCGGAAAGGGCGTCTGCCGCCTGGACCAAAACCGCTAAGATGTTCTTGACATCGACCTCGTCGTGATGTGCGGCAATGGCCTGCACCACCTCCGCCGGCTCACCGAATTTTTTGGCCAGATCGGCACCGATAGTTGCATGCACCCCCTCCACTTCATGATCGACCGCCTTGCCGATGTCGTGCAGCAATCCGGCCCGCTTCGCCTGTTTTACGTTGAGATTCAATTCAGAGGCCATGACCCCCGCGAGGAAGGCCACCTCGAGCGAATGCTGATAGACGTTTTGCGCAAAGCTCGTCCGGTACTTCAACTTTCCGATCAACTTGATCAACTCGGGATGCAATCCGTGAACCCCGACGTCGAAGGTCGCCTGCTCTCCCGCCTCCTTGATACTCGCCTCGACCTCCTGCTCTATCTTGACCACGATTTCTTCGATCCGGGCCGGATGGATCCTCCCATCGCTGATCAGCCGTTCGAGGGCTCGTCTCGCGACCTCGCGTCTCACCGGGTTAAATCCTGAAAGGATTACCGCCTCCGGCGTGTCGTCGATGATTAGGTCCACCCCCGTTGCCGCCTCCAACGCCCGAATATTTCTTCCCTCCCTGCCGATAATCCTTCCTTTCATCTCCTCATTGGGGAGGTTGACGAGCGAGACCGTCTTTTCCATGACATACTCGCCGGCATACCGCTGCACGGCCAGGCTGATTACCTCTTTCGCTTTTTTGACCGACTGCTCCCGAAGTTCGTCTTCGATCTCTTTTATCTTCTTGGCCGCCTCATGCCGCGCCTCGGCCTCCATCCGTTCCATCAGGAGCGCCTTGGCCTCTTCCGAGGTGGTGTGGGCAATCTTCTCCAGCCTGGTCTTTTCCTCGGCGACGAGTTCTTGATACTGCTTATCCTGCGCCGCCACCAATTTTTCTTTCTCTATAAGGGCTCTTTCTTTCTTGCTGTTTTCAACTTCCTTGGCATCCAAGAGGTTCGTCTTCCTGTCAACGTTCTCTTCTTTCTGTTCGAGTCTCTTTTCCAGCCGCTGGAGCTCGCCCTTTTTGTTGCCCATCTCCTTGTCAAAATCGGCCTTGGCCTGATACAGGGTGTCCTTCGCCTGGAGCTGCGCCTCTTTCTCTACCATCTCGGCCTTCTTCTTGGCATCCGCTATAATCTTCTCGGCGACATTCTCCGATGCCTCTAAGCGGGACTCCGCGAGTTTTTTCCGTATAAAAATCCCCGCACCGGCCCCGAGCGCGCTGGAGCAAACAAAAATAATGATATAAATCAAGGCAGAAATCTGCATTGAAGCACCTCCTTGCTGGTATTCATGCAGTACTCTGGGGCTTATGGTACGCGAGAGAAAAGGGTGGGTTGTGGCAAGGGTTAAGGGCTACCGATCAGCGCGGGAAAGATCCTCCCCTTGCTGCATATGGCGCACAGTACTCTCTTTCAGATTAGTTCGATATGCCGACATATCCCCTTGCCACGACACTATCTTGTATTTGATCAAAGCCCGCAGGCCTTGTGGGAGAGGCTCATCCTATACGACACGATAGGGTTGACCCACTCACCCTCTCTTCCCCGTTCACCCCATATGTAAGGTAATAAATTCCTCCAATCGATCTGTTTTGTCTTCTATTCGCCGCACCAGATATTCTCTACTTCCCTTTTCCTGCAAATATTCCTGAGCGATATTCAAGGCCGTCAGAATCGCTATATGAAGGCTATCAACCGACTTCGTACCTGCTGCAGCCTCTTTCATCTTTCTGTCGACATAGGCAGCTACTTTTTTTACCTGCTCCTCCGCGACCTCACTCTTCAGTGAATATCGTTGTCCGAAGATGTCAACCGTAACATTTCTTTTACCCATCGCTGATCCCCTGTGAATATCATAAAGATCGTCACCCTTCCAGGGGAATCCTCTCAAGCTTCTCGAGCAACCGTTCTATCCGCTTACGTGCCTCCGCATGTTCCTGCTTGAGCAGTGTAATTTCTTCTCTGAGCCTTTTCACTTCCGCTGCCTCCCCCTGCACCTGGGAGGAAAGCCTTTCTTTTTCCTTCTTTAAAGCGATATAACCTTCGAGTACCTTATTTAACTTCTCCTCCAAAACTGTAAATTTTTCTGTTTCATTTCCCATCTATTTTTTTACAAAAATATTGTATTCTTCTTCAAAAAAAAAGTCAAGCGCTTGCCCTTGTTGGGTATGATAACCCTGTCTCAAGCGCGGTGTTGACTTCACCCGGGGTGTATGTTAGCTCTCATGCAAGATAGTATCCAGGGAGGCATGCATGCCCCTTTACCGGTTTGGCGATTGCAGGCCGACCGTGGCGCCGACTGCCTACATCAGTGATTCCGCGAGGGTGATCGGGGACGTGGTCATCGGAGAGGATTGTTACATCGGCCATGGGGTGATCCTGCGGGGAGACTACGGGAGCATACGCATCGGCCCGGGGACGGCCATTGAGGAGAACGCCGTCGTCCATATCAGGCCTGACGGCATCAGTCTGATTGGAGAGCGCGTGACCATCGGCCACGGGGCCATAATCCACGGCAACCGCATCGCCGATTATGTGCCGCTTACGGCATGATCGGCATGGGCGCCGTCATCGGTTTCGATGCCGAAATCGGGGTGTGGTGTATCGTGGGTGAAGGGTGCGTTGTGCCCCAGGGAAAGTATATCCCCGCCCCAGGGGGGTATATCCCCGCGGAGAAGGTGGTATGGGGTATACCGGCCCGGATCAGCGGGATTGTCAAACAACGCCATAAGGAGTTTTGGACCTATGGTAAGCAGCTCTATGTCGATCTCGCGAAGCAATATCCGCGTGACTTCGAAAGGATAGGGGAGGATACACGATGATCGTCAGAAATATCGATGATCCGGAGGTGCTCGCGACGACCTACCGAGCACACGGCGGCGGCACGGCCCGGATGGTCATGACCAGCCAATTTCTCAAATCAATTGAGTTTTTTGCCTATGCCGTCCTCTTGCCGGGCAAGGTACTGGAAGAGCACGTGGACCCGGTGGAAGAAATCTATTACATCCTGCGGGGAAGGGGTATGATGCTGGTCGGCGCGGACAAAAGGGAGGTCAAGGAGCGGGATGCCATTTGGATCCCTGCCGGGGAAGCCCACTCCCTCACGAACCATACGGCAGAGGAGACGGAAATCATCGTGGTTGCCGCCTATCCGATAAGAAGGTAAAGGTAGCTTTCCCCCCCCATTAAATGAATTTTAATGAAAATAATCAAATTGTTTACTATTTAAAAGAAAAAATGAGAAAATAATATATATTTCCGCTAATATTTGCTTTTATATCTTATTTTAATCCATTGACAAGTTATTTAGGTCTTTGTTATTTTATTAGCACTCGTCTATAATGAGTGCTAATATATGTGTAATAAGGAGTAAACGATAATGAATGAACCGCTGCCCGTAGTAACGGATAATCTGACTCACTATTTTACGCAAATCAACCGGTATCCCGTCTTGAGCCCGGAGGAGGAATTTGTCCTCGCGGTGCGCTATAAAGAGCAAGAAGACGCCGAGGTCGCGCACCAGCTCATTACCGCCAATCTCCGATTTGTGGTCAAGGTGGCCCTGGAGTACCGGGGTTATGGGTTTAAGCTCCTCGACGTCATTCAAGAGGGCAATATCGGCCTGATGGTGGCCTTGAAAAAATTTGATCCTCACAAGGGATTCCGTTTCATCTCCTATGCCATCTGGTGGATCAGGGCCTATATCCAAAACTTTATCATCAGGTCTTGGAGCCTGGTAAAGATAGGCACCACGCAGATCCAAAAGAAGCTCTTCTATAAAATGGGGAAAATCAAAGGGCTCGCGCATGAGGAGCACCAGGACGAAAAGATCAAGGAGTTGGCGAAGGAGCTCAAGGTGAGCAGCACCGATATCGAGGAGATGCAAAAAAGGTTTGCCGGCCGCGACCTCTCGCTCGACGCCAAGCTCGACATGGATCAAGGTATCAGTTTTTTGGATCTCCTCCCCGATCACGCCCCCAATCAAGAAAACCTCCTGGGCGAGCGAGAAGCGGATGTGGGCCTGCAAAACGAGGTAGGGGAAGCCCTCGATGGCTTGAGCGAACGCGAGCGTTTTATCGTCCGGCACCGCATCATGGCGGAGGAGCCGATGACCCTGCAGGAGCTGGGGGATATCTTTGCTATCTCGCGTGAGCGCGTCCGGCAGGTTGAGGCCGAGGCCCTGAATAAACTGAAGGATAGATTGGCAGGCGCCGAGTTGACGTGGGGGATGGCCTAATCCGGGTCACCAGTTGCGCGGCCAGGGGCGATCCTTTTCCTTTTTCTTTACCAATTTTACCACGTGATCAAGAATAATATGCGCTACCTCGTCTTTGCTGAGCAGGGGGACCGTCCTCACCTTCCCGAAGGCGTCTAAGATCTTCACCCTATTGGTGTCCACCCCAAAACCTGCCCCCGGCTGGGTAACGTCATTGGCTACAATGAGGTCGAGCTTTTTCTCTTGTAATTTAACCTCGGCATGCTCCATGAGCTCACTGGTCTCGGCGGCAAATCCCACGAGGATATGGTTGCGCTTTTTTTCTCCCAGTTCCTTGAGGATGTCGGGATTTTTCTCCATCTCCAGGCAGTAGGAACCATTTTTCCGCTTGGTGATCTTTTCCTCGAGGACATCCTGGGGGCGGAAATCGGCAACCGCCGCCGCCATGATCACGATCTGGCAATCATCAAAACAGCCGGCCACGGCATCGTGCATCTCGCGGGCGTCATTGACCACAATTTGCGGGATATCCCTGCGGGGCACTGAGAGGTAATGGGGGCCGGTAATCAGGGTCACCTCCGCTCCCCTCCTGCGGGCCATCTTCGCCAGGGCAAACCCCATCCTTCCGGTCGAGCGGTTGGTAATATAGCGTACGGGATCAATCGGTTCCAGCGTTGGACCGGCGGTAATCAAGACATGCTGACCGGTGAGGTCTTTCGTCGTAAAGATATCTTCTATTTTCTCGATGATCTCTTCGATATCGGCCATCCGCCCCTTACCCACGCTCCCGCAGGCCAGATCGCCTTCCGCAGGGTCCATAAACTCATACCGGTGCGCCTTGAGCCGCTCTACGTTACGTTGCACGATGTCGCTCTCCCACATGTTCACGTTCATGGAAGGGGCGAACAGCACCGGCACTTTTGTCGCCATCACCATCGTGGTGACGAAATCGTCGGCAATGCCGTTGGCGATCTTCCCCAGGATATTCGCCGTGGCAGGGGCGATCACCATGAGATCGGCGCTATCGGCCAGGGCCACGTGGCCGATCTTAGAATCCTCCAAGAGTTGGAACATATCGCAGAGCACGGGGTTTCCCGAGAGGGTCTGAAAGGTGAGGGGCGTAATAAATCGCTGGGCATTCTGGGTCATCACGACATGGACGTTCGCCCCCCGTTTGGAAAGCTCCCGGAGGAGCTCCACTGTCTTATAGGCGGCAATTCCCCCGGTCACACCCAGTATGATTTCCTTATTTTTTAACACCACTCGACCTTTCTGGCTGATTATTATAGGAATCAGGAGAAAATGTCAAGATTTATGGTTTGAGGAAGCAGAATATTGACTACTATCTTAATTGTGCTATAATACGAATATACGAAATTCAGATTAGGAGATCAATATGATTACACAACTAAGACGTAGGTCACAGGTAACGTTGCCCAGCGAGGTGGTAAAAAAGATGCAGTTACAGGCAGGAGATAATCTGGACATCAGTATGGAAGACGACAAGATTATCATCAAACCCGTCCTCGTTATTGATAGGTCGCAATCCTGGTTCTGGTCCAAGAAATGGCAGGCGATGGAAAAAGAAGCCGATGGCGACATTAAACAGGGAAGAATCCATAAGGCCAAGAACGTGGAAGACCTCATCGGGCACCTGGATTCGTAGCCAGTGGATTTCATTGTTACTGAGAGGTTTAAAAAATCCTATAAACAACTCTCCCCGGATGAGCAAAAGACCCTGCACAAGAAACTTGCTGTGATGAGCAAGAATCATCATCACCCATCATTAAGAACAAAAAAAGTTCAAGGCACCGACCACATTTTTGAATGCAGCATCACGATGGCAATGCGCATGACATGGCAGTATGACGGCGAGGCAATAGTGCTCCGTATCGTGGGAGACCATGACGCGGTACTCAAAAACCCGTAATTATGCCCTTCTTCGTTTTTCATTGACCTCCGTTTTTCATTGACTTCCGTTTTCCATTGACTTCGCGACTGGCCGAGTTTATCCTGTGTTAGATCACTAAAATCATAATAAAAAAAGGGGCACGCGTATGACGAAAGATAAGATTTCATCAAAAACAATCCTTTTTGTAATACTATTCTCCGTGTTGATTTTCTACGCTCCGTTTGGTTTATCAGCTGCTCAGGGTGAGACTAAGCAAATACCGGTGTTAAAAGTTACCGCTTCCTCCGACGGCACGAAATCCCCAAAGGAGTGGCCTCATCATCCGGAAATGGCAATAGACGGAAATACGTACACCTGTTGGGCATCATCAACGAACGACACCATTGGATCGTGGCTCAAATTCTCTTTTAAAGGGCAGGCTAAGGTATCCGGCATGGAAATAGTCAATGGGTGGATCCCCAAGGATTACCCCAATTTTTTCTCTCAAAACCATCGAGCAAAAAAAATTACGGCGATATTCGATGATGGTTCTCGGGAAACGTTCGTATTAGAAGATACCAATAAGCCCCAGAGAATTTTATTAAAGAAAAAAAGAATGACCAAGACCGTAAAAATCAGCATTGATGCCATCTATCAAGCCGAGCAGGTAGAAGAACCTTGGGTCACCATTTCGGAAATATTTTTTTACGGATAGCACAAGAATTGTTTGGCCTCACCAAGCGGTTGAAGATGGGCTGGTAAATCGCTGCGGTTTTTTGCCAGCCACTTAGTCGCAACGTTATAGGCACAAAATTACAACCACTTGACAAATTTCTCCCACAAGCGATCCCCAAATATACCGCCCAAAATGCCAAGAAGGACGGGGAGCCAAAGCAAATCCACCCATGACCGCGCTTCAAACAATAGTCCCCAACTTACCACTCCCAACAATCCGAGAAATAACCCGAAAATAAAATGAAGGAGAAATTTAACCCAATCCACTTTCAATTTTCTATACATCTCCTGCCGTATAACGATTAATAGATGACTTTCCGGCTTGTTCTCAGAACAGGTATAGTATACCGTCTTTACCGCATGCTGGAAAGAAAGGAATGCTTGACTTCCATGCCGCACGGGCTTATCCTGTAAATAGCTAAAAACTGAATAGCGGTCGCTAGGGGAGCTCGCAAGGGCTGAGAAATCCCGTCAAGGGATGACCCTGGGAACCTGTATGGGTAATTCCAGCGTAGGGAAAGCGGCAGAAGATCAGGTGACGGGCCGTATTTTCCCTATCTCCCCAAGAGATATGAAGATACGGTTTTTTTATTGGAGAGATTTTTAAAAAATTTGAACGAAGGAGGATTGTCCGTATGGCGCTCGACGAAGTCATTATTTCCCAGGCTATTATTGAAAGGTTCCTGCACAAGTTCACCGATTCCCTCGAGGTAGACGTCGCCGTGGTCGGCGGCGGGCCGGCCGGGCTGGTGGCGGCTTACTATCTCGTCAAGGCCGGTTACAAAGTCTCCCTCTTTGAGCGGAAGCTGAGCATCGGCGGCGGGATGTGGGGGGGCGGCATGATGTTCAATGAGATCGTGGTGCAGGAAGAAGGAAAGAGGATCCTCGACGTCTTCGGCGTCAAGAGCGAGCTCTACCGGGATGGGCATTACACGGCCGATGCGGTGGAGGCCATCTCCACCCTCTGCTCGCGCACCGTGCAGGCAGGCGTTAAGATATTCAACCTGGTGAGCGTGGAGGACGTGGTGCTGCGTCAGGAGAGAGTTGTCGGGCTCGTCTTGAATTGGACCGCTGTGGAGATGGCGAACCTCCACGTGGACCCGTTGACCATGCGCAGCAGGTACGTCATCGATGCCACGGGGCACGCCACCGAGGTGGTCAAGGTCATCGAGCGCAAGGTAGACGCCCCCCTCCTCACGCCGACAGGAAAGATCATGGGGGAAAAGTCCCTCTGGGCAGAACAGGCGGAACTGCTCACGCTGGAAAACACCAAGGAGGTCTTCCCCGGCGTCTTCGTGGCCGGCATGTCTGCCAACGCCTCCTTCGGCGCCTACCGGATGGGGCCGATCTTCGGAGGGATGTTGCTCTCCGGGGAGAAGGCAGCCGCCTTGATCGGCGAAAGACTGAAGAAGGAGCGATGAAGCGGATCGTGACCATCGCCGGCTCCGACTCCTCAGGCGGGGCCGGGATCCAGGCGGACATAAAGACCATTGCCTCGTTGGGAGGACACGGGATGACCATCGTTACCGCCGTCACTGCGCAAAACAGCCTCGGCGTCCAATCAATCTATCCCCTCCCCCTCCCTTTTATCGGAGCGCAGATGGATGCAATCTTCGCCGAGATAAGCGTTGATGCTGTCAAGACCGGTATGCTCTGGGACGCGGCAATCGTGCGGCTCGTGGCAAAAAAATTGGCTGCATATGGCGTGCGTAACCTCATCGTCGATCCTGTCTTTGCTGCCGGCGACGGCACGACCTTGTTAGACGAAGAGGGGCAGAAAGCCTTGCAAGAGGAATTGCTCCCCCTGGCCTTGTTGGTAACGCCGAACCTCCCCGAGGCAGCAGCACTTGCCGATATGGAGGTAGCTACGACAGCCGAGATGCGCGAGGCTGCCAAACTGATCCGTGGATACGGAGCTCAGGCCGTCCTGGTAAAGGGGGGACATTTGACAGGCGATCCAATAGACATCCTCCTCGATGAAGAGGGTTATACCGAGTTCCCCTCAAAACGGCTGCCG
>MGQT01000115.1:391-763 GCA_001797935.1 Deltaproteobacteria bacterium RBG_16_54_18 | reverse complement strand
GTGCTCTCTGCCGCCATTGCCACGGAACTGGCCAAAGGTGCCTCTCTGAAACAGGCCATACAGCGAGGCAGGGATTTCACCATCGCCGGCATCAAGGCCGCCGAAACCATCGGGCAGGGAAAAAAATTCGCCCCTCCCTTTGCCTTCGATACTACAACAGCGGAACAGGATGAAATACTCGCGGCCTTGCAGCAGGCCGTTTCTGTATTGCAGCAAGAGCCCGATATCAACAGGCTCATCCCGGAGGTCTCTGCCAATCTCGGCTATGCCCTGCCCCATGCCCGGACACATGAAGACGTAGCGGCCTTTCCCGGCAGGATCATACGCGTGCGCGAGACCATCACCACGGTCTCCCCCCCTGTCTTTGGCGCT
>MGQT01000115.1:214-301 GCA_001797935.1 Deltaproteobacteria bacterium RBG_16_54_18 | reverse complement strand
ATAAAGGCCTGCGAGCGCGCGGGGTTTACCATTTTGGGCTTTGACCGGGGAGAAGAACCGCCGGAAATACAGACAGCGGAAGGCCGC
>MGQT01000115.1:0-208 GCA_001797935.1 Deltaproteobacteria bacterium RBG_16_54_18 | reverse complement strand
GCCTGGGGGGTTGACGATGTCTTGAAAAAGGCAACGACAATACCCGATGCTATCTATGATGAAGGAGGTTGGGGAAAAGAAGCCATGATCCGCATTTTGGGGAAGGACCCGATTGAAGTAGTACGAAAAGTTATTGCCATAAACAGGAGCATGAAATGAAAGAGACGCAGCTCGCGAAGGCCCGCAAGGGAGAAATCACGCCGGAAAT
>MGQT01000114.1:2761-13696 GCA_001797935.1 Deltaproteobacteria bacterium RBG_16_54_18 | reverse complement strand
GAGGGTCTTCCCCTCGAGGAGCTCCAGCATGGCCCCGCCGCCGGTTGAGGCATGGGTGACCTTATCGACGAGACCCAAGCCCCTGAGCGCCGCCAGGGAATCACCCCCGCCCACAATGCTGATAGCGCCCGACGCGACGATTGCCCGGGCCACCCCCGCGGTGCCCTTGGCAAAGGCAGGCATCTCAAAAACCCCTACGGGGCCGTTCCACACAATTGTTTTTGCTGTTGCAATAACCCGGGCAAAGGCCTCGATGGTCCGCGGACCGATGTCCACTGCCTCCCAGTCAGGGGGAATCTGTTGGGCGTCGACCACCTGATGCTCGGCATCGGGGGCAAACTCCTTGGCAACCACCACGTCCACGGGGAGGAGGAGCTCTACCTTACGCGCGCGCGCCTCCCGGAGGATATCGCTCGCCACCGGTACCTTATCTGCCTCCAGCAGCGATTTTCCGACCTCATACCCCTTGGATTTTAAAAAGGTATAGGCCATGCCGCCGCCGATGAGGAGCGCATCAACCTTGTTGATGAGATTCTTCACCACCCCGATCTTATCGGAGACCTTTGCCCCCCCGACAATCGCGACAAAGGGACGCACGGGAGCGGCCAAGGCCGTAATCAGATAATCTATTTCTTTCTTCATGAGAAAACCGCAGACCGCCGTCTTGACGACATGCGCTATACCCTCGGTCGAGGCATGGGCGCGGTGGCCCGCACCGAAGGCGTCATTGACGTAGATGTCGGCGCGCCCGGCTAATTGTCGAGCAAACTCCGGACTATTCTCCGTCTCTTCGGGATGGAACCTGACATTTTCCAGCAAGAGGCAATCTCCCCCCTGCATCTTCGTCGCAAGGGCAGCAACCGCCGGACCGACACAATCAGACGCCATGACCACTGCACGGCCGAGGAGGCGGGAAAGCAGCGGCGCCACCAGCGCCAAACTCATCTCCGGCACCACCTTCCCCTTGGGACGCCCCAGGTGCGAGGCCAGGATCACCCGCGCCCCTTTCTCTATGGCATATTGAATGGTGGGGAGGGCAGCCGTAATCTTCGCATCATCCTTTACCGCGTTGTCAGCGATGGGCACGTTGAAGTCGACCCGGATGAAGAGCATTTTCCCCGCAATATCAATTTCATTAATACACGTGATGGCCACAGTATCAAACCTTTCGGTCAGTTCAACTATCTACAAAAATATTATCTTCTCTCTCCTTGGAGACTGTGTCGTAATTCAAATATTTCCCTCTCCCCATCACCGTGGGGAGAGGGCGGGGGTGAGGGGTCCAGCTAAAAGGCATGTAACTTATTGTTTTAATTGTAACCCCTCATCCTCACCTTCTCCCCTTACTAAGGGGAGAAGGGATATATCGTGCTAAAATGTAATTGCGACACAGCCTCTTGGGGGAGAGGGTGAAGTCCCGCACCGCCGTATATATAAACCATGGAAGACGGCCCCGCTCCACAGCACAGAACAAGCCGGAGGTGCCCCTTTGGGCAGAATGCGGGGTCCCGCAAGCTGGAGATGCCGCGGGGTGGCAGTGAGGGGGCATCCATATTTCACCCCCACCTCAATCCTCCCCCATCAAGGGGGAGGATAAAAACTTGGTAATTTTCGTCGTTCATGGGTGCCACACCGTCATGGTAAATTATGAGGCGATGAATCTGGCCACGTCCACCATCCTGGCGGAATACCCCATCTCGTTGTCATACCAGGAAAGGACCTTTACCATGCGCCCCTCAATGACCGTCGTGTTCGGCGCATCCACAATGGAGGAGAGCACGTTGCCGTTAAAATCAACCGATACCAGGGGCTCTTCCGAATACCCGAGTATGCCCTTGAGCTCTCCCATCGCGGCTTTTTTCAGCGCGGCGTTCACCTCGTCCGCGCTTGTGTCCTTTTCCACCTCGGCGACCAAATCGACGAGTGAGACGTTGGGCGTCGGGACCCTGATGGACAGCCCGTCCAGCTTTCCCTTGAGCTGCGGCAGCACCAAGGCGACGGCCGTCGCCGCACCGGTCGTCGTCGGGATCATCGAGAGGGCGGCTGCCCTGGCCCGGCGCAGATCCTTGTGGGGAAAGTCCAAGATCACCTGGTCGTTGGTATAGGCGTGGATCGTCGTCATCAAGCCGTGCTTGATCCCGAAGTTTTCCAGGATAACCTTGGCCACCGGGGCAAGACAATTCGTCGTGCACGAGGCGTTCGAGATGATATGATGCTTCTCACGATCGTACTGACGCTCGTTGACCCCCATCACCAGTGTCATATCGGGCCCCTTGGCCGGAGCGGAGATGACCACCTTTCGCGCGCCTGCCTCGAGATGTTTGGCCGCCTTGTCCCGGTCCCGAAACAAACCCGTGCACTCCATGACGACGTCCACCCCCAACTGCTTCCACGGGAGCTGGGCAGGGTCTTTGATTGCCAAGACCTGGATCTCCTTGCCGTCAACGAGGATACGATCCTTCTCGGCCTTCACCTCGCCGTCGAACGGGCCGTGCACGGAATCATATTTGAGCAGATGCGCGAGGGTCCCGGCATCCGTCAAATCGTTCACCGCGACAAACTCCAAGGGGGCGCCCATCCGCTGGGCAGCCCGCACGATAACCCTGCCTATCCGGCCAAAACCGTTAATCCCAATTCGCACGCCCATTTTTTCCCCTCCTCACGAAAATCGTAAATGAGAATACTTTCCTGCGCTCACGCCTCTTTTTCTTGCTCCTCAGCTTTCTCTACCAGCTTCACCCGGGATTTTTCCGTCTCCCCGGCCTTTCCTGCCGGCTCGTAGGTATAGCCAACCTTGCCGGCGGCTATCTCCCGCAAAGCGGTAACAATAGCCTTATTATCATCAATCACCAGCGGGGGTGCCCCCTTGAGGAGCTGCTTGACCCGCTTGGCCGCCAGGTTCACCAATGAAAACCGGCTCTCCACGCGCGCCAGGCAATCCTCAACCGTTATTCGCGCCATAGGTTCCTCCTTTTTCTCGTTCCAATACTCTCGCGGTCTTGCACCGCTCAGCAGTGATGATGGAGGCCAATTCTCGCGTCGCCTCCTCGATCTCGGCGTTGACTACAATATAATCGTACCGCGCTATTTGATCAAGTTCCTTCTGGGCATTGTGCAGCCGGGCAGCCATCGCCTCTTCGGAATCTCCTCCCCTGGCCTGCAACCTCCCCCGGAGGACCTCCAATGAGGGGGGGAGGATAAAGATGAGGACGCTCTCGGGAAAGACCTTCCTGATCTCTCTCGCCCCCTGGGTATCTATCTCCAGAATAAGGTCTTCACCGTCTTTCAGCCGCTCCACATTGGCCCGCGGGGTACCGTACAGATCCCCGTGCACCCGAGCCCACTCCATAAATTTACCCGCCTGTTCCATGGCCGTAAATTCATCGCGTGAGATAAAAGAGTAATCAACTCCCGTCTGTTCCCCGGGCCGGGGGGGCCTGGTCGTGCAGGAAACCGACAAACCAACCCCGGGGAGCGCGGCGATTACCTTGTTGACGAGGGTCGTCTTCCCTGCCCCTGACGGGGCGGAGACGACAAAGAGGATACCTTGTTTGTTTCGCGCCACCTCACGCACTCCTGTCCGATCCTACTCTGTCTCCGTGTCGCCGGCCAGCCGCTGTGCCAAGGTATCGGGTTGAATCCCCGATAAGATCAGATGATCGCTATCGGTGACAATGATCGATCTGGTCTTGCGTCCCTGCGATGCATCAATCAGCTTCCCCAGGTCCCGCGCATGGTCCTTGAGCCTTCTCATGGGGGCCGAGCTGGGGCTGACAATAGCGATAACGCGGGTGGCGACCACGACGTTGCCAAAACCGACATTCAAGAGCGGCATCTTCATCTGCGTCCCTCTTATTCGATGTTTTGTAACTGTGCGTCCCTCTTATTCGATGTTTTGTAACTGTGCATCCCTCTTATTCAATATTTTGTACCTGCTCTCTCATCCTCTCGAGCTCACTCTTGAGCTCTATGACCTTATGCGAAATATCAACATCAGCGGCCTTTGCACCGATGGTGTTCGCTTCCCGGGACATCTCCTGGAGGATAAAATCCAGACCCCGGCCGGCAGGGCCCTCTTCCTTGAGTTTGGCGTCGAACTGGTGCAGATGGCTCTCCATCCTGATTACCTCCTCGGAGATATCGGATCGTTCGGCAAAATAGGCAACCTCCTGATGAAATCTGCGCTCGTCGAACTCGCTGCCTTCTAAGAGAGAACGCACGCGCTCACGCAACCGCTCCCGATAGGCATCGACCACGATCGGTGCCCTGTCCTTGATCTCCGCGGTGCGCTTGCGCACTTCCGTCAATCTGCCCTGGAGATCCGCCGCAAGGGCCTCTCCTTCCTTACGTCGACTATCATCCAGGTTCCGTAACGCCGCGTCAATGACCGCGGCAACGCCCTCCCCGTATAGTTCTGCGTCCTCTTTCACTTCGAGAAAAGGAATAATCTCCCGCACACCGGCGATATGATCCAACGTCACCTCTCCCTTAAGACCGAACTTTTCCTTGATCGCATCCAAGAGGTGGATATATTCTTCCGCCAGGTTCGTATCCGCCTCCAGGTGGTACCGCGGAATGGCGGCACCGGCAGGGTCGATCCGTATGGTCAAATCCCCCCGCCCCCGGGAGATACCTTTTTTTACCAGGTCCCGGATCTTCGGCTCAAGGGTAAAGATACCCCGTGGGAGCCGTAAGGAGATATCCAGGTATTTATGGTTGAGGGAACGTACTTCCACCGACGCCTTCCCCAAGGGGAGATCCTGTTCCGCCGCCCCATATCCCGTCATGCTTTTTATCATCTGATGCCCTCCTTCTGCCCCTGCAGATACCGTCTGCGTATCTCCGCAAGGATTTGCCTGATCTCATGCGAGGCATAGTCCGGATACGTCCACTCCAGGGGGTGGAACTCCCCGGTGCGGTAGATCAGGGTGAGGTCTGCGTAGATCCCTTCACCCAAGTAGGGACGGTGAGTATACCCTTTCGTGGTGGCCAAAATCAAGTGTTCCGCTGAGATATATCCCGGGTCGATGTTTATCCTCCTCTTTCCCTCGAGAGAGAACGTTGTCTCAAGCTCGTTGGTCTCTCCCTTGATCCTCACCAAGGATTCACGGGCGATAAGGGGTCCAAAGGTGACCAACCGCCGGAACAGCCCGGTTCCCATCTCAAGGGCATAGTACGAGGTGAAGTCAAAGGGGAGGGGCTCGCTCTCGAAATCGATCGCACCGTATCTCTTTGCCAAGCCGTCAACGGCCTGCCGGAGGAGCCGATCATCGGCAGTGATCAGGCTCATGAGCAACTTAACCGGCCTCGGTTCCGCTACCGTTCCCATGTGGGAGCTCGCCGTAGATAAAAAACTCTTTATTTCCCTTGGGGCCCAGCAGCGGCGATTCCATGACGCCGTGGAGGATCAATCCCTTGTCTGCAACAAACCGGCTAATCCGCTCGATGATCCGGTGGTGCTTTTCTGGATCGCGCACGACCCCTCCCTTGCCCACCTCCCCCTTGCCCACCTCAAACTGGGGTTTTATCAACGCTAAGAGGCCCCCCCCTGCCTTAAGAAACGTAAGCACGACGGGTATGACCATT
This sequence comes from Deltaproteobacteria bacterium RBG_16_54_18, assembly GCA_001797935.1. GTDB lineage: Bacteria > Desulfobacterota > B13-G15 > B13-G15 > RBG-16-54-18 > RBG-16-54-18. The sequence continues at coordinate 8,110 of MGQT01000114.1, read as the reverse complement.
TCCAGTGAGATAAAGGACGTATCGATGACAGCCAAATCCACCCGTTCCCCTACCTCCTCCGACTTCAGGTAGCGGATATTGCGACGCTGGAGATTGATTACCCGGGGGTCTCGTTGGAGTTTCCAAGCCAGTTGCCCGTAGCCAACATCGACGGCGTAGATGCGCCCGGCACCGTGCTGCAGGAGACAGTCGGTGAAGCCGCCTGTCGATGCCCCTACATCTATGATCACCTTCCCCGCCGGATCAATAGGGAAAAAGTCCAGGGCGCGCTCTATCTTCACCCCCCCCCGGCTGACATACGGCTGAGGGTCGTGGGTGAGGCTGATGGCTGCCTCGGCGGGGATCATGGTCCCGGCCTTTGCCTGACGCTGCCCGTCGACCAATACCACGCCGGCGAGGAGCATGGCCTGCGCCCGCTCCCTGCTCAAGGCCAACCCCCGTGTCACCAAGGCCTTATCGAGCCGTTGCTTTTCCATGATGAGACGTCCCCCGATGCGAAGTCCCCTGTTGCAAGGCCGTCCGCACCTGCTGGGCAATCCCCTCCGGGTCGAGGCGGTATCGTTTCCGCAGCACTCCCTGCGGCCCGTGTTCCATAAAACGCGCCGGGACCCCGAGGCAAGAAACCCGCGGGAGGCGCCCCCCCCTGGTATGGAGAAACTCCAAGACCGCACTGCCGAAGCCGCCGGCCACGACATTCTCCTCCACGGTCACCACGACGCGGTGGTGCCTGGTAAGCGTACCGATCAGCTCTTCGTCCAGGGGCACCACAAATCTGCTGTTGACCACCGTCACCTGAATCCCATCTTGTTCGAGCAGGGCGGCTGCCTCAAGGCTGGGGTAGACCGTGGAACCGAGGGCCAGGAGGAGGGCATCGGCGCCTTCTCGCAGGACCTCTCCCTTGCCGATCTCGAGCAACGTAATCTCCTTATCCAAGGGCACCCCCTCCCCTTTACCCCGCGGATACCGAAAGGCCAGGGGACCATCTTCATATTGGATGGCAGTGGCCAAGATCCGTCGCAGTTCATTTTCATCCTTGGGGGCCATGAGGACGAGCCGGGGGATGTGGCGCAGGTACGAGAGGTCAAAGAGCCCCTGATGCGTGGGACCGTCCTCACCCACAATCCCTCCCCGATCCAGGGCGAATATGACCGGGCTGCGCTGCAGGCAGACGTCATGGACGACCTGATCATAGGCCCGCTGGAGAAAGGTGGAATAGATCGCGACCACGGGACGCAGCCCCTCCAAGGCCAAACCGGCGGCGAAGGTCACCGCGTGCTGTTCGGCGATGCCGATGTCATAAAAACGGTCGGGAAACCGCGCGGCGAATTCCACAAGCCCGGTCCCCAAGGGCATAGCGGCAGTGATCGCCACCACCCGTTTATCCGCCTGCGCCAGTTCTACCAAGGTCTTGCCGAAGACCTGAGTGTAGGTCGGCGGCGAGGAGTTTTCATGGATCCTCCCCGTGGACCGCTCAAACCGGCCTACCCCATGAAATATGTCGGGGTTGGCCTCGGCCGGCGGATATCCCTTTCCTTTTTTGGTGAGGACATGGACGAGGATCGGGCCTTTTAATTTTTTGACATTCCGAAAGGTATCGATGAGGTGGTCGATATGATGCCCGTCCAAGGGGCCGAAATACTGGAAGCCCAGTTCCTCGAAGAGGATACCGGGTACCACGAGTCCCTTTAATGATTCCTCGGCCTGGGTGGCGATTTTCACCACCGACTTGCCGATGCCGGGGATCTCCTCCAAGAATTTTTTGATGTCCTCGCGAAAACGGTTGACACGGTGGCCCGTCATAATCCTGTTGAGGTAGGCGGATACGGCCCCGACGCTCTTGGAGATAGACATCTCATTATCGTTCACCACCACGATGAGGTCCCGTTGCAACTCGCCGGCGCAATTGAGGGCCTCAAAGGCCATCCCTGCGGTCAACCCGCCGTCACCGATGATCGCCACGACCTTGTAATCGTCCCCCCGCAGGTCTCGCGCCTCGGCCATGCCGAGGGCCGCCGAGACGGAGGTCCCGCTGTGACCCGACCCGAACGGGTCATAGATGCTTTCCTCGCGCCTGGGAAAGCCGCTCAGGCCTCCTTCCTGCCTTAGGGTCTTGAACTGCTTGCGCCTGCCGGTGACCAATTTGTGCGCATAGGCCTGATGTCCGACGTCCCAGATGAATTTGTCCCGGGGGGTATCGAAGCAATAGTGCAGGGCGAGCGTGAGTTCCACCACCCCCAGGCTCGGGGCAAGGTGCCCGCCGGCCTCTGAGCAGACGGCAAGGATTTCTTCTCTGATCTCTTGGGCCAGGCGGGGCAGGTCCTGTCGCTCCAGGCGCCGCACATCCTCCGGCGCATCAATGCGGTCGAGGATCCGTCTCTTTGTCACCTGCCGTTCAGTCATCCTCTACTTCCCCTGGCTGATCAAAGGGACGTGCCGTCATCATCCCTTCTTCATCCTTGAGCAGGATCTCCAGCCGTTTCTGCGCTTCATCGAGCTTGGTGTGGCATGAGCGGGAGAGCCGGACCCCTTGTTCAAAGAGCTGGAGGGACTCCTCAAGGGGAAGATCCCCCTGCTCCAGGCGATTCACGATCTCCTCCAATTCCCGCAGCACCTCTTCAAAAGATTTTTCTTTTTTCATATCGCTCACTCAGAAAATAAATTTACTTCTTCTTTCTCCCCCAAATTATAGACTGTGTCGTAATTCTTATATTTCCCTCGCCCCACGTCTGTCCCTCTCCTCTTTTTTAAAAATATAGAGGTTGGGATGCCTCACCGTGGCAGGGGAGAGGGTGGGGGTGAGGGGCTCAACTAAAAAGCATTTTAGCATATTGTTTTTATTGTAACCCCTCATCTGCCGCCTTGTGGCATCCCGTAGTTCCTGATTTATCCAAAGCGGTGCGGGACTGCACCTTCTCCCCTTACTAGGGGAGAAGGGTAAAATGTAATTACGACACAGTCTGCTAAGGAGAGGGGGTTTATGTATACCATTTTCATGGTGCGTAGGTGACGAAGCACTCAGGCCCATTACCCCTCAGGAGTGCCAAGGCGCAAGAGGGCAAAGGGATCAACCCGTGCCCCCAATAACTTTACTCCCCAGTGCAGGTGCGGACCGGTGACACGGCCGGTTGCCCCCACGAGACCGATACAAGCACCGCGAGCTACCTGGTCCCCTTCTTTGACCCTGATCTCGGAGAGGTGCATGTAAATCGAATACAGGCCAAAACCATGATCTATTATAATGGTGTTCCCCTCGAGGCACAACTCCTGGGCCAAGGCCACCATACCCCTGTTGCACGCAAGCACCTCCGCCCCCTTGGGGGCCCCGATGTCGACCCCATTGTGCGGCGAGCGCTCTTGACCATTAAGGATTCGGCGCAAGCCGAAGGTGCTCGTTATTTCACCGGAAACCGGCCGGATAAACGGATATTCCCAGAGCTTGAGGGGTCTGACCTGTTTAAAGATTTCCGTAATTTTTTTGCGTTCCGCGAGGTAACGCTTCAGTATCTCCCCCTGCAAGTCCACCAATTCTTTGGTCAACGTCAAGCGTTGTACTTCAAATTCGCCCACGGCGATCGGCACCGAGAAGACCTGTTCGCGAGGTTTAACGCCGCGACCTTTCAGCATCACCTTGAGGGAATGCGGCCCCGGCTCTGCTGCCATGTCTACCCCCACGATGCCGGTAAACGACGTTTCTCCCTCTTTATAAAAGTAAAGAGGCGTTTTATCAAAAGAACCCTCGACAACAGTATCGGCAACTTCCGTCTGCACGCGTACCAAGAGGATATCGCCCTGCTCCATCTCGCGGGGCGACCATGAAACCTGTATCCCTTCGCCCGTCGCAGAGGGTACAACAACGAGGAAAAAGATCGCCAGCCAGAATAATACCTTCATCTCTTTTGCTCAACGCGGCAGACGAGCTCGCCGCGAGAGAGCCGCACCGCTATCTCTTTATTGATTTCTGCGTGAGCGGCATCGCGCAGGATCAGGCCGTCCGGCAGACGCCGCGTGATACTGTACCCCCGTTGCAAGATCGCGAGCGGACTCATGGCATCGAGCCTGGCTACTTCTTTTTCCCATATCCCCCGCTTGGCCGCTACCAGATTTACCATTCCCCCGTCTAACCCCTTGCGCGCCTGGTCGAGTACCATCCTCAGGGATTGAATCCGATTTACCGGGGTCTGGGTAACGAGGAGTCGCGAGACCCTCTGTTGCCGTTCGCGGTTCTCGCGCCACGTCCTCATAATTGCCTGGGCAAGTCTGCCCCAGTCTTCATCGAGCCGCAGCCGGAGTTCATCTATCCGGCGCCGGGGGTCCCTGATCCTCTTCTGCACCCCTTGCACGCGTTCCCGGCCGCCGAGCAAGACCTGATCCATCACTCGCGCCATCCGCGCGGTCAGCCCATCGAGCACCCTGATCAGATCCCGCTTCTGCTGTACCACGATCTCCGCCGCCGCCGAGGGAGTAGAGGCACGGACATCAGCCACGAAGTCGGCAATAGTAAAGTCCGTCTCATGCCCCACCGCCGAGACGACGGGGATCGGGGAGTTGAAGATGGCCCGGGCCACGACCTCCTCGTTAAAGGCCCACAGGTCTTCCAGCGATCCCCCTCCCCTGCCGACAATGACGACGTCCACTTGCCCTCTCGCGCCGAGATATTCTATGCCCTGGGCTATTTCCACCGCCGCTCCCTCACCCTGGACCTTGACGGGGTACAAGAGTATCTCGATGTTCTCAAACCTGCGGCGCAGGATGCGGACCATGTCCCGGATCACGGCACCTGTCGGGGAGGTAACGATCCCAATCCGTCCGGGCACCAGGGGCAAGGGGCGCTTCCTGGCCTCGTCAAAGAGTCCCTCTTCAAAAAGCCGTTGCTTGAGCTGTTCAAAGGCGAGTTGGAGCGAACCGATCCCACGGGGTTCCATGTAATCGACGATAATCTGGTATTCGCCCCGTTTCTCGTAAACCCCTACCCTTCCCCAGCAAATCACGTGCTGCCCGTCCTCCAAATTGAAGCGCAGCATGCGCGACTGCATCTTGAAGACCACCCCCCTGATCTGGCTCTCTGCATCCTTCAAGGTGAAATAGAGATGTCCGGATGGAGGACGGCGCACGTTGGAGACCTCCCCTTGCACCCACACCTCATCGAAGGCCGTCTCCAACAGCTCCTTGATCCCCTGCGTGAGCTCGCTGACTGTTAAAATGCGCCGCTCCCTGGTATCCATCATGCATCTCTCTCCAATCCTTGATATATAACACATCCATGTCATTTTTGAAAGGAACTAAGGTCTTACGACGGGAAAAGCGTCCTTTATCCCGAAATGCGTGGACAAGGCGGGCGATTCCGCTAAA
>MGQT01000114.1:0-2741 GCA_001797935.1 Deltaproteobacteria bacterium RBG_16_54_18 | reverse complement strand
TAATCATTAAAGCTACTACCTTCCTTCTTCATTTTTTAACTTGACAGACGCGCTCCTTTATAGTAGAGTTTAGATGTATGTAAACTATAAATGTTCTAAACAAGTAGGAGGAAAAGATGAAAGCCCAGTTCTCAATGGTTGTAAAAAGACGCACCGGCCGGCAGTTGCTGCTCTGGTGGATTTTACCTCTGGTGGTAATCGCAGGATGGCGCTATCCCCTCCTGGGTTATCTGCTCCCTCTCTGTATGATGGCTGGGATGGGAATTGCCCTCTTTAAAGGGAGGTACTGGTGTGACTGGCTGTGTCCGCGTGGGAGCTCATGGGATCTTCTTATGAGCCGACTCAGCGTAAAGAAGAAAATCCCTCTCCTCTTCCGAAATACCAAATTCAGAATCCTCATGCTGATGATCCTTATGACCGTCCTGCTGACCCAGCTTCCGCGCGCGTGGCCAAGCACAGATGGAATGGGACGTGTATTTGTGATGATGCTGAGCGTGACAACCGTTGTTGGAATCGTTGTTGGAATCCTAACGCATCACCGGAGTTGGTGCATGCTTTGCCCCGTGGGGACAATGGGCAACTGGCTGGGAAAAGGCAAGTATCCATTGACGATCAGCTTGAAATGCAATGGATGCAAGAAATGCGATGCCGTTTGTCCGATACAGATTAATCGATGGCAATATCGACCAGAGAATGGCACACCTGTTATTATCCCAGAATGGGACTGCTTGAAGTGCCGCCTTTGCATCGAGATCTGCCCACAAAAGGCTTTAGCCTTCAAAACTGATTAGGGAGGAACAAATGGAAAATATCTTTGAACTCCACGCTGATGTCTGCAAGGTTTTTTCCCATGCCAAGCGATTGGAGATTCTTAATACAGTGAAGGACAAGGAAATGACTGCCAGCGAGCTGATTGGCAAGATTGGACTCAGCAAGGCCAATCTCTCTCAACATATGAGCATCTTAAAATCGAAAGGGGTCGTCTTGACCAGACGAGAGGGAGTTAATATCTACTATCGGATTTCGAATCCCAAGATCATCCAGGCTTGTGATTTGATGCGGGAGGTCCTTCTGGAACAGCTTCATGAGAAAGGCAAGATGGTGGCAACCCTAAGACGGATCAAATAAGTCTGGCCTCACCAAAGGGCTGAGTCTTCGGACTGTCTGCGGTAATGAGGTTAAATTCTTGAGGGAGAGGAGAAAAAATGAAGGTTTTTGAGGAGCATGTGAGCAGGTTCAAAGAAGGTAACGAAGTTGATGATTTCCCCATCAACGATAAGCTGTCACTCTCAGCTTTTAAGGGCTATCCAATATTTTTGGTTTTCTGGAAAACCCTGTGAGCACGCTGTCAACAGGAGGCTCCTGTTATCGAAAAAGAGATCTGGCAGAGATTCAAGGATGAGGGGTTGAAGATCTTTGCTATCGGCGCCAAAGAAAATGGTAAGCAAGCCTCTTCTTGGACTTCTCAGCATGGATTGACTTACCCAGTGAGCATTGACCCCAAGGGGGAAATTTACAAAAAATTTGGTACGGGTTTTGTTCCCTATCATGTCATTATTGATCGAGAATTTCGGATATCTCTTTCACAAGAAGATTTTGAAAAAGATCTCTTGATAAAAATGATTCAAGACGCTTTAAGAGGACCTTGAACGATCATATGCTTTTTATTAACTGCGGCCGACTATCACCCTTGTTAGGGGAAATTCGGAGCCGATTAGAAACTCCAGGTTTACAAAGGAGGAAATGAGATGGCCTATGATATTGTGAAGTTCATCCATATTTTGGCGGTGGTTTTTATGGCAGCGCCCCTGTACAACCTGATTGTCGTGCACGAACGGAGACGCATAGGAAAAGCTCCATTCGTCGTGGACCGGTACTTCGAAAACATAATCAAGGGGGCGGCAATACGGTGCTACGTATATCAGTTTACAGCCCTATTGACCGGTATCCTGCTGATTCCCCTCGGCGGTTTCCCCTGGAGTGACCTGATCGAGAACCCGATCCTTTTGGCCAAGCTCCTTCTGTTGCTGTTGCTCACTGCCCTGCTTTCGGTAGTCCATTTCCAAATCCAGCCTGCCATCGAAGCAATTCTTGCTAAAGTGCAGGGAGACGATATCTCCGAAGGGATCGCTAAGCAAATTGCTCCGATCCGACTCAGACGAACGCGCTTAGCGACGGCCTGCCTGTTCATCGTCATCACGATTGTTTTGTTAGGGCTGCAAGTGACCAGTCGGTTTGGACTTCCAGCCACTACGATTTTGATTCTACTGGCAGCGCTCTTTTCCTGGAGAGTCTATCGGACTTCCGTCCGTTTTGGTTGGATATAAACCAAGGAGTGACCCCATGTTAAATCGAATTGTACAGTTTGCTATTGCCAGACCAAAAACGGTGATTGGGGCGGCTGTGATCATAACAATCTTGTTCGGTTCTCAGCTGCCAAAGATCACTACTGACACGGACCCCAAGCACATGCTCCCGATAACATCCCCTGTAAGGCAATATAACGACCAGGTGGAGAGGGAGTTTGAACTGCATCCGGATGTTTTAGTGCTCGGTGTTGTCAACGAGCGCGGTATCATAAATAAGCAGACCCTTACCCGGATTTCGGACCTGACTTTACAGATCCAACGAATTCCCGGTGTCATCGTCCGTGACGTAAACAGCTTTACCACCATTGACGATGTTTCTGTAAAGGGCAAGGAGTTAGTAGTCCGCCCTTTACTTGAGCGTGTTCCACAGTC
>MGQT01000113.1:9206-23570 GCA_001797935.1 Deltaproteobacteria bacterium RBG_16_54_18 | reverse complement strand
CCGTCTCACGTCATCACGAAAAGCCGTAAAGAACCGATATATCCCAAGAAGTCCCGATCAGTACTGTCGTGACCTTAAGACCACGCCGAATCCGCAGCTAGGGAAAATACTCGTAACGGGGGCAACCGGCTACATCGGCGGAAGGCTGGTGCCCGAACTTCTCGACCGCGGATATGACGTCCGGGTTATGGTGAGGGCCTATTCGCCGGAGCACGAGAAACGATGGCCGGGGGTGGAGGTTGTCACCGGTGATGCCCTGGATCCAAAGAGCCTGATAGCGGCATTGAAGGGGATCGACACCGCGTACTATCTCATCCATTCTCTGCTCTACGGCCCCAAACGCTTCGAGAAGATCGATAGAGAAGCGGCGAGAAATTTTCGAAAAGCTGCGGATGTGAACAACGTGCGCCGTATCATCTATCTCGGGGGTCTTGGCGACCGCCGATCAAAACTGTCGAAGCACCTGAGGAGCAGACAGGAGATCTGCAGCGAATTGATGCAAAGCTCGGCAAAGGTGACGGCGCTCAGGGCAGCCATCATTATCGGTTCGGGAAGCGCTTCCTTTGAGATGATTGAGCATCTGGTCCGTAAGGTGCCGGTCTTTTTTCTGCCACCGTGGGCAAAGACCAAATGCCAGCCTATTGCTATCCGCAATGTGGTCATGTATCTCGTGGGAGTCCTGGAAACGCCTGCAACGGAAGGCGTTTTCTACGACATCGGTGGTCCCGATATTTTGAGCTACCACGAGATGCTGAAGACATTCTCGGAAGTTCTCCACCTGAGGCGCTTCTTTATCCCCACCTTTTTTTCCAACATACCCGTATACGCCTATCTCGCAAGCCTTCTCACCCCCGTTCCTCACCCGATCATTCGCTCCCTTTTGGAAAGCACGGCCAACACCGTTGTTTGTGAAAACAACGACATCCAGTCTCTTATCAAGATCGACCTGCTCTCTTACCGGGAGGCCGTGTTGCGGGCATTATCACGGGAGGAGCAAGACCGCATCTATACCAGGTGGTCTGATGCCTATCCGCCTGCTCACGAATTGGCTCTGAAACTGACGGAAATGGATCGCGGCAGCATGTATATAAAATCCACATCGCTATCCACCGGCAAACCCCCTCATGCCCTGTTCCGTTCCATTTGCCGGATCGGCGGCAAGGAAGGCTGGTTCAACATGCATTGGCTCTGGAAGGCACGGGGCCTCGTGGACAGGATCGTCATGGGTGTCGGTACCGCACGAGGTCGCCGTCATGCGTCCCTTCTCAGGGTCAACGATGTTATCGACTTCTGGCGCGTCGAGGACGTCCGCTTGAATCAACGGCTGTTGCTGCGGGCAGAGATGAAGCTCCCGGGGAGGGCATGGCTGGAGTTCAATGTTGATGCCGACTCAGAGGAGACGACGAAGCTCAGCGTCAAGGCATATTACCAACCTTTCGGATTCTGGGGCAAGGTCTACTGGTATGCCTGTCTTCCACTCCATATCTTCATATTCAATGACCTTATCGAGCAGATCGAACAGCGCAGCTGAGATAAACATACCCGAGACCGTGGCCTTTCAGTATGCTCTCCTGGGGAAAGAAGAGATCCTTCCCTTTTCCGTCTATGACGAGGGCCCCTTTTGCCTAAAAAATCAAGCCTCTCCCCCACCATATTATACAAAAATATAAAAGTGGGGATGTAGCTTCGCTACACACCTAAAAAGGAATATATCTGAGCGTTGGCGTTTTTAGCCATTTAATGTTGAAAACGCGCTCGGCGTGCTTATATAAGAAACAGCAACAATTCGGCATAGTGAGTTTTTAGATGATTCAATAACGTAACAGGCAAGGGGAAGGGGGCACTATGGTAACGCACGGCACTGTTAAAGGAGATGTTATTTCGATTTTTGGTTTTGCCGGCAGTTTGAGAAAGGGTTCTTACAACAAGGCGCTCTTGCAGGCGGCAGTCGAGCTGGTCCCGGACGGGGCCAGGCTGGAGCAATTCGACCTCGCGGGCATCCCTCCGTTTAATCAGGATTTTGAAAACGAGCCGCCGGCAACGGTCAAGGCATTCAAGGCCAAGATCAAGGCGGCGGACGCCATCCTCATTGCGACGCCCGAGTATAATTATTCCATCCCCGGGGTGCTTAAAAACGCCATTGACTGGGCCTCGCGCCCGTACGGCGACAATGCCTTAGACGGCAAGCCCGTGGCGATCATGGGGGCTTCCATCGGCATGCTGGGCACTGCCAGGGCGCAGTATCATCTGCGACAAACCTTTGTCTTTCTCAACATGCGCCCTCTCAACCAGCCGGAGGTCATGGTCCCCTTTGCCACGAATAGCATCAACGAACAGGGGGAGATAACGGATCAAAAGACCAAGGACAAGATCAAGGAACTACTCGCCGCCCTTTGCGTCTGGACAATACAGTTAAGGCGCGGCCTAGAGAGAGAATAGAATCCCTTTTGCCCATAAAAAAATCAGCGAACGACTTTTAACTTCCCATCCAGGAGGCCGATATAAATTTCCGTCTGTAATATTGAGCCGTCGGGCGCCTTCGCCGTGATCAGCTCGTCCTTGCCGTTCATGACATGCCATATATTTTTAGTCGGGCCGACGGCGACGGCGCGCAGCGCGCCCGACTTTAACGTATTCAGTTTCAATTTGAAAAGCTCTTTGGTCAGATAGCTTCGCAGCTCGGTTTTTACCTCTGCATCCGTTCCACCGAACGCCTTTCCGTAATCTCTGATTTTGACCTCGAACTCCCGTAAGATTCCCTCAGCGTCTTTTTTTACGAACAACGCATATAATTTTTGCGCATAGGCAAGGACGTCGGCCTCTTTGGCCTGTCCGGCCTGGCTCAGATGCTCTTTAAAATCAAGGGTGGATTTAAATCTCTTTGCCGCCCATGCTTGGCCCTTCGCGTTGAAATCTTTATTCTTCAGCTCGAGCGAAAAGAGCTTACCTTTGTCGGTCGTCGCAACGATGTCGCCGCGCATCATTTCGGAAACGCCAAAGGTCAACGAAGCAGGTTTGGAAGGATCGGCCTTCTTTGCTTCGGCCTTCAGTTCATTCTCGCCGATCAGCCAGGGATTAAGCACCGCGGTACCGGTGCCGTTCTTCCCGTCCATTTCAGTCACGACAAATCCGTTGATCGTGATCTGACCCGTGACATTCTCCACCTGGTATGTCACCTGATAAAATTTCGTTTTTTCCTGTGCGGAAAACACAACTCCTTGATTGAGAAGCAACAAAATGGTTATAGCTGCCAGAGAACCCCAAAAAACCTTTCTCATTTTTCCACCTCCGGAATGATTTCTTCGATTGCCTCTTTCTTTCACTTATTTACTTCGTTTCCTCAATTATAGACTGTCATATCATCCCGGCGGCAGGGGAATGCCGAATGCCTTTTCCACCTCCGCTTTGGTCACGCCGCTGATCCGTAGCAGCTTTTCCCGGGAGTGATGGCCGGCGATGATCTCGACATGAGAGACGGCGATTTTGAGTTTTTTTGCGACGAACTTTTTTAAGGCCGCATTGGCCTTGTCCTCGAGCGCCGGAGCTGTCACGCGCACCTTAACACTGTCCCCGCGCAGGCCGTTAATCTCCTCGTGCGCGGCGCGGGGGTGGAGGTGGATCTTGAGGGTGACGTACGTCCCATCAGGGGACGAGTAATCTTTGGACATAATAGAAGAGGGTAGGTATGACAAAATCTATCAGTAACAAGATGACGAGGATGACGACAACCGGGGAAAAATCGATGCCTAATCCCTGCAGCGGCAGTATCCTCCTCACCGGCCTCAGGACCGGCTCGGTGACCCGATAGAGGAAGCGGACGATGGGGTTGTAGGGGCTGGGGCTCACCCACGAGATCAGGGCGCGGACGATGATGATCCACATATAGATGTTCAGGGCGATGACCAATATCCTGGCGATCGCCGCAATGAAGTTATCGAGGACAAACATACAACCTCCTTATTTCAGCAGAATAAAGCTCAGTTGCCTCCCCGCGTTATTTTCCCGACGATAGGAGAAAAAGAGGTCCTGCCGGCACGACGTACACAGGTTGACGGCCGCGATGTTCGCCAAGGGGATGCCTGCCTGCGTTAATTCTAGCCGAGCGGCGCCCCGTAAGTCAAGGTACGTCTTCCCCTCCCGCTCCTGGATAAATTGATCTGCTGCCGCATAAGCGTTCCGAAAGAGGCTCACCACGTCTTCTTTGACCTCGTAGCAGCACGGGCCGATGCCCGGGCCGATGCCGGCCCAGATGTCGGCGGGCGCGCTCTGAAAGCTCCGCGTCATCTCGGCCACGGTACGCTCGATGACCCCGCTCCATATCCCGCGCCAGCCGGCATGCACGGCGGCGATGACTTTTTTCGTGCGGTCGGCCATCAAGATAGGGAGGCAGTCGGCAGTCCAGATCCCGAGGGCGATATTTTTCTTTTCCGTGACGACGGCATCGTAGGGCTGGGGAAGGGCGAGGGCGAGGGCCCTGGTATCGTCGTTGACGACGAGCACCTCCGCCCCATGCACCTGCCGCAGGGTGAGGAGCCGCTCGGGCGTGCCACCCAGGGCCTCCAAGGCCCCTGTCTCGCCTGCTCGGGTGCAGAAGGCGTGTCTGATTCGTTTGAATGCCGGGAGCTTAAAATAGGTGCCCTTCTCGTGCTCTTGCAGGGTAAACTCATTGTCCACGTAACACCTCCAAAAGGGCTTCCATATCCGCTGCCAACGGGGCGGTGAATTCCATGACCTTTCCCGTTACGGGGTGGCGGAAGGAGATACGAAAGGCATGCAGGGCCTGCCTGCCCATGGCCTTGATCCGCTGCCGCACCACCGGGTCTTCTATCTGAGCAAGCCGGCGCGCCTTTGTGTAGACGGGGTCTCCGACCAGGGGGTGTCCGATCGCGCTCATGTGCACCCTGATCTGGTGGGTCCTGCCGGTTTTTGGCGCGACCTCGACAGAGGTGATCCCGGCAAAGCGTTCCCGAACCCGCCACCGGGTCTCCGCCTCCCGGGGGTGCCGGGTGCGGAGGGAGAATTTTTTGCGGTCGATCGGGTGCCTCCCCAGGGGGGCGGTGATCACCCCTTCTCCCTGCTCCATCCTGCCGTAGACCAGGGCGAGGTAGAGTTTGTGCACCTCCCGCTGCTGGAACTGTTGTACCAGCGCCTCGTGGGCGCAATCGTTTTTGGCAACCACCATCACGCCTGAGGTCCCCTTGTCCAGGCGGTGGACGATACCGGGACGCAAGACCCCGCCTACCCCCGTCAAGTCGCGCAGGCGGAAGAGCAGCGCGTTGACCAGGGTGCCTGACCGCATGCTCCCCGCGGGGTGCACCGTCATGCCGGAGGGCTTGTCCACGACGACGAGATCGTCGTCTTCATAGATAAACGTCACCGGCAGGTCTTCGGGGAGGACGGCCGACTCTTTTAGCGCGGGGATTACCCCGCTCACTTTATCCCCCTGTTTGACCTTGAGACCTCCCTTGGCACCGGCGTTGTTGAGGAGGACGGTCTTTTCGCGGATGAGCCGCTGGATCTGCGAGCGGGATAACGGCAGGTGTTCAGCGAGGAAAAGGTCAAGCCGCTTGCCGTGGTCCTCCTTTAGGACGGGAAAGGTAAAGGCCTCTCCGGGGTCGGTCATCCCTCTATCCCTCATCCCTATACAGCGACCTTTTTGAGAGCCTGGGCCACGCCCCGGGCAACGATCGGCACCTCTTCATCTTGGATGGTCCTCACGTCCAGGATGAGCCGGTCATTGGCGATCCTGGCGATGATGGGAGAGTCAAGCTGCCGCAATGCCGCCTCCAGGGCTTGGAGCGAGCCGTGCGCAGGCTTGACAGCCACGGCCCATGTGGGAAGCCCCTGCAAGGGGAGGGCTCCTCCTCCTACCTGCGACGTCTCCTGGATCACCTCGACGGCGACAGCGGCCTTTTCCTGCTGGAGGAGGTGCTGCAGGCGCTCGGCTTGCTTGCGGAGCGTTGCAATCGGGATGGTCAGCATGCGCAGGGTGGGTATCTCCTTGATCGCCTCCCCCTCGCTCAGGTACGCGATGAGGGTGGCCTCCAGGGCCGCGAGGGTGAGCTTGTCTATTCGCAAGGCCCTGGTTATCGGATTGGCCTTGATCCGGTCTATCAATTCCTTCTTTCCCACGATGACCCCGGCCTGGGGGCCGCCGAGGAGCTTGTCGCCGGAAAAGGTCACCACGTCGGTTCCTGTCTGTACGGCCTCCTGCACCGTCGGCTCCTTGGCAAGGCCGTACGCGGAGAGGTCGAGCAAACAGCCGCTTCCCAGGTCGTCCATTACGGGGAGCGCGTGTTTTTTACCGAGCCCGACCAATTCCGCCAGCGAGACCTCCTCGGTAAAGCCGACGACCTTAAAGTTGCTCGTGTGCACCTTGAGCAGGAGGGCGGTCTTGTCGCTGATAGCCGCCTCATAGTCCTTGAGGCGTGTCCTGTTGGTGGTGCCGACTTCTTTGAGCACGGCGTTGCTTTTCGCCATGACGTCGGGTATGCGAAAGGCCCCGCCGATCTCCACCAGTTCACCCCGCGAGCAAATGACCTCCTTGCCTGCAGCGATTGTGTTGATCGCCGCGAGCACGGCGCCGGCGTTATTGTTGACCACAAGCCCGCCTTCGGCCCGGGCAAGGCGCAGGAGGAGTGCCTCCACGTGGGCATAGCGGGACCCCCGCTCTCCCTGGGCGAGGTCGTACTCGAGGTTGGAATATCCCCGGGCGATCGCCATCACCTCCTGCAGGGCACGCTCGCTTAACGGCGAGCGTCCGAGATTGGTGTGGATGATCACCCCCGTGGCGTTGATGACCTGTTTGAGCCGCGGGGCCACCTGTCCGGCCATCTCCTGCGTAAGCAGGGGGAGGAGGGTGGCGACGGTAAAACGCTCCTCGGAGAATTCCGCGGGCTTCGCGACTGTCAAGATCTCTTGACGCAGGCGATCCAGCACGCGGCGGATTCCCTCGACCACGACCTCGTGCGGGTAGGAGCGCAAGAGATCCTGCATCTCCTTGGCTGCAAGGAGTTCGTCGACCTTGGGTATCTTTCTGAGAGAGGCGCCGCGTTCTTTGTCAGACATGGCTCGGTTCCTTTTTTGCGAGGCGCGCACGATTTGTGGCGCGCATAATTGGAGAGCGTGTACGTTTTGTGGCGCGCTGGATACGGGGGCGCCTCGGGAAGAGAATGGAACTCACGATCTTAAAGAAGTTCATCCGGAAGAAACGGGTGGGCCATTCCAACTCCTGCTTGTCGCAGACGATCCCCTGTTCCAAATGCTTGATGTCCATTCCCAGTTGCCTCAGCTCCCCCTCCTGCTTCTTTTGCGGGACGGTTTCCATGATACGGTCGATGTCCTGCATCACCGCGATCGCCTGGCTGATCCGCCTATCGATGGCAGCGGCCTGCGCCTGCGGGATGATCCCGAATTCCCCCTTGAGGGCGTTCAACCTCCTCCCCCCTTCATAGGTGCTGGCGACGATCTCGTCCCTTGTCATCCATAGGGTCTCATAATTGAGAAAATATTTCCAGCTCGGCCCTTCCAAGGCCCGGCGATGCTCCTCGAGGGTGCGAAACAGGAGGCGGTACCCGAACCGCTCGGGCTGCTCAAAGGCCATGCTCCCCGGGTCCAAAAACGGCGCCAGGGGCGAAATGAAGGGGAAGAGAGTCTTTGCCCTGCCAAAGCGCTCGAGCAGGTGGCGGCAATAGGCAACCGTCTCCATGACGGAATTATAGTCCTGCTGGGGCAGCCCGGTCATGAAGAAGAGGTCGATCCGCCGCGCGCTATTCTGAATGGCCGCGTCGAGGAACGCCTCCAGCTGCTTATTGGAGTACGTGCGGCCAAAGGCCTTGCGCACCCCCTCGTCGTGGGACTCCGGGGAGATCTGAATATTAAAGTTAGGGGTCGTGCGGCAGATTTCCGCCACCAGTTCCGCGGGCGGGGGGCGGAAGAATTCGTAGACCATTGGGTTTTTGATCCTGGCGCGGCGCAGCTCCCGCAAGAGTGCCGCGGCATATTTTTCTCCGGGCTGCAGGATGTCGCCGATGATAAAGATGGGGGCGTTGAGGTGCCGCTGCACCGCGCGGATGTCCTCCGCCAGGAGCCGGGGGTCGCGAAAGGCCGGGGCCTTTCTCTTTTCCATCCGGCTCAAGGCCCAGCGTGAGGCCCCGCAGGTCTTGCACTGGTAGGTGCACCCGCGGCAGGTAAAGACGGCGGTCAAGGGATACTTGAGCCAGTTGGTAAAGGGGGTATAGCCGATCAAGTCACGGTAGCGGATCACCTGACGCATGATGTGCCCATAATCGATGACCACGCTGTTGAGGTCATGCGGCATGTGGGTCAAGGGGTTGACCCGTACCGCACCGTCGTCGCGCCACGTGAGGTTGGGGACCGTGGTCGGCCGCTCATGCCCCTTGATCATGTGCATGAGTTGATACAGGGGCTCTTCCGCCGAATCCCCCCGGACCACATAATCCACCTGAGGATAGTTGGCGATGATCTCCTCGTGGAAGTACGTGGCGGAGAAGCCGCCGAGGATCACGGGACAATCGGGATGATAGCGCTTGATGATTGCGGCCAGGGCCAGGCTCCCGTGGCAGTGGGGGAGCCAGTGCAGGTCAATACCAAAGGCTTTGGGGCGTAATTGGGCGATGAAGCGCTCCACGTCGAACCCCGGCTGCTTGAGCATCTTGAGGGCGATGTTGACGATCCGCACTCGCAGACCCTTCCTCTCCAGGTATTCCGAGATGCTGGCAAAGCCGACGGGGTACATCTCGAAGATCGGGGTGGAGGGGATCACGTCGCTGATCGGGCCCAATTGGATGGGTCGCCGGCGAAAATCATAGATGGCAGGTGGATGCAAGAGGATTAAATCAGGTTGGGGCATGCGAGGCCTTTCTTTTCTAGAATACAGAGAGCAGAAGGTACATAACACAGATTGCCGCGCCGGTCAAATCGCCGAAATTTATTCCGCGTTACTATTCCGACTTCACGCCGTTCCCGCCGATCCGCTGCGAGACAGGGATGTAGCCACTATCAGGCGGCGGCCAGAGTTTTGTCGAGCAGAGCAAACGGGTGGATTGGCGGAAGCCGATGTTGAGCGGTAGGTAGAAGAACGGCCGCACGCGAGGCTTGGTCATGATCCGGCGCCAGATGCTTTGCCAAGAATACATTTTTCTCCACATGGCCCTCATCCCCCAGTGGAGCTCTTGGGGGGTCATCTGCAGGGGGCGAAACGTCACCGAACCGTGATCGTAATTTCTCCAATTGCGGCTAAGGATTCTGCCCTGGGACTCCATCTGCGCATAGAGGGGGGTGTTCGGCAGCGGTGTCAGGATCAGCGGGAAGGCGGTCTCGAGGCGATTTTCTTGGGCAAAGGCAACGATTTGGTCGAAGACCGCGGGAGTATCTTCGTCAAAGCCGACAATGAACGTGCCCATGACGCCGATGCCGCGTTCATGCAGGCGTCGGATAGAATCGGCATATTCGGCCGTTCGGTTCGTGAATTTATGCATGGAGTCGATGGTCGTCTGCGAGAGCGATTCAAAGCCGATGTTGACGCCGATGCACCCCGACTCGGCCATCAGATCCAGCATGGATTCGTCGCGCGTGAGATTAAAGCTGGCATGGCCGTACCAGCGGATGTCGCAGTCTTTAAAGACCTCCAGCAGGGCCCGGGCGCGCTTGAAATCGGAGACGAAATTGGAGTCCATGACATAGAGCAGGCGTCTCTCGATAAAGTAGGGGATGTCGGGGTGCCAGTGCCTGGCCAGCCAGGTCTTCCATCGGGCCTGCGGGGGCCTGGGGCCGAAGACGGCCATCAACTCCGCGCGGATGGCCTCGGGCGGACGCCCCCGGTAGCGCGCCCCGAAAAAATTCTGCACGCCGCAAAACGTGCAGCCGACGGCGCAACCGCGGCTGGTTTCGATGTTTTCTCCCGGATGGTAGAATTTTTTTTGCAACAGGTCGCGCCGCATGGGGGGGAGGTGCGCAAGGTCCGTCGCCTGCCCGATATATTTTCTTTTCATCCTTCCCGCAGCGAAATCGGAAAGGACCTCTTGCCATATTGCCTCGGCCTCTCCCAGGATCACGGCATCGGCGTGTTGCAGGGCCTCGTCCGGCAGCGCCGTGACGTGAAATCCTCCCAGGATGACCTTTGTCCCTTCCGCCCGCAGCCGATCGGCAATGCGATAGCAATTCGGCATATGATGCGTCAAGCCGACGATCAAGGCCAGGCGACCGCCCCGCCCATACGGCACTGGTTCATGGGCCTCGTCCACGAGACGAACGTGGAATTGTTCCGGGGTCAGGGCGGCGATGGTCGCCAGACCGATGGCGGGATATCCAAGCAGCGGCAGGCGGATGCCGAAGGTCTTGTTGCGTGCCTTGGATCCCGTTGCCACCGCTATAAGCAGCACGTCGCCTGTACCGTCTTGCGGCCCGCTTCGGCGTGGGAGCATACTCACTTCTTCACCGTCGCCGGCCGAGAACTCGTGATCATCAGATGTGGATGATCTTGTCCGCACGTTTCACGTGGGGATATGTCGGTATGCATTTTTACTACTTTATCATATTACTTATGGCCTCACAACAGGATATCACCTGTTGAGCGGCGATTTTTCCCAATTTTTATAGCTATGAAGAAGCGTGAAGAGGAAGCTATTATGGTTACGGATGGTGTGTTACCGGTGGCAAAAATCGGGCAGTTCTCTCCTGTCTTCAATCATGTCTCTGAGGGCGGAATCCTGCCGCTCCGTCAAGATCTTTTGCGTGATCTGGGATATAATTGCTTCGTTGATTTCCGGCGCGATGGTCATGCGGAGCTGTCTCCGCACCTCGACGGCAAGAGACCTGGTCAAGGTATTACACAAGCCATAGGTGGCGAGGAAGTTAAATAACGTATAGTGAGGACGCACGGCAAGGCCGGTAAGATAGGCCCGTTCGTATTTATAGCGTGTGGAAAAAGCGGTTTCTCTGTCCGCGGCCATCCTCGCCGCCATGGCGAACATGGTCGGCATCAATGATTCAAACGCCTTTTCCAAAAAATACTCTCTCGCGATCGCCTCATCATCAAAATGGCGCTCGATAAATACTTCCCGGCAAACCGCCGGCAGGTCGAGATAGAGATAGTGTGTCGCGCCGTCGATATCGAAATCTTTCTCGGTTTGAGGTTTTAATCTCCATAATATGGCGAAACACCAGCGGAGCAGGGAATCAATCGTCCCCGTGTAGAGATATACCGTGCCGTTTTTTTCCGAGACAAAGACCGACGCCCAAGCCCCCTCGTCGTAGACGGAAAAGGGAAGAATCTCTTCTTTCCCCAGGATGGCATACCGAAAGGCCACCGTCTCGGGTATGTTTATCTCATGCTGACCGCTCCCGATAATCGGGGCCAGGCAATAGGAATTTCCCGCATCTGTTTTGTTGCTATCGTAGAAGTAATCCCGGGAAGAGAAATATGCCCGCACCTGTTCTTCATTGCCGTAATCGAAGAGATTGGCGGAGAAGGAGCGGAGCTGCTCCGCGAATTGGTCTCTAGTGAATTCCATCTTGAGCTTCATCATCGACGTTTGTGATGTCCGTACCTCGTAATCGGCATAGCAGTAGCGCCTAAACCTATCCGTGACCTTTTCAAATTCCGTGGTATAGGTTATATACCACGTGATGCCGTATAATATCAGGATGGCAAGAGAGAGGTGAAGATATCTCGAGGTGAAAAATTTTTTTACCATGCGTAAATTCTTAGAGGACGTTACGCCCTCGCGCCTCCTTGCATGAGACGAAGCTTATTCTCGACAAAGGCTTTATGTTCCGTTTGCGGAAATTTTTTCATATACTGCTGGTAGACGGCGCGGGCAAGGTCGTACTGCTGCAATTGTTGTTCATAAAGTTTCGCGAGGTCGAGATAGGCCGCTTCCATGGAACGGTCAGGGGGATAATTGCCGTTAATCAACGCCTCGAGCGTCGCGCGCGCCAGCGACGTATTGCCCGAACTGGCCAGCAGCCTGCTCACCCGCAGCTGGTGCTGCGGCTCAATAACGGTGAGATATTTTTTCCAATACTCGACAAAGACCGCGACGACATTTTCGCGATCGGTATCGAGCATGAGCTTGATGGCCTGCTCATAGTGCTCTTTTCCCTGCTTCGAGCCCCCCATCCTGCTCTTTGCCTGCGCCATTTTGAGGTGCAGCTGCGGGTTATTCGTGTCGGTTTGCAGCAGCTGCTCGGCGGCCATCATCCCTTGGGCGTATCCATCTTGCCTGCCGAGCTGCGTCCTGACCGTATGCTCCAGCTTTTCTCGTCGCGCCTCCCCTTCGTACTTGAGATATTTGCTCGTTGCAAGACCGGTTAAGAATCCGCCCACGTGTGCCCAAAAGGCCACGTTCTGGTGAATCCCCTTGATGGCGGCGATCCCTCCCAGGAAGTCGCGGAGAAACCAGAAGCCGAGAACGACGACGGCGGGGAGCTGGATAGGTATGACAAAGAAGAGCAGGAGCTTGATCTTGGAATAATAACAGCGGTAGAGATAGACCCCCATGATGCCGGAGATGGCGCCGGAGGCGCCGAGAGCGGGAACAGTAAGCTTGTCGCGCAGAAACAAACCAATCATCGAACTGTGGATGAGCCCGGCGGCGATCCCGGTAAGAAAATAGAGGAAGAGGTACTGTTTCCAACCGACTTTATCTTCCACGAATATGCCGAAGACCCAGAGAAACAAGGAGTTGCCGAACAGATGCCAGAAGCTGCCGTGAAAGAACATGCTCGTGACGAGCTGCCAGGGGTGGGCCTCTCCGGGATAGAGATAGAAATAGCGCCAGATCAGGAATTCGGTCTTATAGTACATGCCTGCCGTGAAGGCATAGACGAGCCAATTTACGAGCAATAGCCCGATGGTGGCATAGGGGATTTTTTTGAGGCCGATGTTGGTGCCGATAGGGATGAGCATGCCGTATCTTTCCCCCCGAGGTATGGCTTGCTTGTACCCTATCATCTTTATCCTTTCCGGTCAATCAGGCAGTTGCTGCGAGGAAAGAGGAGCTATCGCTCTGATTCGGAAGTCATATTGACTTGGCGGGGAGCTGCCATTACCATTATGAAGGTCCGCGTAACAAGGGCACGATCGAGTAGGATAAAGAGGTTAATTACCATTGTCTTTTCCCCCTGATAAAAACGGCCGGAAACGGGAGTTCCTGCACCAAGCGGCAAAGGCCTTGACGCAGGCCTATGGCGTCCCCGATCCCGGGCCAATTGAGGAGCCGCTTGCGGTCTTGATCAGGACCGTCCTCTCCCAAAATACTACGGACACGAACCGCGACCGGGCGTATCACGCGTTGCGACGGAGGTTCCCTCGCTGGGAAGACCTCTTGGAGGCCGATACCAAGGAGATCGCCGAGGTTATCAAGGTAGGAGGGCTGTCCCGACAAAAGTCCGCCCGGATCAAGGATATCCTCCAGTGGGTGCACCGGCAATGGGGGGAGATGACCCTTGCGCCGCTCTGCGCGATGGGGACGGCGGAGGCCAGGGAGGTGCTCCTGGGCCTCAAGGGGGTGGGCCTAAAGACGGCCAATTGCGTCTTGGCCTTCGGCTGCGGCAGGGTGGCCTTTCCGGTGGACACGCACATCCTGAGGATCGCCAAGCGGTTGGGCCTCATCCCCGCGCCTGCGACGGCGGAACAGGCGCACCTGCTTTTGGCCGCGTTGGTCCCCGATGCGCTGGCGATACCGTTGCACCTTAATCTCATCCGCTATGGGCGGGAGATATGCAAGGCCCGCCATCCGCATTGCCGTCACTGCCTCTTTCCCGATCTCTGTACCCTTCCGTTAGACCAACGCGAGGGCTACCGCAAAAGGCAGCGCCATGCGTGATAATTGGGCACAGGACAAGGAAGTGTCTTGCGGCATGGAAGAGGTTCTGCGCCGGACCAAGGGTGCCTGGGCACGCGGAGAGGAACTCGTCATCTCGGGGTTGGCGGGGGGGAGCAAGGGATTTGTCATCAGCCTCCTCGGCAGGGTGGTCGCCCCCTTGCTGGTCATCACGCCGGACCAGGATCAGGCCGAGGCCGTCTTTGCCGATTGCCTCTTCTTTACCCCGCCGGCGGAGCAGGAGCGGATCCTCTTGGTCCCTTCCGACGGTGTGCCGCACGGGGACATCCCCCCCTGGGACCTGATCTCCCAGCGGATTAAGGCCCTGCGGCTCATTGCCGAGGGGAGGGCCGCCGTGGTCATTGCCCCCATCCAGGGGGTCCAGCGGAAGGTCCCTCCTCAAGAGGAACTCCTCGCCAGCCTCATCCGTATAAAGGAAGGGGCGGAGCTTGACCGCGACCGGCTCGTGAGGACAATCGCCGCCTTCGGCTACAGCCGCGTGGAGATGGTGGAGGAA
>MGQT01000113.1:544-9145 GCA_001797935.1 Deltaproteobacteria bacterium RBG_16_54_18 | reverse complement strand
GGACGACCCCCTCAGGATCGAGTTCTTCGGCGATCGGGTGGAATCTATCCGCGCCTTTGATATAGAGACGCAACAGTCGGCGACGCCGGTCACGGAGGCCGTCATCTCCCCCTTGCTCGGCGAGGGTGAAGGGTCGATCTTCGATTACTTTTCCTTGACGACGCCGCTCCTCCTCGACAACGCGCCGGAGAGCGAGCACGCGGCAGAGGCGTTTTGGGAACAGCTGCAACGGGTCGGGGGGGAGGAACGCTATTTTTCTCCTGCCACCGTAACGGCCATGTTTCAGGCGAGGCCGCGGGTCGTCATAGGGGGGTGGCAATCGGTCCCTTCGCAGGGCGCCCGCCCCCTGCAGATTACCCTCCGGGCCGCCTCCAACGAGGAGGTCTCGCAGGGGATCAAGAAAGAGGGGTTGCGGTTCTTGATTGAAGAGGTCGCCGGGCAACTCAAACAGGGGTGGGCGGTCTATATCACGGTCCAGAATCCGGGCCAAGGGAAAAGGCTCGTGGAGCTGCTCGCAGATTTCGGGTTGACGGCATCGGTAGAACCCGCCTTTCCTTCCCATCCCCTCACCAGGCGCGGCAGTCTCGCCGTAGTGATTGGGGACCTCAAGGCCGGTTTTCGCCTTCCTGGCGAGCAGCTGGCGGTGGTGACTGAGGAGGAGATATTCGGCCTCAAGAGGAGGGTCGGCCACGGCAGGCGGGCCCAGACCACCCCCTTTTCCACCTTTGAGGACCTCAGGCAGGGAGAGCATGTCGTCCACGTGGACTACGGGATAGGGCTCTACCGCGGGTTGGTTAGATTGGAGGCCGCCACCGGCTCCGGTTTGGCCAGGGCGGTGGTGGAGAACGATTACCTCCTCATAGAATATGCGGGAGGGGACAAGCTCTATGTCCCGGTGGACAGATTCAATATGGTGCATAAATATATCGGGGCAGGCGAGGGCGCGCCCGAGCTCGATCGGTTGGGGGGGACGGCATGGGTAAAGACCAAAAAACGGGTCAAACGCGCAGTCGAGGAGGCGGCCAGAGAGCTCCTGGAGATCTATGCCGTCCGCAAGGCGTTCCAGGGGTTCTCCTATACACCCCCCGATGCCTACTTTAAAGAATTTGAGGCGGCCTTTGCCTATGAAGAGACCCCCGATCAGGAGAAGGCCATCGAGCAGGTGATGGCGGACATGGAGGAGCCGCGGCCGACGGACCGGTTGATCTGCGGGGACGTGGGCTACGGGAAGACCGAGGTGGCCATCAGGGCCGCCTTCAAGGCCGCCCTGGACGGAAAGCAGGTGGCCGTGCTCGTCCCCACCACCGTCCTGGCCCAGCAGCACTATCTGACCTTTACCGCCCGGCTGCACGGCTACCCCGTGGCGGTAGAGGGGCTGAGCAGGTTTAAGACGCGGGCCGAGCAAGGGCAGATCCTCCAACGCCTCCGCGAGGGAAAGATCGACATCATCATCGGGACCCACCGCCTGCTGCGTGACGACGTTGCGTTCCGTGATTTGGGGCTTTTGATTATCGATGAAGAGCACCGCTTCGGCGTTGCCCAAAAAGAACGATTGAAAGAGATGAAGAAGCTGGTGGACTGCATCACCTTGACTGCCACTCCCATTCCCCGTACCCTCCACATGTCTCTGTTGGGGATTCGGGACCTGAGCCTTATCAATACCCCGCCCCCGAACCGCCAGGCTATTCGTACCTACCTCGTCAATTTCGATGAGCGGGTGATCGCGGAGGCAATTCGCACGGAGATCGATCGCGGCGGGCAGGTCTTTTTCGTCCACAACCGGGTCAGGGACATCGACGCCATGGCCGCCCGCTTACAGGGGCTGGTACCCGGGGCGCGCCTTGCCGTGGCCCACGGGCAGATGCGGGAGCGTGCCCTCGAGCAGGTGATGATGCGCTTCGTGGCCGGGGAGATAGACCTCCTGGTCTGTACCAGTATCATCGAGTCGGGGCTCGACATTCCCAACGCCAACACCATCGTCATCAATCACGCGGAGCGCTTCGGTCTGGCCGACCTCTACCAGCTCAGGGGGAGGGTGGGGAGGTCCACCCAGCGCGCCTTTGCCTATTTGATCTGTCCCCCCCGCCATGCGCTCTCACGCGAGGCCATGAGAAGGCTCGTGGCCATTCAGGAGTTGAGCGAATTAGGGTCCGGCTTCCGCCTGGCCATGCGGGATCTGGAGATCAGGGGGGCGGGGAACCTCTTGGGGCATGTCCAATCGGGGCACATCGCCGAGGTAGGTTTTGAGCTTTACAACAGCCTCTTGGAGAAGGCCATCAGGGAGCTTAAGGGGGAAGCAGTGGCGGAACCCGTGACGCCCGAGATTCAAATACCCATCGAGGCCTTCATTCCCGCCGACTATATCGCCGGCGACAACCAGCGCCTCCTCTTCTACAAACGGCTCTCCCTCGCGGCGGATGAGGAAGCGTTGGCGATGCTTACGGAGGAACTGCGCGACCGTTTTGGTCCTCTTCCTTCATCGCTGTTGAACCTCCTGGAGGTCATCAGGCTGAAGATATGGTTGAGCACCTTTTCGGTCAAACGATTTGAGCTCAAGGATAATCAAGCGATACTCACCTTTGCCCCCGGGGGTAGTATCTCACCGGAGAAGGTGGTACAACTCATCCGTGGGGAGGGGGATAAGTATCGGGTGACCCCGGATATGCGGTTGATCTATACGCCCGCGACGAAGGACTGGAAAGAAGTATTGGCGGAGACGAGAAACATCGTCCAACGGTTGGTGTGAGAGGAGAAAGAGTGGGCAAGGGCAAACGGCTGCTTGATCATCATCGTATTTGTCGTAGGCCTGCGCCGTGTTGGAATTGGGGAGTTACGTAGCACCAGTATGGATTCGATGGTGGCATAATTTGGAAACGAGCATTATCATCCTTGCCGGCGGCAGGAGTCAGCGTCTAGGGCGTGACAAGGTCTGGGAGAAGATAGGCGGCCACTGCTTGTTTGCAAAGGTCGTTGCCAGCGTGATGACGCTGGGCAGCGAAGTCATTGTGGTGACCGCAACGGACGATGTTAATCTGCCTGCTGTCGCGCCTCGGTTGCGAATCATTGGGGATCTTAAACTGGGCAGAGGGCCATTATGCGGCATCTACACGGGGCTTGAGGCATCGAATACCCGCTACAATCTGGTCGTTGCCGCTGATATGCCCTTCCTCAACCAGGCCCTGTTACACTATATGATCGGGCTGGCACCAGACGTTGATTTGGTCGTTCCAAAGATAGGAGATATGGTGGAACCGTTGCATGCGGTCTACAGCAAAAGCTGTTTGGAGCCGATCGGACGCCTCTTGCATCAAGGCAACTTGAGCATTCAAAAACTCTTCCCCCTGGTGAACGTGCGCTATGTTGATGCTGATGAGATCACACGGTTCGATCGGCAGATGTTGAGCTTCTTTAATGTCAATACCGAGGAAGATATAAGGAGGGCACAGGAGATGTTGGGAGAGGATATCATTGATGGTTAGTTTTAAGGAAAGACGAAAGAAAATTCCGGCGAGAAGGGAAGAAATTTCAGGAAGAAATAACCTGTGCCATCCGGCGGGCGGAGAGCACAACATATCGAAGTAAAAAGAATTCCTGCACCCATCACCAGCAGCCAAAAAAAGAAGGGTAAATTTCCCGTTTCCAGAAACGAACGATGTGGCCTCTCATCAGGGGGAGGGGGATAAGTATCGGGTGACCCCGGATATGCGGTTGATCTATACGCCTTCGACGCGGGACTGGCAGGAGGTATTGACGGAGACGAGAAACATCTTGCAACGGCTGGTATGATTATGATACTTTTTTGCCATGAAACGAGGTTGGATGCGACATAATCGTACTACCTTATTTTGGGTGGCCGGCTGCGTAGCACTCGTGGTTGCCGTTGGCATCATCTACGTCATAGTGTTCGGCGGCAAGGAAAAACTTCGGGGCGGTAAGGAACTGGCGAGGATCAACGATCGCGTCATCACCGTCGCGGAGTTCGAGCGGGAGATGGAACAGCTTCCTCCGGACTTTAAAACATTGGTGATTGATAATAAGGGGAGGAAGGCGTTTTTGGATAACCTTATCGAGCGGGAACTCCTCTTACAAGAAGGTCTCAAGAAGGGGCTCGACAAAAATGAAGATATCCTGGCGAAGGTGGAGCAATTCAAACAAGGGTTGATCACCGAGGCCTTGATAGAGGAACTCTGCGCGGGGAAGGACGCGGTGAGCGACGATGAGGTACGGGCCTATTACCAGAAGAACCAGAGAAAATACCTGCTGGGGGAACGGGTGCGGGTCAGACACATCATGGTGAAGACCCTCGAGCAGGCCAAAGAGATCAAAAAAAGGTTAAATCAGGGGGAAGACTTTATTGCCTTGGCGAAGCAATACTCCATCTGGCCTACGAGACAACAGGGGGGTGATTTGGGCTATATCCAAAGGGGAATGGTGGATAAGGCGTTTGAACAAGCCGCTTTTAGCCTGAGCAAAGGGGAAGTAAGTAGTATTGTAAAGACCAAGCTCGGTTATCATATCATTCGCCTTGAAGACAGGCAAAAACCCCGGCAACTTACCTTTTCCGAGGTGCAAGCAGATATTAGGACATTCCTCAGGGACAACAAGCGTAAAGAAATTCTCACCTCCCACTTGAAAGGGTTGCGAGGAGGGGCACAGATTTATATCAATGAAAAGTTGTTGGCCACGGAGGAGGGTACATGAGGTATTGGTGCGGGTTGTTCATGGTGATCGTGATCCTCGTGGCACTGCTCACCGCCTGTACGAAGGAGCTGCCCCCCACCGTCGTGGCGGCGGTCGATAGTGATTCTATAACCGTGGAGGAATTTACGGCGGAACTTGCGCCGCTGGTCAGCAGTTATCAAACCCCACCTTCTCCCCAGGAGGAGGCGGATTTTAAGAACCTGAAAAAGGCGCTTCTGGATCAGCTTATTGACAAAAGGATCATCCTCGCCGAGGCCCAGAAGATGGGTATGACGGTGTCCGAGGATGAACTCGAGGATGCCTTTACCAGACTTAAAAAGAGTTATCCGCAAGGCGGGTTTGATGAACTGCTGCGCAATGATGCCGCCCTGCGACAGTGGAAAGAGAGGTTACGCCAACGGCTGCTAATCGAGAAGGTGATCAACCGTGTGTCCCCGCCGACTGCCGCCATCGATGAGGATGCCGTGCGCAAATACTACAAGAAACACCGGGCGGATTTTATTGCCTCCGATCAGGTGCGGGCGCGTCAGATCGTGGTCAAAAGCCGTCAAGAAGCCGAGGATCTGCTCAAGCGGATTAAACGAGGGGACTCTTTTGAAGAGCTGGCGAAGAAGCACTCCATTACTCCTGAGGCAGACCAAGGAGGTGATCTGGGGTTCTTCGGCCGGGGCGATATGCCGCAGGAGTTTGACGTCGTGTTCTCCCTGCAGGTGGGCGAGACAAGCGGTATCGTACAGAGCCCCTATGGATATCATATCTTTCAAGTGGTAGCAAAGCGAGGGGAAAAAGAATCTAACTTTGATGAGGTGAAGGACCGAATCAGGAAGATGATCGCGCAAGAGGAGGAAGAAAAGGTTTTCCAGCGCTGGCTGAAAAAGGTCAAGAAGAAGGCCAGCATCACCGTGAATAAAGGGACACTTGAGGCGATACGGCCGCCTGCTCCTCCGCGCGTGGAAACACAGAAAAAAAAGTAAAGGGGGTATGGTTGATGACGAAAAGTTTCTTTTCATTGTTTCTTATTGTTTTTCTGCTGATACCCGTGGCCTCTTTGGGCAAGGTATTTGATCAGGTGGTGGGGGTCGTGGACGGCGAGGTGATTACGCTCTCTGACCTTGATGCAGCCATGCCGCAATACGGAAAGGCGTATCTGCCCGATACCGAGAACGCATTGGACAAGGAAATCAGATTGCGCCAGGTGCGCAAAGAAGTCCTTGAGATGCTGGTGGAAGAGCGGTTGTTACAACGGGTGGCCAACCGTTACGGCATTAAAGTGGAAGACGGAGAAATTGAGATGCTGTTCACCAAGATGAAACAAGACGGACAGATGGATGATGCCGAGGTAGCGAGACAACTCAAGGAGAACGGGTTTAGCCTGGAGGGGTATCGGCGTTTTCTCGCCGCGCAAGTCAGACGGGCGAGGATCATTGATGCCCTGATCAAACCGGATATAGCGATGAGTGAGCCGAAATTGCGCGAGTATTATCAAGCCCACTACGATAGTTATCAGGCCCCGGAAGTAAGGGTAAGCCAGATTGTGGTTCAGGTTCCCGCCAAGGCGCTGCCGAAAGATTGGGAGGCCGCCAAAAGGCGAATAGGAAAGGCGCAGGAAAAGCTCAAAAAAGGGGCGACCTTTGAAGAGGTAGCCACCCTCTATTCCGATGATAAGGCCTCTGCGGAAGCCGGGGGAGACCTCGGATTTTTTACCAAAGGGGAGATGCTACCGGAACTCGAGCGAGAGATCTTCAAGATGAATGTCGGCGCAGTGAGCAACGTGATCAAATCCACGCAAGGCCTCTACCTCCTTAAGGTCACGGAGAAAAGAGGCGGCACAACCCTACCTTTCGACGAGATCAAGAACCGCGTCATGGAAGATTACTATCGGGAAGAGGTGACTAAACGATATATCAAGTGGTTGAGTGATTTAAAGGCACGTTCGAACGTAGAGATAAAATTGTAGCGTTCCGCGCCTCGTATCGTAGCTCAGGCCATGACCTCCCCCCTGATCGCCATAACCATGGGCGACCCCGCCGGTATAGGGCCCGAGATCATCATCAAGGCCCTCGGTGCGGAGACGGTCTTTGCCCGTTGCCGACCCGTGGTAGTGGGAGATGCGGGGACGCTATCGGATACCGCGCGTTGGTTGCAAATGCCCGTCGTCATCAACGCGATCGAGCAACCGGCAGCAGGGATTTTTAAACCGGGTGTTCTCGACCTCCTTCCCCTTACCCACCTTTCTTCCGGAGAGATCACCGTGGGCGCCCCCCAAAAAAAAGGAGGGGAGGCGGCGTATCGCTATATCGAGCAGGGGGTGGCGCTGACCAAGATGGGTGTCGTTGATGCCCTCGTGACCGCCCCGATCAGCAAAGAGGCCCTCAACGCCGCGGGATATCCCTTCCCCGGGCACACGGAGCTCCTGGCCGCAATGACCGGCGCGAAGGATCAGGTGATGATGTTGGCCGGCCCGCGATTGCGCGTGGCCTTGGTTACCACCCATCTCCCGCTCAGCGAGGTACCGGCGCGCCTTTCCCAAGAAAAGATCAAGAAGACCATCCAGATTACCGCACAGTGGTTGAGGGAATATTTTATGATTTCCGCGCCCCGCCTGGCTGTGGCTGGACTCAACCCCCATGCCGGCGAGGGGGGGCTCTTCGGCTCCGAAGAGGCGTCAATGATCGGGCCTGCCATAGAGGAATGCCGCCGGGCCGGTATTGTCGTGCAGGGGCCGTTTCCCGCCGACTCCCTTTTTTTTCACGCCGTGTCGGGGGAGTATGATGCGGTCATTTCCATGTACCATGACCAGGGGCTGATACCATTAAAGCTCCTCCACTTCCGGGACGGCGTCAATATCACCCTGGGCTTGCCTATTATCAGGACTTCGGTTGATCATGGGACGGGATTTGATATAGCGGGTCACGGGGTGGCGGATCCCACGAGCCTGATCAATGCCATCCTCACGGCCTCGCAGATGGTCCTCGCCAAAAAGGGGAACTTGCCCCTCGCTGAGCCCTGATTATGGCGCTGATGCCGCCCCCGTGTTAGAAAAAAAGGTCGATTTCCTACTTCCTCAAGAGGTCCCACGTGGCCGGGGTTACGATCCCATCTGGTTTTAACCCATTGGCCCGCTTGAACTCGATAATGGCCGCCCACGTCTCTTTGTTCCAGACGCCGTCCACCGGTCCGTTATAATACCCTTTCCTTTTGAGGGCTTGCTGGATTTTTATGAGCGGGACGTCCACCTCGATCATGGAACAGGCGCCGCTCGGTG
Source organism: Deltaproteobacteria bacterium RBG_16_54_18 (assembly GCA_001797935.1). Classification (GTDB taxonomy): domain Bacteria; phylum Desulfobacterota; class B13-G15; order B13-G15; family RBG-16-54-18; genus RBG-16-54-18. Next base: position 1,179 of record MGQT01000113.1, on the reverse strand, counting down.
GGCAGGTGGGGTTACAGTACGGCGCGCACGAGGGTGAGCAGGTGGGGCTGCAATGGGGTGCGCAGGGATAGCACGAAGCAGTGGGTGAACAGGGTGCGCAGCTCGGATTGCAGGGAGAGCACGTAGGGTTGCAGGGAGCACACCGCGGGTTGCACGTGGGGCCACAGGTCGGCGTGCACGAAGGGGTACAAGGTACACAGGGGACGCAACGCGCTAACATGTCATTTCCTGAGGCGGCCTTGATCTCCGGCGGTTCAAACAGGCCCTTGACGCTGACCAACAATCCCGCATAAAGCCCGGCGAAATACTTTAACGAGGTCGTGATAAATGATCTCCGGCTTGTCTTGCCCGCTATGGGGGCCATAGGTGCCTCCTCTCGCTACGATGTGCTCTCGTGGGAATCACAATCTATTCTTACATAATTTTAGCTCGTTTTCAGAAAATGGCAAGCATCATTACTCTTTTTTCCACTCTCCTCGCAATGGGTCATAGAGGCAGCGCGGGGACTTGGCATAGAGGTCTCCCTCCTGCCCGGCGGCCAAGGGTCGGCAATCATGACAGGCATAACGGTACTCGCATGACCGGCATACGGCCACGTGATCCTTGGTCAATCGCCAGAGCCCTTGCAGGCGCTT
>MGQT01000113.1:0-476 GCA_001797935.1 Deltaproteobacteria bacterium RBG_16_54_18 | reverse complement strand
CCGCGCCCGTTGCCGTCACCGCCAGCTTTCCCGCCCAACAGTTGTTGTATTTCATATTGAAATAAAAAGAATGCCTGTCGGTCCAGAAATTGGCCGCCAACATCTGCCCGGAGAATTCCGGCGGGAGGTTGACGGGTTGGATCTCCTGCGAACACCCCCTGCCGGTCGGTCTGACTGGATCGGGGAGTTTGTACTGGACCCCCAGGCGGTGGAGGAATTCCACCGTCTCTGCCAAATCGCCCTGGTTCTGCTTCATGGCGATGATTGCCACCCGGACGGGGATGTGCCGTTGTTTGAGGAGTTTGATGGCCGCGAGGGTCTTCGCATGGCTTCCCTTGGCCCTCGTGATGCCGTCGTGTGTCTCCGGCCGCGCGGAATAGAGTGTGGCGGCGATGTTGACGCCGTTCTCCCGGAGAAAGGGGAGATGCTCTTTTTTGAGCAGGGTCAGGTTGGAAAAAATCTCAATGAAGCTATAC
>MGQT01000112.1 GCA_001797935.1 Deltaproteobacteria bacterium RBG_16_54_18 | reverse complement strand
TACTGTGAGTACGATTTCCCCTTGCACATATTCGCGCCTGCCATTTTCAACGTACAGGTATTTTTAGCCCTGCCGCCTTCGTTATCCACTTGCGCGCCATTAAAAAAGAGATACTCCTGCCCGTTCTTCGTGCCGGTAAAGTAGCGTAATTCAGGGGGGCTAAACACCATCCCCGATTTAAACTCCATTTTAAACTGCTCACCCAGCTGCGTGATGACGAGGACCCCCTTACTGGGCTTGCCCGCCGGGACAGGGCCTTTTGCCCAATGATTGGCAGTGCTATAATTCCACTGCCCCACGATCGGGTCTACTGCCATCGCAGGCAAAACCCGTAAACCAGCCACGACAAAAAAAATCAGAATACCGATAGCAAGCGCGATTGCTTTTTTTCTTATCCGCATACCTCTCTCCCCTCTTAAAATATTTTAAACACGGCTTCCCTTTACCCCCATCAGCAGACCGAGCCATCGCGCAAGGCCCGCCTTGGCGCAGATCTTCCAGAACGGCACGACGAAAAAGAAAACAATAAGGTCGAATATGACAAGTGGCGGTAGCTTGAACCAATCATTTTCGCAGCTCCTCGCCGTTCTCCAGACCCGCCATAAATTGGTATATGGCCCTGAGAAATTCCAACCACTGTTCCCTCTGTTCTCGTTGCATCTCTTCTATCGATATTCCGACCTTCACAAAATAATGGTCATCGCGCAGGCTTCGGTAACACCACGCAACCTTGCCCGTCGCCGATATGGCCTTATCCTGGGGGAGTATTTTGATTTCCATTTTTAAACGCTTGTTATCCAACATGAGATACTTGACCAGCTTGGGGTCCTCTCCTTCCGGGATGGAGAGGCGGCCATCCGCGGACCTCGTCTTGATCTTGATAACGAGGGAAAGGCCCCGTAGCGAGATGTCTTCCGTCTCAACGGTGATCGGCGGCGGAGGGAGGGGAGTCCCTACTATCTCTATGGTAAGCGGTATGGCGGTATGCAGCCGTTCGGCGTGGCGACGTTCTTGCTCAGGCACGGGACTCCCCTCTGCCTCATTCTGCGTCTACAGGTCTTGGAGACGCCTGTTCGCCGGCGAGCGCGCGATGAGGTGGTGAAAACCGGCGAGCAACGAGGAGAGCTTTTTGAGTTCCCTGGTTTTGGCAACCTGGATATCATCGCTTCCCCGTTGTTCCAAGGCATCGATCACGAACTGCACGGTTATTCTGTCAAGGCTACGGGCAGGTTGATAGGCCACGGTCTGGTCGTCTTCCAGCACGACTTGGGAAATGACCTTGGCCTCGCGCAATTCGCGCAGGAGATCACGCACCAGGCGTACGGGGATCCCAAGCTTCTGTGAGATCTTGAGCTCCGTCCAGGGCGCCCCCGCTTGGGCGAAGTTACGCACCAGTGCGTGCACGATCCGCAGGCTCAGGAGCTTTTTGAAGGAATAGCTCACCTCGTGATACGCGTGCTCAAATTCGTACATTTCGATGTTTTGCTGTGCGAACGAGTATTCGGCACCGAGGAGCACGATCAGCCAGCTCATCTGCAGCCATATCAAGAAGAGCGGCAGCGCGGCGAAACTACCGTAAATGGCATTATACTGGGCAATCCATATCTGCGCGTTGATATATAGCACCTGGAAGAATTGGAAGATGAGTGCGGTTATGAGCCCTGCCAGGGCGCCGGATTTGAGGGAAACTTTGATATTCGGCATAAAGATATAGATAAAGGCGAACATGACCCACAGGATACCCAGTGGCACGAACCGCAACAGAAAGAAGACGGCGGGGTCAAGTGCCCCTAGTAACCCGATCTTTTGGACGGCGAGCTTGTACTGGCTAGCCAGCACGACGGTCACGGTGCTCGACATCACGAGGAGAAACGGGCAGATGAGCATGAAAGAAAGGTAATCGCTGATTTTTCTGACCAGGGTCCTCGCTTTTCTGATCCCCCAGATGTCATTGAATGATCTCTCAATATTCGCGAGCACCCTGATGATCGTCCAAAAGAGCATGATCACGCCGATGCCGGCGATGACGCCCCCCTTGGTAGTCTCGAGCAGGGTGCGGGAAAACGTAATGACCCGCGTGACGATCGCGTCGTGCATCTGTAGGTTCACGACGATGTACTGTTCCAGCGCCTTGTCAAAGCTGAATCCCTTGGCAATGCCAAAGAGGACGGCGACCAATGGGACAATGGAGAGCAAGGTGTTATAGGTCAGGGACGAGGCCCGTAACTGGATTTTATCCTCATAGAATCCCCGCAGGACGACGACGAGGATGCGTGCCTGCATGATCAAGAGCCAGGCCGCCCGTGAAAGATCCCGCTGCTGTATCTTCCAGATATCGACGGCAAAAAAATTGATAACCCGTGAAATTCTCTGGGCCGTCACCTGATAGAGTTTTTTAGGGCTCAGTTGCATCATCGGTCATTACCCTTTTCGCTGCTCGACTATTTTCACCAGACCAAATAAAAAGGGACACTCCTGCCCCTTGCCATCCTTGACCCCTATTCCTTTCACGATCGACCTCTCGCCTCATCCCTCATAGCTCCCCCGCGGGAGCGCGATCCCGGCGCTGCATAGGTCTTTCCCGAACCGATTCACAGCATATGCAATTTTTTAATAAAAGTAAACCCTTATATATTCGTTTGTTATTGCTGGACTTCGTGGATAAAAATTTTCGTCAACCCCTTGCAGAGCGCTCCTTTTCCGGCTACTCTGATCGAACGGGAAAGGAGTTGGGATGGCTTTTTGGATCTATGGGATAAACCCCGTCTCTGAGGCCATGCGCTCGAGATGCTGCCGGATCAAGGAGATATGGATAGCAACGGGGAGAAACCCTCAGGCGATTGAGTCGATCGTCAACGAGGCACACGCGGAAAAAATCCCGGTGGGGACAAAGGAGCGTTCGCAGCTCGACTCCCTCACGAAAAACGCCACGCATCAGGGGGTGGCGGCCTTCATCGAGCACTTTGCCTATGCCGATCTGGACGGCATCCTCCGCCGCAGCGAGGGGGACCCCCTGCTCCTGATCCTCGACGGGATGGAGGATCCTCGCAATCTCGGCGCCCTCATCCGTACGGCGCTCGCCTGCGGGGTATGGGGGGTGATCATTCCCAAAGACCGCGCAACCGGCATCACCCCTGCCGTGGTCAAAAGCTCTGCCGGGGCGGTCTTTCACATGCCGGTGGCCCGTGTCACCAACATTACTGCCGCCCTCAGGGAGATCAAAGAGAGGAATATCTGGGTAGCAGGCGCCGCCGCAGACGCGCAAACCGACCTCTATCAGCACGACTTGACCATCCCCCTGGCCGTGGTCATCGGGGGGGAGGGACGTGGGGTCAGGCCCCTTGTTAAACGTACCTGCGATCTGCTCGTTTCCATACCCATGCGCGGCCCGGTCAACTCCCTCAACGCCTCGGTGGCCGGGGCCATTATCCTCTATGAATGCCTGCGGCAACGGGCGACGAAACCACATCTCCCGTGAACTTGACTTTTCGATTTCTTTACTCTACTTTCTTGGCGAGACTGAGGTAAGCTATTGCTATGAGGAGATCGAGCATGCAGGTAGAGCGATTACAAGGGTGTTGGACCGCCCTTATTACCCCTTTTACGGAGGGGGGTGCCTTGGACCTGGAGGGACTGCGCAAGAACGTGACCTTTCAAATCGAGGGGGGAGCCAAGGTGCTGCCGACAGGGACTACCGGCGAATCCCCGACCGTGGACTGGAAAGAACACAATCAAATCATCGAAGAAGTGGTGCGGCTGGCCAAGGGAAAGACGTATGTCATGGCCGGCACCGGCAGTAATTCCACCCAGGAGGCCCTCAGGGGTACCCGGCATGCTGTTGAGGCCGGGGCCGAGGCGGTCCTGCTGGTGGACTGCTACTATAACGGGCCTTCTTCGTTGGAATTGAGGACTGAGTATTACGAAGTCGTCGCGCGGGAGTTCCCCAAAACCTTTATCGCCCCCTATATCATCCCGGCCAGGACCGGGACCCAACTGGAGGTGGAGGACTTGGCCATCCTGAACCGCCACTGTAAAAACGTCCGCGCGGTCAAAGAGGCCACTGGTGACCTTGAGCGCATGGCCAAGACGAGAAGGCTGCTGGGGGACGATTTTGACATCCTGTCCGGCGACGATGATATGACTGTAGCGATGATGACGCGTGCGGATATCAGAGCCCAGGGCGTCGTCTCGGTCGTCTCCAACGTGGTCCCCGGCGCCGTGGCCGAGATGACGGCCGCCTTCAGTGCCGGCGACGTCGCGCGGGGGGAGAAGCTTGCGCAGGCCCTGGAGCCCCTTTTTAAGATCGTCACCGTCAAGACGGTGGAGGAGTATGAGGGATTTCAGGTCCCCTGTAAGTTCAGAAATCCCTCCGCAATCAAGACCTTGATGCGGGGTTTGGGAATGCCGGCCGGGCCCTGCCGTGCTCCCTTGGGGCGGATGACTCCCAAGGGGATTGCTATCGTGAGGGAGGCGATTAAGGCCGTCTACGAACGGCATAGGGAGCTCTTGACACCGCTGCAGGACTTTTACCTGATAGATCTCGAGGCGAGGATCTATGAGGATAAGCACTGGCGTTAGCCGAATGCTTGGCAGGGGCGCTGGTTCAACTGCCCCCGTCGAGTTGCAGATACCTCTACGCCCCTTGCTCAGCCGGGCCAAATAAAGAAAAGCGATTGACCTTCTGGGGAGGTTATGGTACATTGTGATTGTTTGAACAAGGATTCCTGGCCGTGGCATCTCGGGGAGATGAAACCGTAAGGTTGATCAAACAGATTGCCGCTTACAGCACCCTGGGGCTCGAGATGGGGTTGTCGGTGGCGGTAGGGACTGCCATCGGGTATTACCTCGACCGCTGGCTGAAAACCGATCCTTGGCTGCTTATCGTCTTTATCTGCATCGGGGCGGCCGCAGGCTTTCGCAGCCTCTATCGGGCGATGAAACGCCTGGAAAGGGAAAATAGAGAGGATCAATAGATCAAAGGAACATTGATGGGCGCAGAGGATAAATTAACTGCTGTCGAACGAACCCAATGGATCATCTTGGCCCTTATGATTATAGGGAGCATCCCCTTCTGGGACAGACAAATCACTTTGGGCGTGTTCATCGGGGGGGTCATCTCTATCCTCAACTTCAAGGCCCTGCGCATGATCTTTGCGCGCGGTTTTGCCCGCAGAGGAAAAACCGGGGCGCTCGTTGCCCAATACGCCGTCAAGTTTCTCGCCCTGATTGCCGTCGTGGCCGGCGTCGTCGTCCTGCTGCGCGGCGCCGTGAACCTGATTGCCTTCCTGGTAGGATTGCTGACCGTCTTCCTCGCCATCGTGGTTACGGGAATCAGGGGGTACCGGCATACCGGTCAAGAGGAGACCAACCATGGGGCATGAAGGATTCAGCGTCGTCAACATGATACCCCTGTTAAACCTCCTCCCCTCCCATGTCGCCTATGCCATAATCGTGATCGTCGTCCTCATGGTCGTCGCGGCCCTGGGGGCCCGGGGCATACGCAAGGGGGGAAAAAGATCATATCTCGCCGAGGGGCGTTTGACCTTCCGCACCGCCGGGGAAGTGATCGTAGAATCGCTCCTCAAGCTTGTCAAGGAGCAAATGGGACCACGGGGACCGGAGTTCATGCTCATTATCGGCACCCTCGCCCTCTTCATCCTTCTCTCCAATATTTTGGGGATGATCCCCGGTTTTCAGTCTCCCACCAGCAACATCAACACCACCGCCGCCTGCGCCGTCACCGTCTTTGTCCTCACGCACTATTACGGCTTTCGGGAGCATGGGATCAAGTACCTCAAACAGTTCATCGGCCCGCTTCTTGCGCTGGCACCGCTTATGATCATTATTGAACTCATCGGCCACTGTGTGCGCCCGGTCTCACTTTCCATCCGTCTCTTCGGCAACATCTTCGGGGACCATACGGCCACCGCCGTCTTTTTTTTCCTGGTTCCATGGCTGCTCCCCCTTCCCATGATGTTCTTGGGGGTCCTTGTGGCCATCATCCAGACGTTTGTATTCATCCTCCTCTCCATGAGCTATTTTTCTTTGGCCATCGAGGGGCATGAACATTGATATCAACGGTGAAAAGGAGGTAAACACATCGTGAGAAAGACCGCATTATGTATGTTAGTTGTTATCGCCCTCGCCCTGCTGGGAACTGCCGTGGCCTTGGCCGCCGAGCAGCCTGCCGAGGCAGCAGCAGGGCTGCCCGCCGAGGTAAAGATGGCCATCGCCATCGGGGCGGGAATCGGCATCGGCATCGCCGCATTTGGCGGGGCCTTGGGCCAGGGTCGCGGCCTTGCCGCAGCCCTCGAAGGGATCGCGAGAAACCCGGCTGCCGCAGGGAAGATGTTCGGCCCCATGATCATCGGTCTGGCCATGATCGAGTCGTTGGTCATCTATGCCTTTGTCATCGCGATCATCATGACATTAAAGATTTAATAAGCAAGCACCATCGTGAGTCTATGACGTCTGTGTAGGGGGGAGAGGTCTTAAAACCATCCCCCCTGCCATACGGCACGGCAGCAAACCCTACCCGCGCTGAACGAGGGATCATGCGTGTCCAGGGTCAACCCAGCACATTATGCTACTGATATTTGAGAGCTGCTCGGCATTCTCTCTGGCTGTACGTGCATAATGAATCCCGTTCAAAATGAACTATCAAAATGACCGTGTTTCTCTCTTGTTAAATATAAGCGTTGATAAAGCGTTGATATGTGATGGCTAGTGCTCCCGCATGCCCCATAAGACCAAAATACCAATGGAGATGAACTACCAGAGGTAGGTGCAAAAGACCGCCCATAAGCCCCTCCTCTCGGCAGCAAACACGAGAATGGCGGACTGGTCTTACCTCCCGACTTTGCTAAAAAAATAGTGGCAAGGATCTCAATTGCCATCGTGGCTCCTTTTACTTTCTCCCTCCCGTCGCTCTTTCCGCGGCGGCACTTGACGCGCCGCGAGAACCGCGTTACATATGAACACTGGAACAGGGGCATGGTACGATACCTTATTAAACGCCTTCTCATGATGATACCGCTCCTGTGGGGAATTACGATGATTGCCTTTGCCGTCATCCATCTGACCCCGGGTGAGCCCATCGGCATGCAGGCCGAGTTTAATCCCAAGGTCACCAAGGAAGTGCGGGAGCGGCTGCGGGCCTACTATAATCTCGATAAACCCTTATATATTCAGTACGTCCTGTGGCTACAGAAGGTCGCCCGCCTCGACCTGGGCACCTCGTTTTCACCGGACGGCAGGCCGGTGGCGGCGAAGATCTTCGAGCGGATCCCCATTACCCTGCTCATCAATGTCCTCTCGCTGCTCTTGATCGTGGCGGCGGCGATACCCCTCGGGGTCCATGCGGCTACACGGCAGGGGTCGTGGGGGGAGCAGGTGAGCACCGTCTTCGTCTTTATCGGCTATGCCACCCCCACCTTCTGGCTTGCCTTGCTCTTGATGATCCTCTTCGGGGTACAATTAAGTATCCTCCCCATATCGGGGATGAGGTCCCTCGTGGGGTATGAGGCCCTTTCCCCGGCGGGGAAGGTCTTCGACATCGGAAGGCATCTCTTTCTGCCGGTGCTGGTGTCGGCCTTCGGAGGGCTGGCGGGGCTATCGCGGTACATGCGCTCTTCCATGCTGGAGGTGATCCGTCAGGACTACATCACGACGGCCCGGGCCAAGGGGCTTTCCGAGCGCGCGGTGATCTACCGGCATGCCTTGCGCAATGCCCTGTTGCCCTTTATCACCCTCATGGGGCTCTCGGTCCCCAGCCTCATCGGGGGGAGCGTCATCTTTGAGACGATCTTCTCCATCCCCGGGGTCGGGCAGCTCTTTTTCTATAGCGTCATGGCCCGGGACTATCCCCTGATCATGGGGATGCTCTTGATCGTGGCGGTGCTGACCCTTCTCGGGAACCTCGCGGCGGATGTTGCCTATGCCCTGGCGGATCCGCGTATCAGGGTGGAGCGATGAAGACATGGTCGCTCGGGGCGCTGTTCTGGTACAAGTTCAAAAGGAACCACCTCGCCATGGGAGGGGGGATCGTGGTCTGCACGCTCTGTATCTCCGCCCTTTTCGCGCCGATCATTGCCCCCTATGACCCCGGCTTTATCAATGTCGATGCGGTCCTCAGCCCGCCGAGTTGGGCGCACCCGTTGGGTACCGATCAGCTCGGCAGGGACGTGTTGAGCCGGGTCATCTGGGGGGGGAGGATCTCCCTGCTCGTCGGTTTCGTGGCAGTCGGGATCACGATCTGCATCGGCATGACCCTGGGGGCCCTTGCGGGTTACTACGGGCGGGCGGTGGACAGCGTGCTGATGCGGTTTGTGGACATCATGCTCTGCTTCCCCACCTTTTTTCTCATCTTGGCGGTCATTGCCCTCTTGGAGCCGAGCATCTGGAATATCATGATCGTCATCGGCCTCACCAGCTGGATGGGGGTGGCCCGGCTGGTAAGGGCGGAATTTCTCTCCCTGAAACAGCGCGAATTTGTCGTAGCGGCCCGGGCCGCGGGGGCGCGCGATCTGCGGATCATCTTCCGCCATATCCTTCCCAATGCCCTGGCACCGGTCTTTGTCTCGGCGATATTGGGTATCGGCGCGGCCATCCTCACGGAGTCGGCCCTTAGTTTTTTGGGGATCGGTGTGCAACCGCCTACCCCGAGTTGGGGCAATATCCTCACCGCGGGCAAGGACAATATCGAGATTGCCTACTGGCTCTCGCTCTATCCGGGATTGGCGATCTTGCTGACCGTGCTGGGGTACAACCTCCTGGGGGAAGGATTGCGGGATGCCTTGGACCCGAGGATCGAACCCTAAGAATTTTTGAGATACCGAATGAAGTAATCGGCGCCGGACCAAATGGTCAGTACCAGCGCGGTCCAGAGCAGGAATGTCCCGAGCTCATGGATGGGTATGGAGAAAAAGGGATAGTGCAGGATAAGGAGGTTCGTGGCGGCCAGTTGGGCGATGGTCTTCATCTTCCCCAGGAAATTGGCCGCGATGATTATCCCCTGCGCTCCGGCAACCCCCCGGAGGGTGGTTACCGCCAATTCCCGGCCGAGGATCACGGCCACAATCCACGCGCTGACATATCCGAGGGGTATCAGCAGGATCAATGAGGTTCCGACCAGCAGCTTGTCCGCCAGGGGGTCGAGGAGCTTGCCCATGTTGCTGACCGTGTTCCTCCGGCGGGCAAGGTAACCGTCAAGCACGTCGCTGACGCCCCCGAGAAAAAAAATAAGTGCCGCGGCAAAGCTCGGCCATTTTCCGGGATAGAACAGGAGCAAGACCGCAACAAGAGGTATGGCCGCTATGCGGAAGAGGGTGAGGTAGTTCGCGAGGGTCCAGAATTCTTCCGTCCGCGCCGTCATTGTTCCGCAAGTCTATTCTGGGATGATTTCTTTTTATATTCCTGATAGTAGCGGAGGACTTCAGCGATATAGTTTTTCGTCTCTCGATAGTTGGGGATCCCCTTGATCTGCGCGACCGTGGTCTCTCCGGCGTTATACGCGGCCAAGCAAAGCTTAAGGTCGGCATTAAAACGATCCAAGAGATATTTCAGGTACTGCACGCCGCCGGCGATGTTTTCCTGAGGATTAAAGGGGTTGGCGACGTTGAGCCGTTTTGAGGTCTCCGGCATGAGCTGCATCAAGCCTTCCGCCCCCTTAATGGAGATGGCGTAAGGATCAAAGGACGATTCTGCCCTTATGACGGCCTTGACCAGGGCAAAATCGACCCCGTGCAGGCGGCAGGACTGGGTGATGAAAGGATCGTATTTGTCCGTGTCGGGCTTATAGCTCGCCACTATGGGAGTCGACAGGCCGGAAGACTCCCGCATATAGACGCGGTAACGTCCCTGGGTCGGGGCGTTGGAGAAGTGCATTACCCCTTCTTTATCCACATAGAGAAATATATCGGCAAACGCGGGAGAATAGCATATCCCCGCAAAGAACAATATTCCTATTATCGTGACAAAGCGCACGTTTTTTCCTCCGCTGCACCTGCTTTATTGCTCAAAAAATACAGCTTCTTTTTACACCTTTGGGCGAATGAAGTCAAGGGAAAATAAAAGCCTCATGGTGCCTTTTTAATCTCGCCATTTTAAATAGAGTCGTCATGGATATCACTCTCTGTTTTAGTTTTATCCGGTTACCGTGATATGGACATGGCGCCCAAGGTTCTCGTCTATGGCCCATTTTTCCCCTAGGAGACCATCTTTTCCCCCGGGGGACGAGGACACTCGGCACAGACGTCGCAGGTTTTGGAAGAAAGAGAGGAGGCATTATGAAGTAAATCGCTTCGGCACCTGAACAGAGTCTCATCGGTATGGCCACCCGTCATGTATAAACCCGAATTTGTCAAATTCTTTCTTGACAATTCTGCCGTATTACTTTAAATTTACAATTTCCTTTCTTTTCTGGTACAATATAATCAAGTGGAGGGTACCGGCTTTTTGCGGTAAATATAAGGGGAGGTTACTAGGCGTATGTATGCGGTTGTAGAGACAGGCGGGAAGCAATATAAGGTCAGCAAAGGGGACGTCATCCGGGTCGAGCGGTTGGGCGGCGCGGTAGGGGACACCATCGAGTTAGACCAGGTCCTCTTGATCAAGGACGATAACGGCCTCCAGGTGGGCAACCCCACGGTGGCCGGGATGAAGGTCGTCGGCACCATCGCCTCGCAGCGGCGGGGGAAAAAGATCGTCATCTTCAAGTATAAGCGCAGAAAGAACTACCGGCTGAAACAAGGGCATCGGCAGGACTATAGCTGGGTAGAGATCAAGGATATCACTGCAGCGCAAGGAGGAGGGAAAAGTGGCCCACAAAAAGGCGGGAGGAAGCTCCCGAAACGGAAGGGATAGCGCCGGCCAGCGGCTGGGCGTAAAGCGGTTCGGCGGTCAGGCAGTTACGGCAGGTAGCATCTTGGTGCGACAGCGGGGGACGCGGATCTTCCCCGGTGACAACGTGGGGCTTGGCCGCGACCACACCATCTTCGCCAAGATCGACGGCGTGGTACAGTATAAATCGGTGGGTAAAGAGAAGAAGAAGGTCAGCGTCTACCCGCTCGATGCCCCAGCCTCATAGCATTTCCTTACTTCGTTTTCCCATTTGTTCACGTACGCTTAAAAGCCCCAGCTGTGGGGTGCTGCCATGCAATTTATCGACGAAACCACCATTTCTGTCAAAGCGGGTCACGGGGGAAGGGGATGCGTGAGCTTCCGTCGTGAGAAGTTTGTCCCCCGGGGGGGGCCGAACGGCGGCGACGGCGGCATGGGGGGTGACGTCATCGTGGTCGCCCAGGAGGGGCTCTCTACCCTGTTGGACTTGCGATATCAAAAAAACTATCGAGCAGACAACGGAGGACACGGGCAGGGGCAGAATAAAACGGGCAAGAGCGCCGAGACGCTTATTATCCCGGTGCCCGTCGGCACCGTGATAAAGGACGCGGAGACCAAGGAGGTGCTCAAGGACCTGGTAAGGGCAACAGACCAGTATATTGCGGCCAAGGGGGGACGCGGCGGCAAAGGGAATGCCTGGTTTACCACGGCAACCCGTCAGGCCCCCCGTTTTGCACAGCCCGGCGAGGAAGGGGAGCAACGGCAGTTGCAGCTCGAACTCAAGCTCCTAGCCGATGTCGGTCTCGTGGGGCGCCCCAACGTAGGAAAATCCACGCTCTTGAGCCGCGTATCCGCCGCCCGCCCCAAGATAGCGGATTACCCCTTTACCACCCTTATCCCCAACCTCGGCGTGGTCTCGTATGGGGAGCACAAGACCTTTGTCATGGCCGACATCCCGGGGCTGATCGCCGGGGCACATCAGGGGCAAGGGCTGGGGAGCCGGTTTTTGCGCCATATCGAGAGGACCCAACTCCTCGCGCACCTCATAGACATCTCCGAAGAGCCCGAGGGGGA
>MGQT01000111.1:1883-5743 GCA_001797935.1 Deltaproteobacteria bacterium RBG_16_54_18 | reverse complement strand
TGCCTTTGATCGTCCAGAGGCAGCCGAAAGATATCATGGAGCGTTACCTCTGCATCCGCGATCTCAATGCACGTCCGTTGGAGAAGCGTATTGCAGAAGATGCCATCTATCACAATCCATACCTCGACGCCGGCATCGTGGAAGCCTGGTTTCTGCAGTATAAGGAGCCCGGCAGGCTGATCTCAACGCTCAAGAGGCTCTATCTGAAGGCGATAGAAGAAGAGATACGGCACGGCGAGGAGACCGATATTGCTTACCTGACCCATCTCTGTCTCGTGGCCTATCTCAAAAAGGCTAAGAAGGTCCTCAAGGAAGTGAATATCAAGGGATTCTCATATGAGCGCTTGGAACAGGCCGTCGGGCAGATGCTCTATTCCATGTTGCAGGTAATCCAGGAAAATGTCTTTAACGAGATTCGCTACAAAGATCTTTCCGTTGACGTCTCCAGAACAGAGCATCGCATCAAGGGGAGTACCAATCCTCTCATCTTCGTAGCCATACGCCCTACCCTCTTTAAAAATGACTTGAATCCTTACCACCTCGACCAAGAGGGATTCGAACTCCTGCAGACTCTTATGCATAAAATTGACCTGCGCACGAATAACCTTGAAGAAACATTGAAATCGCTGGTATCGCGTGCAAAAAAGAGCAAGGGGGTGAAGGAAAAAATCGCCGAACTTTGGTCATACAATAAAATTCGCGAAGCGGTTTTTAACTATCTGAAAGACTACGAAGATTACCGGGGGGGGAAAAATATCTGGCTCTTCAATCTCTTTCAGATGAACAAGGTGATAGAAAGCGCCCTTGCCAGTGACGAGGTAGGGAAAAAATTCGAAGAAGACCTCAGCAGCCTCATCGCCGACACATCGCGTGCCGTTGATAAAGAGCAGATGCAGCGGGCAATCGGTATCGAAAATGCTTTTAAGTCTCAAAAAAGGGGGAACACCATGAAGAGGCTCTTCTTCAGCTCCAGCGAAGAAGGGCATATACAGGATGTCATAGAAGGGTTCCTCCTCTATCACCTCGACGACCTCTGGAGCGGCTACGTAGAAGAATCTCTCACGTATCTTGACGATCGAGAGGTCTTGAAAAAAAAGATCGAGCTCGAGGATGAATATGAGAAGGGTCGAATCTATCGCCTTGCCGTCGATACAAAACCTTTAATACGGGATCTCAAGGTAAAGAAAGAGGGACACCTCTTTATGGATCTGCGTGGCTTTACACAGCGGATGTCCAGGTCAAAAGAGATCATTACTGTCGATTTTATGCTCAAGAAATTTTTTCTCCCCGTCCTCGATGTTTCCAAGAACTACTATACGGACTCGGGCGTCCGGTTGAATAACCTCGTGGGTGACGCCATCTCATTCTCGGGAAGGATAAAGCCTCTTGTCTCTCTTGCCCGTGAGATACGCGAGATCTTCGCCCGGTACACCGAGCACATCAAGGAGCAGGAAGGGATATTCGGTGAGCGCGATGAAACGCGGGCCATAGGCGAACGGTATCAGCAAGAGCGTAAGTCCATCATACGGGAGCGTACCGACATCGAGGAGAGCATTCGGGGAATCGAGCAGCAGCTCAAGCTCAAAGAATTTCTCAATCCCGTCCACCTCATACAAATTCAGGAAGAAGAATTTAATGTCAAGTTCCTCGAGTATCAACAACAGATTAAGGATCTTCCCAATCTGATCGCCCAGGAGGAAAATGTCGACAGAAAGAAAACCCTTGTCGATTTTCACGAAAATGTATTGGGTTTACAAGAGGGGATCAATGAACAAAAAAGAGAATTGACGGAAAGCGTCGGCTGCTTCGGAGAAGATGACCTCAATGCCATCTACCGCTCGGTCTGTACCGAAGAACGTGAAGAATTGGAGCGATTGCGGCAGCTTCTTAAGGCATCGTATGACAAGGAATCTGATCTCAACCGGGCATATGAGATGGAGATCGCTTCGGGAGGGGACGCCGGGATAGAATATGGCCTGTTTATTTCGTATGGCGATGCCGCAGAGACCATCTCCTTCGAAGACCCGTTTTGGGGGAAGATGAGCGTTGCCATTGCCGAAAAACTCAATGAGGCAGCCAGGGGAACCGGTAGAAATCCCGACATCAAGAACAAGCTGGATGTGCTGCTGCGGAATTCACGCAAGGCCCGGGGAAATCCTTCCCTGGCATATCCCTTCTCCGTATTTATCGACAGAAGCTACGGACTCTCTCTCCGGTCTGACTTGAGCGGCACGATTCAAAAGGCCCTCCAAAATAGGGACAAGGATACCGCGCGGGTTATGATGGAAACCATTTCATCGCACTTCCTGCGCGATATCGAAAAGGGGATGCGAGGTGCGGGAGATGACGGTTGGGAGATCATCAATTATTTTAACGATATTTATAACCTCGGGGAGGCAATCAGCGGCGATGCACTGCAGGCCTATCTGAAGGAAGTAAGCCCCCATACGTACCATTTTGAAAAGACCGTAAAAATCTCCACCTTGCATCAGGATATTCAACGGCGTTTCTTTTTCCCCGCTGACGAGCTGGGGCTTACCATCTGCGTTGAGCGGGTTGACGAACAGCTACAATTTGATCTCTTCCGTTACGTGGGGGAATTGATATTCAAGGGTTTTTCGCTGCATCAGGCAACTGCCGTCTATGAACTGGTCAGGCG
The DNA here is from genome assembly GCA_001797935.1 of Deltaproteobacteria bacterium RBG_16_54_18. Classification (GTDB taxonomy): domain Bacteria; phylum Desulfobacterota; class B13-G15; order B13-G15; family RBG-16-54-18; genus RBG-16-54-18. The sequence continues at coordinate 3,084 of MGQT01000111.1, read as the reverse complement.
TAATTCTCCCTTATTTATGCTTTTGGAAAGACACCACTTGCCGGCATGGTATCAAGAGGCCAGGGGACAAAACGGCGGAGTGCAAACGGCCTATGAATAATCTCCTAGGCAACGTCGCGATCTTCAGGGCAGAGATCGGATTCCTCGCGGGCAAAAAGGACAAAGGCCATCGCCGGTCTTTTAGAGGCCTCCCGCATAACAAATTGGATGCTGTCGAACGTCCACCCCTGCGCGACCCCTTTGTTGATGATCCGCTCTAAGGCCTCATCGGTTACCACGCTCGACTCCACCACCTTGTAGACCAGCATTTTCTCCCTCGCAGGACAGTATCAACCGTATCGCGGTATTTTCACGATCAGCAACGGCGACGGCGCTATGACGAAAACCGTTGCCGGATGGTCTCGACGATACCCGTGGTCGAATGTCCCTCGACGTAGGGGATGATGATCGTCTCTTCCACCAGGTCCCTCCCCACCACCTGTCGCGGGTCCCAATCCCCCCCCTTGACGAGGATATGGGGGCGCAGGTACGCGATCAGGGCAAGGGGATCCGGCTCATCAAAGGGTACGACATAATCCACGGCCTCCAGGGCCGCCAGGACGATCATCCTGCCCTCTTGCGAGACAATAGGTTTTTTGTCCCCCTTGATTTGCCGTACCGAGGCGTCGGTATTCACCCCGACGATCAGGCAATCCCCCTTCGCGCGGGCCTCTTCGAGATAGAGGACGTGCCCCTGGTGCAGGATATCAAAACAACCATTGGTAAAGACGATGCGCTTACCCGCTCGTACCAACCCGGCGGCAATATGCCGTAGTTCTTCTCGCTCCTTTATCTTTTCTCGATGTGAGCGCACTTATTTCTCCGCGAGGAAGACCCGGTAGGCCCGAAAGGTCTCATAGATATCTCCTTTGCTGGCCACTTCAAAGGGTGAATGCATGCTGAGCAGCGGTGCGCCGCAGTCTATGACATCCATGCCGTAGAGGGCCAGGTACTTGGCCACCGTCCCGCCTCCCCCCTCATCGACCTTGCCGAGTTCCCCCATCTGCCAGATGATACCCTCACGGTTGAATAATGCCCTGATCTCTCCCACGTATTCGGCGCTCGCTTCGCTGGAGGAGTATTTCCCTCCGGTGCCGGTGAATTTGCTCAGGCACACCCCGTAACCCATCTTGGCGTTGTTCTGGGCCTCATGGACGTCTTT
>MGQT01000111.1:0-1877 GCA_001797935.1 Deltaproteobacteria bacterium RBG_16_54_18 | reverse complement strand
GGGATCTATTCCCGCCGTCCCATCGGCGGAGATCGCCTTGGAGCAATAGAGCACTTTCTTGATCAGGGCCTCGCTCGGCTCGGTGCCGGCGTTGCGCAAGATATCCGCGATAAAGAGCTCCAAGAAGTGCGACTTGGCGCCGGTGTTCCCTTCGCTGCCGATCTCTTCTTTGTCGAGGAAGAGGGCCACGGTGGTATAGGAAGGGTCGACCACCTCCTCCATCGCCTTGAGGGAGGTGTAGGCGCAGAGACGGTCATCCTGTCCGTAGGCAGCCACAAAGGCGCGATCGAACCCCACATCCCGCGCCTTACTGGCAGGTACCAGTTCGAGCTCGGCGCTCAAGAGATCCTCCTCCACAATACCGTACTCCTCGTGCAGATATTCCAAGACTCTCAGCTTTACCCGGTCTTTGGCCTCCTGGTCGGCAAAGGGGAGGTGTCCCGCGAGGATGGTCATCTTTTCCGCCTCGATGGCCTCCTTGAGCTTTTTTTCTTCCTGGGCCTTGCGGGAAAGATGAGGCAAGAGGTCACAGATGGTAAATACGGGCTCGTCCTCGCGCTCCCCTATCTTGACCTGGACTGTCTTCCCTCCGGCCGTGACAATCACCCCGTGCAGGGCAAGCGGCTGCGCCACCCACTGGTATTTTTTGATCCCTCCGTAGTAGTGGGTCCTGAGCATTACCATATCGAGCTCTTCGTACAGGGGGTTTTGTTTGAGGTCGAGCCGCGGAGAGTCGATGTGTGAGACGATGATCCGCATCCCCTCTGCCGGCAATCGCGTCCCCATCTGGGCAAGCCCGACGCTCTTTATCTTATTGATCTGATATATCCGCTTGCCCTTACCATTGCCCTGGGCACGGAAACCCGCCTGCTCGGCGGACGCAACGATCTTCCCTACTGCCTCGCGCTCGGTCTTGGCCTCATTCATAAACGCCTTATATCCCTCTGCAAAGGCATACGCAGCTTTTACCTGCGCCTCATCATACCGGTCCCATACGAGCTTACCCGCGAGCTTTACCTTTTCTTCCAACGCCTTTGTCTTCTCGTTCGCCTTCGCCATGGGGCCTCCTTCTGTGCTAACTTCTGAAACAAAATAACAAATTTTATGGTGATAGTCAAGGAAGGTAGGCCCTATCGCAGCAAAGTCAAGAGTGTGAGATAAGAGGGAACAACACAAATATGTCATTAAATTTAATATGAATTGAAAATTTAAAAATGACAATTTTTCTTTATCTGAGAAACAAAATCGAGTCCTCGTATTAACGAGAGCATGCAAAATTTCATGCAAACGAAAAAGGAGCAGGAGATTTAAATATTTGTTTTTAAAAGATTTTTTTATCTGAGCGTGTTGATTTGCACTGCCTAATATTTAGGCAATATGGAAACAACGTTTAGAATAGACGCTCGTCTGGAGAAAGAAGGGGTTAAATCCACACGTTTTCCACATTTTTTGTGGAGATTTAAACGTAAAAATAATTTACATAAATGATCTATTATAGGACGTTTGTAGCAGAGTCAGGGGCAACCACTACCGGTAGCAGGAGCCCTCGATCAAAAAAGGTGATCATCAAGACAGAACAGGGAACAAAGCCATCCGACAATCGCCCTTCTCTTCATTGACATCTAGCAAGGGGTTATCTATAATTTTTTCACCTAAACGGGGGGAAAGAAATTGAGGCAGTATGGGGGCAGATGAACTGCTCAAGTTGCAAGGCAGCAGGCTCCTCGTCGTGCATCAGGGGGCCGTGGGTGATCTTATCCTCGCCCTCCCTGCCGTCACGGTACTGCGTGAATCCTTGCGCCCGGCGCGGCTTGAGATGCTGGGTCATTCGTGGACCTTGCCGCTTGCCTTGCGCCATCCCTACGCCGATGCCATCA
>MGQT01000110.1:1212-15168 GCA_001797935.1 Deltaproteobacteria bacterium RBG_16_54_18 | reverse complement strand
ATCCTGTTCACCCTGTTTGATTCGTTTACGTCCGAGCGTTGCCACCGTCTGCCCCTTGAGAAACCTCAGCTCAGGTGGGGCAAACAAGGCCCGCTCTCCTAAATGCCCTTTGATAAAATCACCGTAGACCTCTACCCCGTCACCCACAAATACTGTTGCGTGGGAGGTGAGCTGGGAGAGCAGGGCCGCGGGGGAAAGGACTTGATACGGTGTCAATCGCTCAAGGCCCCCGCCCTCACGCTGTTTGTATAAGGCGGCATAGACCTCACCCTTACGGGCATCTATAAGGGGGCATATGAGAGACGGCGTTGGGTGAAGCTGAGAAGCAAGGGCGTCCAAGGTAGGGATCCCGACCACGGCCATCCCCCCTGCCAGGCTCAACCCTTTGACGGCACTCAACCCGACCCTCACCCCGGTAAAGGAACCGGGTCCCAGGGAGACGGCGATCGCGTCTAATGCCGCCAGATCGAGCCGGGCTTGATCCAGGACGGTCTTGATGGCCGGGATTAATCTGGCAGAGGGGGCATCTCCTGCGTCAAAGGCATATTCGGCCAAGACCTTTTCATCATCGATAATCCCGATACCCCCGCCCGTGGTTGCGGTATCAACCCCCAAGACCCTCATCAACGGGCACCCGGGGGAATGAGGCGCATGATGTCGTTGTAAAAGGCCAAGGCCATAAGAAGAAGGATAAGGATCAAGCCGATCTGTTGCGCCACCTCCATCTTTTTGACGCTCAGCGGCCTCCCGATGATTGATTCCACACCGAGAAAGAGGAGATGGCCGCCATCAAGGATAGGGATGGGAAAGAGATTTAAGACGCAGAGGTTAACGCTTAAGACCGCCGTAAAAAAGACGAGATTGAGTAAACCCTCTTGGGCCTGTTTGCCGGCTATTTGGGCGATGAGGACAGGCCCTCCAAAGGCCTGTTTGGCGGGAACAACCCCCTTGATTACCTTAACGATGCTGACAATCGTCAACTTGACAAAAAACCAGCCCTGGGAAACTCCCATGCCGACGGCCTTGTATGCCGGCTCCTGTTTTTTGACAAACTCACCGGATGGAGTTATCCCAATTTGATAGGTCTTGACCTCTTCTCCAAAGATGTTTTTAGCGACAACGGGACGGGGAACGACGCGTACCAGGATAAGCGCTTCCCCTCGCTTGACCGTGAGTTGGAGTTCCTTCCCCTCGCTCTTGGCAATAACCTCCGGCAGATCGACCCATTGGTTGATCTTTACCGCATTAACCCGGAGGATGCGATCACCCGTTTTTATCCCTGCTGCCTGGGCCGGGTACCCCGCTGCCACTTCCCCGATCACCGGCATCAGCTGTGGCACGCCGATCGTGAACACCAGCGAGAAGACAAAGACTGCTAAGAGAAAATTGGCGACAGGACCAGCCGCAACAATAGCCATCCGCCTCGGTATGCTTTGGTGGAGGAAGGACCTGCTCCGTTCGCGGGCGCCAACCTTATCCCGAGAACTCTCTCCCAAAGGTTTCACATAGCCACCCAAGGGAATGGCGGATATCACATATTCAGTCTCACCGATCTGTTTGCCAATAAGTCGAGGTCCGAATCCCAGGGAAAATTTTAACACCTTTACCCCGACTAATTTGGCGACGATAAAATGCCCGAACTCATGTACGAAAACCAAAACCCCCAAAACACCGAAAAAAGCTACGATATATATCATTGCGATACCTCTCGTATAACGTCTAAGGCCCGCCCCTTGGCCCATTGTTCCGCCGCCAGGGCGTCTTCTACACCTTCCAGCGTGCTCGGGCGGTGATCGTCCATGGTAGAAGCGACCACCTGTGGAATCTGATTAAAACTGATCTGCCCCTGGAGAAAGGCCCCTACCGCCGCCTCGTTGGCGGCGTTGAGCACCGCCGGCATCGTGCCTCCGTGGGCAAGGGCTTCATAGGCCAGCCGCAGGCAGGGGAATTTCCCCTCATCGGGAGGATCAAAGGTAAGATGATTCAATTGAGCCAAGTCAAGTGCAGGCAGCTCCATCGCCAGCCGCTTGGGATAGGCAAGGGCATAAGAAATAGGTATCCGCATGTCCGGGATGCTGAGCTGGGCAATGAGGGAACCATCCACGTACTCCACCAGGGAATGGACCACCCCCTGGGGATGAATGGCGACCTCAATCCGTTCGGAAGGGACATGGAAGAGCCAGTGTGCCTCGATCACCTCCAGCCCCTTATTCATCATCGTCGCCGAATCCACGGAGATCTTGGGCCCCATTGCCCATACGGGATGGGCAATGGCCTGCTGGGGACTTACCTTGATAAGGGCCTCGACCGGCACGGTATAGAAGGGCCCGCCCGAGGCAGTTAAGACGATGCGCTTGATCCCCTCCCCTGTCAACCTGCCGCCCAGTGCCTGAAAAATCGCGCTGTGCTCGCTATCGATGGGCAAGATCGCGACCCCGTTTGCCTGCGCCTTTTTCATCACGATCTCACCGGCCGTCACGATTGCTTCCTTATTCGCCAGGGCGACATTTGTCCCCGCCTCGATGGCGGCGAGCAACGGATGGATCCCTATCGCCCCTACCACGGACAAAACTACCAACTCGACGCCGGCAACGGTGGCCGCCTGGATAAGTCCCTCCACCCCAGAGACCACCTCAATGCGCTCTCCGGCAAGGGCCTCCCGGAGGGCGTGGGCGCGCTCGTGATCGCGGACGGCAACGAGACGGGGTCTAAACTCCTTGATTTGCTCGCGCAACAAGGCCAGATTCTTCCCCGCGGCCGCCAAGGAGCATACCTCAAATTCCTCCCGGAATTGTTTTACCACCTCCAAGGTATTGACCCCGATGGACCCCGTTGATCCTAAAATAGCTAATTGTTTCATGGTGCGCCGATAGACAACCTGTAGAGCAGGAAATAATACAAGAAGGGGGTGGAGAAAAAGAAGCTGTCTAACCGGTCAAGCATCCCTCCATGCCCGGGGATCAAGGTCCCCGAGTCCTTCACCTTTGCCCCGCGCTTGATCATCGACTCCGAGAGGTCCCCCCATTGGCCGAACAGGGCAATCCCCACGGCGACCAGCAGGGCATCCAGGGTAGGTATCGTCGGGAGAAAAAAGGCCCGGCAGGCAAAAACGGTGAGGATGGCCCCCACAAAACAGGCGAAAAAGCCCTCGATGGTCTTATGCGGGCTGATCAGGGGACTCAGTTTATGTCTCCCCCACCAGGAGCCGATGAGAAAGGCAAAGGTATCCCCTACCCACACCGTGGCAAAGAGCAGGAATATCCACAAGACCCCCTGGGGCAATTTGTTGATGAGGATGAGGTACGACAGCAGGAAGGGGATGTAGAGAATACCAAAGAGGACGATCCCCATACGATTCGGCAGTGAGGAAAGCTCCCGTGGTAAAAAAGTATAGCCGAAAAAAAAGCTAATAACGACTGCCGCCAAAAACAACATGATCGTGGATGCGGTTGCCCACTGAGAGAGCCCGCAGAGGATGACGCCGAGGACAATGCCGCTGACCTTACCCTGAGCCCAATCTCTGGGCAGCGTCATAGAATAAAATTCATGCATGCCCAAGACGACCGTGATCGCTACCATGATAAAGATGGTATAGGGCGGTCCAAAACGCAACGCGAGCGCCACCAAAGGAATGATAATCAAGGCGGTACAAAATCTCTTAACCATAGCGATACCTTTCATTGTAATTTATGTGGCTCACTTGTTACTGAGCTGCGTCTCCTTCTTGCATTTGTGCCACGGTACGCCCGAAACGCCTCTCCCGGTTCTGAAATGAAAGACATGCCTGTATCAATTCCTCCTTGCCGAAGTCGGGCCAGAGGGTTGCGGTAAAATATAGTTCCGTATAGGCAATTTGCCAGAGGAGGAAATTGCTGATGCGTAACTCGCCGCTGGTACGTATCAATAGATCGGGATCCGGTATGTCACGGGTAAAGAGATACCGCGAAAAAATTTCGGGGGTAATATCAGTTGCGGTGATTTGCCCCGCCGCTACGTCGGCGACGATCTTCTTAACGCCGGCAACGATCTCCGAACGCCCCCCATAGCTTAGGGCCAGGTTGACAAGAAGGCCATTCTTTGCCCTGCTCACTTCAACTAGCTTTTTGAGGGTACTACGAATGGGGCCGGGTAGATCGTCTAGATCTCCGATGATGTTGACGCGGATGTTTCTCTTGAGCAATTCCTCACGCTCCTTTTTCAGCTTCGCGTGGAGGAGCCCCATCAACTCGCTCACCTCTTTGCGCGGGCGGCGCCAATTCTCCTTGGAAAAGGCATAGAGCGTAAGGATTTTGACCCCGAGTTCATCACATGCCTCCACCACCCCCCGAGCCGCATCGAGTCCGGCCTTGTGCCCCTCTATCCTCGACAGTCGTTTTTTCTGTGCCCACCGTCCGTTGCCATCCATAATTATGGCTATATGACGGGGTATCTTTGCCGGATCAAGTCGTTCCATATTCCTGGCACTGTCCTGTCATGGCGTCCGAGCAGGTATATCACTCCCCCGTTGCTCGCATTTGCTCGCATAATAACTGTAACCCATGTAAGGGAGATTTACAACAATTGGGGGATTGATCTAAGAATAAAAGGATAAGGGAGCAGAAATCATTCTGCTCCCCCCTTACCTGACCTATTTTTCAACAACTGCATCCACCGGACAGACCTCCATGCAGGTCCCACACTCGGTACATTCACCCTGATTGATCGCGTATTTTTCCTCGCCTTCCTCAATAGCGTTTGCGGGACACTCCTCCGCGCAGGTTCCGCACGCAACGCACTCATCACTAATCTCATAAGCCACGCCTCTCACCTCCTTAAGCTAAATCTCCATAATTTCTTTTTCTTTCGTCGCTATGACCTTATCGATCTCCTCGATGAACTGATCCGTCACTTTTTGCACCTGGTTCTGCCATTGATGCATCTCATCCTCTGAAATTTGCTTCCCTTTCTCCTTGGACCTCAGTTCCTCGATGGTTTCTCTTCTCATATTACGGATGCTGATCTTGCTGTTCTCCCCCATCTTCTTAATGAGTTTCACCAGCTCTTTTCTGCGCTCCTCTGTCAGCCTCGGAATAGTGATACGGATGACCTTGCCGTCGTTGGCCGGCGTCATCCCTAATTCAGATTTAAGGATCGCCTTTTCTATCTCACCAATGAGGGAACTATCCCATGGTTGAATAACGATGACCCTGCTCTCAGGGACCGAGAGGGAAGCCGCTTGGTTCAGGGGCGTCGGCGTCCCATAGTAATCCACCTTAATGTCATCCAAAAGGGTCAACGAGGCCCTGCCCGTGCGTACCTTCCCGAGCTCTTTTTGTAAGGCAGCGATCCCTTTCTTCATCCGCGCTTCACATTCTTTGATGATCGGTGCTTCCATACAATCCTCTAATGAATCAATGTCCCTTTTTTCTCTCCCAGGATTATGCGCCGCATAGCTCCCTTGGCCCCGATATCAAAGACCACGAGCGGGAGTCGATGCTCCATACAGAGCGTGATGGCAGTTGCATCCATGACCTGCAACCTCCTCTGCAATACCTCCGCATACGATATGGTATCAAATTTCACCGCTCCCGGATGTGTTACAGGGTCGGCGTCATATACCCCATCCACTTTGGTGGCCTTTATGATAATCTCCGCTCCGATCTCCAGGGCGCGCAGGGCGGCTGTGGTGTCCGTGGAGAAAAAGGGATTACCCGTCCCCCCCACAAAGATAACCACCTTCCCCACCCGCAGATCCCGCAGGGTGTCACTCCTCACATAGGGCGATACAAACTCACCGACAGACACGGCGGACTGCACCGAGGTCGCAACACCCTTCTTTTCCAACGCATCCCCTAGCGCTAGACCATTAATGATGGTGGTCAACATCCCCACGTAATCCGCCGTCACCCGGTCTATGTTATAGCGGTCTGCCTGTGTCCCGCGAATAAGATTTCCTCCGCCGACGACCACGGCAATCTCAACCTCCAATGTCTTCAGATCTGCTAATTCTTCGGCCAACTCTTCTAAGGCCGCCGGCTCTATCCCGACCCCCCCCTCTCCTGCCATTACCTCACCACTCAGTTTGATCAGTATCCGCTTATACGCCGGCTGTTTACTCATGAGAGATGGCCGAAGTCACACCGAAGAATCAATTCTCGTCTGCGCCGCAGGTCTCACCCAATTGATACCTGGTGAAGCGTCGCACGATGACATTCTCACCCAACTTAGCCACGATATCGGAAATAAAATCTTTTACCGTGATATCGGGATCCTTGATATAGGGCTGTTCCATGAGACACTGTTCCGCAAAGAACTTCTCGATCTTCCCTTCTACGATCTTCTCAAGCACTTTTTCCGGCTTACCCGACGCTTCCGCTTCAGCCCGGAAAATGCTCCTCTCCTTTTCAATAACCGCAGGGGGGACGTCTTCCCGACTGACCGCGATCGGGTTCATGGCCGCGATATGCATAGCAACCTCTTTCGCCAGCCGTTGAAAATCCTCTGTCCTGGCAACAAAATCCGTCTCGCAGTCTATGTCAACCAGAACCCCTATCTTGTTTCCGGGATGTATATACGACGTGATCATGCCTTCGGTAGTCTCTCTGCCTGCTCTTTTTGCTGCCTTGGCTAACCCCTTCTTGCGCAGGAAATCAATTGCTTCTTCTATATTTCCCGCACACTCCGAGAGTGCCTTCTTGCAATCCATCAAGCCCACACCCGTTCTCTGCCTCAATTCCTTAATTGCGCCTGCAGATATCTCCATCGTTCCTTATCTCCTCATCCTCTCTACCAGGATTAAAGTTCTTCCTTATCTTCAAGGTTTTATTCTTCATCCTCCATTGTTTCTTTATCGGCTTCCCCGGCAATTCCCTCCTCGGGGGAGGCCGTCATCAAGACTTCCGGCTCTTCCTCTGACGGCATGTTTTGCTCGCGGAGCCTCTTGCCCTCAATCACCGCATCGGCCATCTTGCTGGCAAAGAGACGGATGGCCCTGATGGCATCGTCATTACCCGGAATGACATGATCCACCTCATCAGGATCACAATTGGTATCCACAATGGCAACCGTCGCAACCCCCAACTTTCTCGCCTCACTCACGGCTATCCTTTCGCGTTTTGGGTCAACGATGAAAAGTGCACCGGGGAACTGATCCATATCTTTAATGCCCCCGAGATATTTACGTAATTTTGCTCCTTTTTTTTGCAGCCCTAACACTTCTTTTTTCGGGAGCCGTTGGAAATCTCCTTTCTCTTCCATCTTTTCCAGTTCTTTGAGCTTATCAATGCTCTTCTTTATCGTCTGAAAGTTGGTGAGGGTACCGCCCAACCACCGATGATTGACGTGAAACATCCCGCACCGCATGGCCTCTTCATAAATCGCCTCCTGGGCCTGTTTTTTCGTCCCGACAAAAAGAATCTTTTTCCCCTGGGCGACCGTATCGCGGATAAATTCATAGGCAACGTCGAGGTACTTAACGGTCTGCTGCAGGTCGAGTATATAAATACCGTTTCGCGCCCCGAAGATGTACGGTTTCATCTTGGGATTCCAGCGTTTTGTCTGGTGACCGAAATGCACCCCCGCTTCCAACAGCTCCTTCATGGTAACAACGGCCATAGAACCTCCTTTGGGTTTTATCTTCCGCCCCCGTCTGCTCGTTTGGAACCCATGCAGGCACCCCCAAACGATCGGGAGGCGTGTTTAATGAAAATGAGCTTTAACATAACATATTCTGTTTTGCAAGTGGAAATTTGAAAGACCTTCCCTTGAAAAAACAGCCGGTATCGAATATACTATAAAAGATCAAGAACTATCAAACGATAGTCAGCTGAGAGCCAGGGATGAACAAGATTATCGACCGTTATATCCTCAAGGAAATCATGGTTCCCTTCGGAATCGGGATGGGAATTTTTACCTTTATCTTCCTTGTCAGTAAACTCTTTCGCATCACCGAGATGGTCGTGGAGAAAGGCGTTCCGGTGGGATACGCGATACAACTATTTTTGTGCCTTATCCCGGCCTTTCTTGTCTTTGTCACCCCCATGGCCTTGCTGCTCGGGATCCTCACGGCCCTAACAAGGTTGTCTGCCGACAACGAGATCATCGCCATGAAGACCTCGGGGATAGGACTGTATCGGATGAGCCCGCCGGTGATCGCCCTCTCGCTGGCCACCTTTTTATTTACCTTTTTTCTCGTGTTCTTTGCGGTCCCCTGGGGAAGCCAAAACTTCCGCGAGACGCTGTTTCGGGTCGCCGGCAGCACGGCGAAACTCGATGTGGACGAACGTATTTTTAATGCTACCTTTGGCGATCTGGTCATCTATGTGAACAAGGTATCGCCAGGGGAACGAGTATTAGAGGGGATTATGATCTATGATGAGAGAGATCCCCGGACGAACAATACCATCATCGCACGTAAGGGATTTCTCGCCCCGGACCCCAAAGAGCAAAAATTGGTGTTGCACCTCTTCGACGGAAGCATTCACAGCCAGGAGGCGAAGGGGGAGACCTATCGCACTATCAACTTCAACGCCTATCAATTCACCATATCGCTCAAGGATGAGATGGAAAAGGAGCGCAAAAGGGCAAAGGTAAAGATGTTGGAAAAGGAGATGTCTATTGGTGACCTGCGCGAAAAGATCAAGAGAAGACGGGAACAGGGAGAAAACGTCCGCCCGCAGCTCGTGGAACTCCATTTTAAATTTGCCATCCCCTTTGGCGCCTTAATCTTCGGCCTGGTGGGGCTTCCCCTCGGGGTACAACGCACGCAGTCGGGGAGGTCTTGGGGCTTTATCTTATGTGCCGTTATTTTCCTTTTCTATTATGTCTTCTACTGTATCGGAAAGGATTTGGGAGTGAGCGGCGTCATCTCCCCCCCCTTGGCAGCATGGTTCCCCAACATCCTCTTAGGTGGTTTGGGGGTATATCTCTTGGTAAAGACCGCGCGCGAGTCTCCTTTGCATATTATTTCCTGGTTTGATAAGCTGATAGCTTTTTTGAAACAAAGATGGAAGAGGTTTTCCCGCGAAGCGTAGAGAACGCGCCGACGCAACTCCTGCTGCCTCTGCATGAGGTAAAGGATACGCGGAGGGGATGGAGGGGTATGAGTATAATCAATCGTTACATCGCCAAAGAATTTTTAAAGCTCTTTTGTCTGTGGTCGGCTTCCTTCTATATGATCTTTTTCGTGATCGAACTCTTCGAACGGATTAATACGATTATTGTCTATAAGGCCCCCCTCTACCTCATCTTGGAGTACTTCCTTTATCAAATCCCTCCCTTCCTGACGCAGACGTTACCGTTCTCAACTCTCCTGGCTGCCTTGATTACCCTCGGGGTCCTCGCACGCAATAACGAGGTCGTCGCCCTCAAGGCCCATGGGGTGAGCGCCTATCGCATCATGTTTCCCCTCTTGATCCTTGCCGCCTCGGTTACGGTTTTTATCTTCCTCTTAAACGAGACCATTGTCCCCTATGCCGCGCGTAAGGCCGCGCATGTGTGGTCCGTCAAGATCAAGAAAGAAGAGGAACGGGCCTTTTTCGAACTTAACAAGATCTGGTACCGCGGTGAAAATGTCATCTATAATATCCGCCTCTTCGAGCCGAAGACCAATACCCTCAAGGGGGTAACCATCTACCAGTTTGACGACGCCTTCACCCTCCGCCAGCGCACAGATGCGCAAGAGGCTCGCTGGGATGGAGAGGGCTGGATATTTACTCAAGTGTCGATCAGGAAATTTTCCCCCTCAGGTGAGATAGACACAACAATATACGACGAGAAGGCAATCCCTATCCCCGAAAGGCCGGAAGATTTTAAAAAGGGAATGCAGAACCCCAATCAGATGACCTACCTGGAGCTTCAGGAATATATCGAGCGGCTGAGGATGGAGGGGTACGATGCCACCCGCTACGTCGTTGACCTCCATAAAAAGCTTTCTTTCCCCTTTTTGACCCTCATCATGGTCTTGATGGGAAGCCCCTTGGCACTCGCGGCGAGCTACGGCCGCGGCGGAGGAATCGCGCAGGGGGTCGGAATCAGCATCGTCATCGGCTTTATCTATTGGATTGTCTTTGCTATCTCCGCTGCCTTAGGACATGCCGGAACCTTCCCCCCATTCATCGCCGCGTGGGCACCCAACGTCTTTTTCGGCTTGATCGGGGGGTTTATTCTCGAGAGCATACATCAGTAACGCGCCACCTCCCGCTTCTCCGGATAATGTTAGGGTCTCGCCGGACGGACAACAACCATCGAAGAGGAATCGAGGGTGAGATATTTCCTGGCGACCCGCAGGACATCTTCCACCGTCACGTGCTCAATCGCCCGCGGATATTGTTGGTAAAAATCTCCCCCCAGACCATACCGCTCATCAAAGGCCATGGTCGAGGCCATGGCAAGGGGGGACTGGTGACCGATCTCATAGTTGCCGATGAGAGAGGCCTTGGCGCGGTCAAGTTCTTCCTGGCTGATGCCCTGATCCCGCACTTCTTTAATGATCCGCTCCATCCCCTGGAGGGCCTGTTCTACCTTGGCAGGGCTGGTCGCCACGTAAACCCCCAGATACCCGGGGTCGAGATCGGCGCGCACGAAAAAGGCCGTCACGTAGGCCAATCCCTCCTTATCCCGTAATTGGGTAAAAAACCTCCCCCCTTGCCCGCCGATGGCTGCCTCCAAAACTTCCAACGGGAAGCGGTCCTGATCACGTAAGGTGGTACCAAGGAAGCCAAGGGCAAGGTGGACTTGTTCTTTTCCCTGCGTCATTTCTTCCCGCTTGCTCTTTCCCCTCGCCGTACCCCCGCGGGATTCTTGGGGAATAGGCGGCGGGGAAAAATGCCCTTCCCGCATCCCTCCCAGGGCAGTCTGTAGGGAAGCAAAAGCCTCTTCCCAACTGACATCCCCCGAGATTGCCACCACCATATTCTGGGGGAGGGCATAGTGCTTATAGTATTGGATCAGATCTCGCCTCCCGATGTGTCGTATGGTCTTTTCCTCTCCCAATACGTTAAGGTGATAGGGGTGGCGTTTATAGAGGGTCTCGCGCAACAGTTGCATGGTCCACGCCACCATGCTATCCCGTTCTTCTCGCTGGGCAGCCAAGATCTCGTCCCGTACCCGTTCTAGTTCATGAGCAGGGAATGCCGGCGTGGCAACCACCTCTCCCAGCAGCCGCACCAACTGAGGAAAGTCCTTGCTCAAACCCTTGGCCTGCACCCCAAAGCTGTTGCGCCCGGAAAAGGCCTCCAGCGTTGCTCCGAGGGAATCTACCTCCTGGGCAAATTGGACGGCATTAAATGATGCCGTACCCTTGGTCATCATCTCGGCAAGAAAGCGGGTAATGCCTGCCTCCTTCTCCTTTTCAAACCGCACCCCTCCCAGGAAGACAGCGGCAATCCCCGCCACCGGCACCGAGTGGTCCTCTTTCAAGAGCACGGTAATCCCGTTCTCGAGCACTGCCTTACGAATCCCTTTTGGTTCGTTATCAGAAGGGGATATCGCCGTGATTCCGCCGACCCATGACGGTAAGGCACGAGCCTCCACCTCCTCTCCGGCTGCCTTGGGGATCAAGAGGCAGAGGGTCAGGTTTTCCGGACGCAAGTATTTTGCGGCAACCTCTTGTATCTTTGCCGCTCCCACGCGAGCGATCCCCTCGAGATACGCCTGTTCTTTGGTTGCATCTCCCATGACCGTCTCAAACCATCCGAGCTTCCCCGCCTCACCCTCTACCGTCTCTCGATCATAGGTGAATGCCGTCTCCACCATGACCCGGGCCTTGCGCAGGTCCGCCTCCTTGATTCCTTCCCCCTTAATCCGCGCAAGCACCGCGCTGATCTCCGCTATCCCCTGTCGGACTGTGCCCGGTTGAAATGACCCACCGATCACGAACAACCCCGGATCTCGGGGGGTAAAAGCAGAGGCATAGACGGAGCTGACCCATCCCCGCTTCAGCCTCAACTCCTGCGCCAATAGTGACGAGTCGCCTTGCCCGAGGCAGGCTGCCAGCAGATCAAGGGCATACGTGTCCTCTGCTCGTACGCCGGGGATATGGAAGCCCAGGGCAAAATATCTCTCCTTGACCTCCTGCTGCATCACGAGGGGGCGAAAAGCATTTTGGGACGGCTCCGCAACCCTTTGCCGCACGGGGAGGGAACGAGAGGAAGTAGTAAAGAATGCCTTCACCCGCGCGAGCAATTCCGGTGCCTTAAAATCCCCGACCCCCACAAAGACCATGTTCTTCGGGCAATACCATTGACGATAATAGTCAACAATGGCCTTTCTGCTTATCCCCCGCACGCTATCGGCGTAGCCGATAACGGGCCTTCCGTACGGGTGTCTTTGGAAACTGGTTTTAAAAAGTGCTCGGTGCAGGGCGCGTTCCGGATCGTCCTCGCCCATCTTGATCTCCTCGATCACCACCTCTTTCTCCCGTGCGAGCTCCTGCGCATCAAAGCGCGGGTGTTGGACGGCGTCGGCCAGGACCGATAGCCCCTGCTCCTGATAGCGACTCGCGATCTCCACGTGGTAGACCGTGTAGTCATAGCCGGTATAGGCGTTGATATGCCCGCCGTAGCCTTCGATGTCCCTGGCTATCTCCCCCGGTCGCCTCTTATCCGTCCCCTTGAAGAGCATATGTTCGATGAGGTGGGAGATCCCCGCTTCCCCGGGGTTTTCGTCGGCGCTCCCCGCTTTTACCCAGACTTGAAAGGCGGAGACCGGGGCGGAATGATTCTCTTTAAGCACCACCCGCATACCGTTCTTCAGAGTTGTCCTTATAATTTCTGGTTTTTCGCTCGTCGCGCGTGCGGCGGGATCAGCAAAAGGCGAATTTAAGAAGAACAGCAAAAAGAGTACCGCGATAACGATAATAACCCGAGCCCCTGGCTTTTTCATGGCTTATATCCTCCTCAAATAATAAGTACGCCCGCATCCCCGGCCTTGTCAAGAAATCCCATTTCGGGATCAGTTTCATAGAGAGTGAGCGAGTACAATTCCTTGCATTTCCCCTACAAGGACGCTAGGATAGAGATGCAAAAGGAGTGCACATGATGAAGACCATCACGTGGGAAATCTTCCAGCAGTTGCGGGGGAGTGAGAAAAAAGAATACCTCAGCCGGGACGAACATATTTTTCACATCATCATGTCCCAGCAATTTGACCGCAAATTACTCGACGACATCTGTGAGCTGACTACCAAGATCCGGGGTATCTCCAAGGGGAACAAGGGGGTCCTGTTCCTCCAGTCCCTGCTGCAAGGGAAAAGGGCGATGCTCTATTTTGTGCAGCCGTCGACCAGAACTTTCCTCTCTTTTATGGCCGCCTGTCAGATCCTGGGCATGCAGTGCTCAGAGGTCAGGGGCACCTCCACGTCCTCGGAGATGAAGGGTGAATCGCAAGAGGATACTGTCCGCACCTTCAGCAGCTATGTAGACCTCGTGGTAATGCGCCACCCCCAGGCAGGGTTTGCCGAGCGGATCGCCTTTCTCCTGAACCAGACCAGCAGGCCGGTACCGATCATTAACGCCGGCTCGGGCAAGGATCAACATCCTACCCAGGCCCTGCTGGATATTTATACCCTGCACCGCTCCTTTGAGAACTTCGGGGGCATTGACGGCAAGCGCATTGCCTTTGTCGGAGACCTGCGTCGGGGAAGGACCGTGCGGTCCCTGTCATATTTGTTAAGGAACTACACCGGTGTTCGGCTCTACTTCGTCGCACCCCCGGAGCTGCAGATGGAGGACGATCTCAAGCAATACCTCAGTGAACAGCAAGTGGCATTTGAAGAGACGACTAACCTCAAGGAGGTCATCTCTTCCGTTGATGCCGTTTATATGACGAGGATTCAAGATGAGTATGACGAAGCAGGAGAATCAAAACGGATAGATTATTCCGCGTTCCATTTTAAGCCAGAATACCTCAAGATCCTTCCCCCAAATGCCATCATCATGCACCCCCTGCCGAGGAGAGCGGAGATACCCGTAGAGATAG
>MGQT01000110.1:0-1020 GCA_001797935.1 Deltaproteobacteria bacterium RBG_16_54_18 | reverse complement strand
AAGACATCATCGAGGGGCACGTAACCCCAATACCGGCTGTCCTGGCTGTTGTTACGGTTGTCCCCCATGACAAAGAGCGACTGCGGCGGGACCGTCTCCGGCCCATAGTGTTTATAGCTTATGAAATCATCGGGAACATAAACCCCCCAGGGGTCGTCAATGCGCTGATCGTTGATGTAGATCTCCCGCCCCTTGACCTCCACCCTGTCTCCCGGCAGCCCGATGACTCGCTTGATGAAGTCCTTACTTCGATCTTGAGGAAAGATAAAGACAATGACATCCCCCCGCCGAGGCATAGTAAAGGGAAATACCCGCTTGCCTATCCAGGGTATCCTGAAACCGTAGATAAACTTGTTGACCAGGATGTGATCACCCACCAGGAGCGTGGGTTTCATGGATTCGGACGGAATCTTGAATGCCTGGACCACAAAGGTCCTGACAACGAGGGCAATCGCCAAGGCGATGATAATAGTCTCGGCATATTCCCGCACCTTGCTCTTTTGCTGCTTTGCCATTCGTTCCATACCTCCTTATTATCCGACCTTATATATAAAGGCTCTTTGCGTAATCGAATGGGTAATTTCTGCCTTTCTCTTCCCCCTCTTTAGCAAACCGAAGCCGAAGGTGGCCCCTTGGCCAGTGACCCTTGGTCAGAGGGGTGAGGGGAGATTTTATAAATCATAAACAACTCCATATCCTTTCCATCACTCCATCAATATTCTCAAAGACATCTCTATCGGAAAAGAGAAGAACCTTTCAATTGCTTTCGCATCAATTTTAATCGCAACGTGTTTTCAGCATCTGCCATCTTTTTTCTGAGATGCTGCGATAATGCCTTCAACCGTTTATCATAAGAAAGCATTTGTTCTTAAAATCCCCCTCCATCCCCTGGCCAAGGGGTCACCTTCGGCTTTTCCTAAGGGGGATAATAAGGACGATGACCATATATCTACATGAAAATTTTACCCACTCACTTCTACGATGAGCCTATATAAAAACTACCTAAAAAAATGTTGCTCC
>MGQT01000109.1:20095-20437 GCA_001797935.1 Deltaproteobacteria bacterium RBG_16_54_18 | reverse complement strand
ATCGGCAAGACATTGAATGAAGGCCTTTTTGCAGAAGCGGGTACGATAGCATCGGAAGATTGTGATCCTGTTGCGGACATCCATGCGTCTTAGGAACATAGAAGACATCTGCTTGGTGTGCTGACGAAGCGGATGTTGCAACAAGCTTGGGAACAAACAAAAGGTTAAGAGAAAGGAGATTTTTTCGATGGAAAAGAAAAAATTACGGCTCACCGTAAACAAACAAGAGTATGAGGTGTACATTAACCCCAAGGCACTCTTGGTTGAAGTCATACGCGACGAAATAGGATTGACCGGCACGAAGCGGGGATGCGATACCGTATCCTGCGGCACCTGTACGCT
>MGQT01000109.1:0-20074 GCA_001797935.1 Deltaproteobacteria bacterium RBG_16_54_18 | reverse complement strand
AAAGTCGTGTTCAATCCTTGCCATGCAGGCGGAAGGCGCCGAGATCACCACCATTGAGGGGCTGGAAGATAACGGGAAACTGGCACCCATTCAAAAGGCATTTATTGACCACGGTTCCTACCAGTGTGGCTTTTGTGCCCCTGGCATGATTATGTCAGCACAGGCACTGCTTAACGAGAACCCTCATCCGACAGAGTGGGAGATTAGAGAAGGCATTGAAGGAAATATCTGCCGGTGCACTGGCTACAATAGTATTGTCAGGGCAATTGATGCGACGGCCAAAGGTGCATACAAGGAGGATAGATCATGAATAAATACACCGTAATCAACCCGCCATCGGATTTTAAGGTAATCAACACGCACGTCCACAATATAGACGGCGTTGCGAAGGTAACCGGGAGGGCAACATATACCTTCGACGTGAAACTGCCCAATATGCTCTACGGCAAGATCCTCAGGAGCCCGCACCCCCATGCGAAGATCTTGAACATTGATTACAACAAAGCTCTGCAGCTACGCGGCGTCATCGGTGTTGCGACAGGCAAGGACACCCTCGGCGTCAAGCAGGGTATTTGGCGTCGCTACCAGGATCTCTGCGATGAGCAGATACTTCCCGTCGACAAGGTGCGTTACATCGGTGAGCCCGTGGCGGCAGTCGCCGCGATAACGGAAGAAATTGCGGAACAGGCGCTAAACTTGATTGACATCGACTATGAGGTCCTCCCCGCGGTCTATGAACCGATGGAGGCGATCAAGAAGGATGCACCGGAAATACATGAAGGCTTCGAGCGTAATATTAACGTTACCCGGCATATCGAGTGGGGGGACGTGGAGGAGGCCTTCGAAGAGGCAGAGTATATACGGGAAGATTGGTTCAAGTGTGGTGGGCAGGCCCATATGTGTATGGAGACCCGTGCGGCAGTATCGGACTATACCCCTGACGGGAAGCTCACCATTTACCATTCCAATCAATCTCCCTATTACATGCAGGGACTCATGGCCGGTGTTCTCGGGATGCGGGAGGGGGATATTCGTATCATCTCTACCTATGTCGGCGGCGGTTTCGGCGGCAAGTTTGAGCTCGACGGGGCAATCTTCTGCAGCGCGGTGCTCTCTAAAAAACTCTTCAGGCCTGTCAAGATCGTCTTCACGAGGGAAGAGGACTTCATCGCGACGAAGCGCCGGACCCCCATGTTTTACTACGTGCGGACCGGGGTGAAAAAAGACGGGACCTTCTGTGCCAGAGAGGCCAAGGTATTTACCAACGGCGGCGCCTACACCGGTATGGGTGCAACAGCCCTTTACCTCACCGGTTTCTTCCACTCCTTCCCATACCGATGGCCGGGCTACCGCTATGACGGTTACCGGGTTTATACGAACACTCTCCCGTCCACCTCGATGCGTGGTTTTGGTGCCCCTCAGGCCATGTGGTGTTCAGAGCAGCAGATCGAATGGATTGCCGCCGATCTTGGTCTCGACCCCATTGACATGAGACGGAAGAACTCCCACTATGAAGGCTATGAGGTGCCGGGGCAGGCGACGATCGCGAGCTGCGGCATTGATCAGTGCTACGACGAGATCAAAAAATGGATCGCGAGCAAGGGGAAATTGCCCCCTAACCGGTCCATCGGCCTCTCTGCCTGCGGCTTTATGTCCGGCGGTATCTTTAATTGGTTTGACACCCCCTACTCTTTCTCTTCAGCAGTCGTCACCATCAATCAGGATGGAACGGTAGAATTGCATGTAGGCGCCCAGGAGATCGGTCAGGGGTCCAATACCACCATGGCCATCATCTGCGCAGAGACGTTGGGTGTTAAGATCGAGGATATCAAGGTACACTCGGGCGACACGGACCACTGCCCTCCCGACCTCGGTGCATGGGGCTCCAGGCAGACCCTTATGTCCGGCAATGCCGTAAAGATGGCGGCAGAAGACGCAAAAAAACAACTCCTGGAGTTTGCGTACGCTCAGTCCGGGCTTAATATCGTATACGACCTTGATATCAAAGACAGATGGGTACATGCGATTGCCCGTCCGGAAAGGGGCTATGACTACGGTGAGCTGGTAAAGAAGGCCCTCCGCGGTAAGGACGGTCAGCGGATCGTCGGCAGGGGTTATTACACGCCTCACCGAAAAGGCATGATCTCTCCTGCATACAGCTACATGCTTCAAGGAGTCGAGGTGGAAGTCGATGAGGAGACAGGCAAGATCAAGCTCGTCGACACTATGACGGCCCACGACTGTGGACAGCCTATCAACCATCTCGGCTTGATCGGTCAACTCGAGGGTGCTTTCTCTATGGCTGCCGGCTACGGCTACCTGGAGTACATGCCGTATGAAGACGGCAAGCTGATGAACCCGAACCTGGTGGACTATAAGATGATCCGGGCTACTGAGATGCCTCCCGCGAATATCGCTGAGATTGATACGTACGAGCCAGAGGGACCATACGGTGCTAAGGAAGCAGGAGAAGGTCTCACCAACCCGACCGCTGCGGCCATCGGCAACGCCCTTTTCCACCGCTTCGGCATACAACTGAAGGAATGTCCAATCAGACCGGAGATGATTCTGAATGGCCTGAAGGAAAAGGCAGGGCAAGATAAGGCAGCGGGAAAAGATAAACCAGGGAAGAAGAAATAATTTAAGGAAGGAGAGGGATACCATGGGCGATCCAATAATATGTCCTGTATGCGGCAAAAAAGCAAAAACAGGGAGTGCCATAGATTGTGCCAGGCATATGTTCGGCACGGGTGACAAACCGCATCGACAATGGGTAGATGCGCAGGGCTTGTCATTTATTGATCTTCTGATTGAACAGGCAACGACGCCGGGAAATAAGAGTTATGAATTACTGGCCGAGTACATCGAGAAGGATGCCCAGAAAAAGGCCGCCGAAAAGAAGGGTTAGCAAGAGAGTGTTAACAGAGAAATAAGAGGAGGAAAAATGCTGATAGAGGGAAAGTTTACCGTGAAGGCGCCGATAAAAAAACTGTGGGACATGCTCCTAGAACCGGAGACGTTAGGGGCCTGCGTGCCTGGTGCCGAGAAGATCGAGAAAATCGATGACAAGACGTATGACGCCGTCGTGAAGCAAAGGGTAGGTCCCATCAAGGTCAAGCTCTCTTTCCGGAGCGTGCTGACGAAGGTTGAGCCGCCTACCCATCTGGAGCTCGAGGGCGAAGGAGAGGACGTGACCAAGCTCGGCCACATCAAGCAGAAGACGGTGGTGGACATGAAAGAAGTCGGCGGTGGTGACGTCGAGGTCTCCTACAAGGCGGATGTCAATATGGTAGGGAAGCTCGCCATGTTCGGCGACCGCATCATGCGGGCCAAGGCGAAACAGGTGGAACAAGAATTTACCAAGGCCCTACAGGAAAAGCTGAAGGGTGTCGCTTAGCCGCTATATTAACTTTATTCATATCGGTAAAGACTAATAGGGGCACTGAATGATATTTCAGTGCCCCTTGTCGTAAAATGATGCGCGCGCTTTTCTTTCTTGACTTGTCAAGCAGATTTGATAGACTTGCCCTGTTACGGTTTGTGACATGATCACGGTCCCATCGTCTAGTGGCCTAGGACATCGGCCTCTCACGCCGAAAACACGGGTTCGAATCCCGTTGGGATCACCAAGAACTCACAAGGGTGCTGCGGTACGAGGTTGAAGGTGCGGATACAACTGCTTTTTCTCTTCGTGATCGGAATAATCGTTACCTCCGGCGTCTTCGCGCAGGAAACCGATGTCTCCCTGCTCAAGGAAAAAATCCTCCAGCTCCAAAATTTCAACCCCCTCGGCATTCGTACCCTTGTTGCCTGCTCCAAGGTGACGGATTATGGTTCGTATGAACCGCTCCCTGATAACAGGGTGAAGGCGGGGGATGTAATTTTTTTCTATTTTGAGCCGCAGAATCCATCTACGAACAAGACAGGTGATAAATATGAGATCTGGCTCTCCGAGGACATGATGGTCTTCTCCGAAAAGCAGCAAGAAGTCTTCAAAAAAGAAAACACCCTCGATATCCATTACAAAACCAGCGTACCCCGCCTCGACATCTATGGCGTCAATCAATTGACCTTAACCGCCATTTCCCCCGGCAAATATCAATTTCAGATGATCCTCTACGATAAGATTAAGGGGGAGCGGGCCACGGCAACATGGGCCTTTGAGGTGGTACCGTGACAATTTTGGGCCATGGCGTGGACGCGTGACGACATAAGTTTTCCGGTACGCGCTCCATTCATCACCATTTTTTCTCTAACAGCTTGTTTTCAAAAGATAATCCTGGCAAGCGCGACAAGTGTCCTTTTTCTCGAAAATCGGCACCCAAAATGCTATAAAGAAAGGGCCAAATGAGCGCGAGGAGATAGTTTTGAGCAACGGAGAAGAGGCGAAATATAATGTTACTTTTTTAGGCCCTACCCAGAATAACCTGGAGCACGTGACTAAATTGGCGAGCGGGCTGAAAGAGCGCTTTAAGCTCTCGGATGAGGTCGTCACCAGGATGATGCGGATGGCGCCGGTGATCATCAAGAAGGGGGCGACCGCGGCAGAGGCCGAGCGTTATAAAGTAGCCCTCGAAGCCATGGGGGCGCGGGTCAACGTGGTACCGGCCAAGGTTATGCCGCGCGAGGACCCTGCGCCTGTACAACGCACGGACGAGGGTCCCTCGCCTCTCGATCGTGAACCGCAAGTCATCCCCGTGAGGGCAAAAACCCCTCCCCTTGTCGAGAACGCGGCACTGCCGGAGCAAACAGCGCCAGAGATGGTAACCTGCCCCCAGTGTGGTTTTGGGCAGTCGGCGACTGATGAATGCGTCAAGTGCGGCGTGATCATCTCAAAATTTATGAAATATCAAGGAGAGGTCAAGGAAACAACAGAAGAAGGGGTAGACACCGTCCTCCCTCTCCCTGCCGCCGGAACTCCGGCACAAGGTGACCAAGCCCAACCTCGGAGAATTATCGGTTCCCCGATTTCGGAACCGACCGGTTCTACCCCCTGGGAGGAGATGGCGAGCCTCGGTTTTATAACCGCCCTGTTCCGGACCATGAAGGAAGTGCTCTTCTCTCCTAAAGCATTTTTTAGCAGGATGCCTGTTGATAAAGGGTTCTCCAGCCCCCTCTTCTATGGGGTAATCATCAGTTTTTTGGGGACGACGGTTGGACTGCTTGCCCAATATGCCCTGTCGGGTTTTACCGGAAGTACTGCTCCGGGAGGGGCGGGTATACCGGGTGTAGGGGTATCCTTGTTTCAAACCGCCTTTCTCATCATCTATGCCATCGCTCTTCCCATACTACTCGTTATTGGCTTCTTTATCGCCAGCGGGATATTCCATGTCTGTCTCTTGATCGTAGGGGCAGGTAAACGCGGTTTTGAGGCTACTTTCCGGGTGGTTGCCTACACCACGAGCTCCCAGGTCTTCGCGCTGATACCCTTCGTGGGCGGTATCATTATCACCATTTACAATCTTGTCCTGTGGACTATCGGCTTCCGACAGGTGCACCGCACCACCACGGGGAGGGCGTTTGTCGCCGTGTTACTCCCCATGGTGATTATAACATTCTTTATTGTCTTAATCGTTCTTGTCGTCATCATCCCGCTTATCTTCTCGCAAGGGCAGATGACGCAACCTCAACCGCCGAGCTTCGAGTAATGTGCACCGAAAAAGCTTTTTAATCTTCCAGAAGATCAGGGAGCATATCGATCAAGAGTTTCTTGTCGATCTCCCATACACTCCGCATCAACTCCTTGATCTTGATCCAGGGGACGGTCATATCTTTTGTCTCCTGGGTCAAACGCTCCAGGAGGGCCTTCTTCCCCTTGACGCGTAAGAGCTCCTCCATGGTCTTCTGGACCTTGCGCATCTCTACGTCGGGGTTTTTTATTTGCTCTTCTAATTGTTGAAGCAGCCCTTCGATCCTCCCCTCTTCACCGCGCTGGGATACCTCCCCCAGGGCCTCTTCGATGGTTGTCTGGACCTTTTCCAGGTCCTTCTTTTCCTTATCCAACTCGTTCAGCAGCTCATGGATCTCCTTTTTGCGCACGTCTTTTTTTCGCTTCCGCTCGCGCACCGCTTCACGCGGCTGCATCTCAATCGATATCTGCGGGGAGGGTGCAGGTATCTCGTGTACCAGTGGCGGCAAGAGTGAAGGCTCGGGCGTTATCGCTTGGTCTGTTCCCTGCGGTGCGGCTTGCGGTAACACCACTTCCTGCATGCCTCCCTTGCTTACCGTGTTGATAAATTCCGCCTCATCGATCCCCTTGCCATCCTCGCCGAGGAACTGTGACACTTCCAGGGCTTCTTCCAGAATGGTCCTCGCCTGCTCCAGATCAACCTTAAAAGAGGCCTTGCTCTTACCTTTGAGATCGAGTTCTTCTTCCCACATCCGTTCCTCGCGACGCCGCGAGCCTACTTCGTCAAACCTGCTGAGAATCGGCGAGCCTTCTCCGTACATCCCCTTGATGGTCGTCCTCACCTCCTTCTTCCATTCGAGAAACTTCGGGTGCTGATGATCGATCCCCTCATACTTCATGGTCTCGATGTCACCCATGAACTTCTGGAGTTTCTGTTTGTCGCTCTTTCCCGGCATGATTAGTGTTTAAAGGCCCTTTGACCGGTAAATACCATGGTGACCTGTGGATCGGCCTCGTTACAGGCCTCGATGGACTCGAAGTCCCGATCCGATCCCCCGGGGTGGACTAGTGCCGTTACCCCCTCCTTGATCCCGACCTCTACCCCGTCGCGGAAGGGGAAGAAGGCATCGGAGATCATGACGGCCCCCTTGATACCTCCCCGTGCCTTCTTAGTCTCGTTATCTATCTCCTGTTTCTCTCCGCTGTCTCTTTTCCCCGCCGCTATCTCTTGTTCCAGTTGCTTGTACGGGATACCATGGCGCCGAAAACAGAGGGCGTCGGCATATTTGGTATAGGCCTTGAAGACAGCGATTTCCGCCACCCCCACCCGGTCCTGTTCTCCCGTGCCGATGCCGACGGTTATCCCGTCTTTTACATAGAGCACGGAATTAGAGGTCACCCCCTGCTCAACGCACCAGCCAAAGAGCATATCCTCATATTCAGCCTGGGTGGGGAGGCGCTCGATATGGTACTCCTTGCCTTTATAGGTGGCGACTGCCGGCTTAAAGTCCTGTGCGCTCGTAACGGCATTGAGCGGCGATTGCTGGACGATAATCCCCCCGTCGATGAGGGATTTAAAATCGACAAATCTACGCGTTCGATAGCCTTCCAGGGCCTCCATGCGACCTATCCGGATGATCCGCAAATTTTTTTTCGTTCGTAAGATCTCCAGGGCCCTTTCTTCGTAGTCCGGGGCAACCACTACCTCCAGGTAGTTTTTACCCATCAACTCGGCAGTTGCCTTGTCAATCGGACGATTAAAGGCGGCGCACCCGCCGAAGGCGGCGATCCGGTCGGCCTTGTTCGCCCTGTCATAGGCCTCGACCAGGGTCTTGCCGTATGCCACACCGCAGGGATTGTTGTGTTTCATAATGGCCGCCGCCGGTTTTTTGGTGAGGAACTTCAAGATATTCATGGCATTGTCGGCATCGGTCAGGTTCGTCTTCCCCGGATGTTTGCCCGACTGTAACATGTCCTCTTCGGTAATGGCGCTGACCAAGCCGTTGCCCGGTTCGATAAAGCGGCAATCGCCGAGGACAAGATTGCCGTTGACCAGTTCATAGAGGGCAGCCTCCTGCCCCGGGTTCTCGCCATACCTGAGCCCTTTTTCAATGAGCTCGCCGGTGCCCTCATCGGGGATCTTCCAGGCGCGCTTGCGATATACGAGAGTTTGCTTGCCAAATTGGATCACCATCTCCGGGGGAAAGTGATCGTCCATAACGGTTTTGTATGCCTGCTTAAAATCCTTCATCTTCGTTAAACAACCTCCTCATACTTATGTATATGACTCCCATCGGGACGGCGCCGCGCTGCCCGCTCTTTTCGACGGCACCCGCATCTTTAGCCGCTTACTTTTCCTTCCCGCCGACGACCTTCCTGAGAAAGGGCTCAAAGAGGTCAATAGGTATCGGGAAGAGGGTGGTTGAGTTGTTTTCCGCCGCGACCTCGCGCAGGGTCTGCAGGAACCGCAACTGCAAGGCTATGGGATGTTTCTCGATGATAAGAGCGGCGTCGGCGAGCCTCTGGGCTGCCTGGTATTCACCCTCGGAGTTAATGACCTTGGCCCGCCGCTCCCGCTCGGCCTCGGCCTGTTTCGCCATGGCCCGCTGCATCTCCTGCGGAAGGTCGATGTGCTTGATTTCCACCATGGATATCTTGATTCCCCAGATATCGGTCTGCTTATCGAGGATGCCCTGGAGCTTGTGGTTGATCTTTTCCCGCTCCGCCAGGATCTCGTCGAGTTCCGCCTGCCCTACGATACTGCGAAGCGTCGTCTGGGCCAGTTGACTCGTGGCATAGAGATAATCCTCCACCTGGACTACCGCGTCCTGTGGCGACATCACGCGAAAATAAATCACGGCATTGACCTTGATAGAGACATTGTCCTTGGTGATAACGTCCTGGGGGGGGACATCAAGGACCACGGTCCTTAAAGTAATCCTCACCATCTTTTCGATGCCGGGGATGATTAAGAAAAGCCCCGGACCCCTGGCCCCCACGAGCCTGCCAAGGCGAAAGATAACACCCCGTTCATACTCCCGGCATACCTTGACGGCAGAGGGCAATATAAAGACAATAAAAATACCTATGATAATTATCCATGCATACATAGTATTCCTCCTTACGTTAATTTATTTTTATATCTTTGACACTTTTACCTTCATGCCTTCCATTTCCTGTACCCGTACCTTCTCACCGGCCTTAATTTTCCTCTCCGCGATGGCGCTCCAGAGTTCACCGCGTATCTCCACGACCCCTTCGGGATCCAGATCAGTCGTGACGACCCCTGATGAGCCGATGAGCCCCTCCTTGCCGGTGGTCGGGCGGCGGCGGTGGGCGCGTACCACCATAGTCAGGGCAAAAAGAAAAAAGGCCGCGCTGACTACGACCACCGGAAGGATCACTCTGAAAAATGAGATCCTGAGGAATTCGGCCGGACTATCGATGAGCATGACAGAACCCAAGAGGATGGATATCACCCCTCCAATGGAGAGGATGCCATAGCTGGTAATCTTGATCTCGGCGATGAACATGACGATCCCCAAGAGGATCAACGCAATCCCGGCGTAATTGATCGGGAGCGTCTGAAAGGAGAAGAAGGCCAAGATGAGACAAATTCCGCCGATGACACCGGGGAAAATCGCCCCGGGCCGACTGAATTCTGCAAGGAGTCCAAAGACACCGAGCATGAACAGTATATACACGATGTTCGGATCGGACAAAATGGAGAGAAGCTTGTCCCGAAAGGACATCGGTATGGTTTTGACCCCGACCCCCTTTGTCGCAAGGGTCAGTACCGTTCCGGGCGCGATCGCTATCTTCCTGCCGTCTATCTTGCCGAGGAGATCTTCCAGGCTGGGTGAGATAAGGTCAATGACGTGCAACCGCAGGGCCTCATCCTCATGCACCGAAACGCTCTCCCGCACCGCCTTTTCCGCCCACTGCTCGTTTCTCCCCCGCTGCTTGGCGATGGTCTTGATATAGGCAACGGTGTCGTTGAGGATCTTTGCCTCCATCGTTTTGTCTATCTTTTCACCCATATTGACGGGGTGGGCGGCGCCGATATTGGTCCCCGGCGCCATGGCGGCGACATGCCCGGCCAGGGTGATAAAGACCCCGGCAGAAGCAGCCCGGGAGCCGCCTGGCGCCACGTACACAATGACAGGAAGCCGTGCACCGAGGATACGTTTGACAATGGTGCGCATCGACTCCATGAGCCCCCCGGGCGTGTCCAGCTGGATCACCACACAAATAGCCCCCTCCCGCTCGACCTTATCAATGCCCTTAACGATATATCCGGCAGTGGCAGGATTGATGGTCCCATCGACCTTGAGGAGATAGATACCCGTGCCCTCTGCAGAGGCAGACGTGATGAGTGCCGTAACGAATAACAACGCGAGCACTATTTTTTTCAACACGTTCCCTCTCAGCACTTTCTCTTTCAACGGCGCCTCAATGCGGATTTTGTTCGATTTTGTGAATTGTACCGTTCCCACGGCCGGCTGTCAACTGCGAAGCCGGTAGCGAAAAAGGAGGGTAGCTGCCAACAGCGACCCCAGTATACACTCACGACCGACTATTTTGTGATAGTATATGCTTAACGCTTAGAGAACGCTTAGAGAACAATTGACTTTTTATTTTATGATGTTATACTTAAACATTTAAGTAAATACGATCTCTCAGGAGTGCAATTATCGTGATTACGGGGCAATTAATGGAGGCGATGAAACAGGCCGCTAAGGAGAAAGATAAAGCGAGGCTTTCAATTATCCGCTTGGCCGTGGCAGCTGTGCAAAACAAAGCCAAAGATTTGCGCAGGGAATTATCCAAGGAAGAAGAGATCCAGGTCATTTCGGGATTGATAAAAAAAGGTAAGGAATCCATCGAGCAGTTTAAGGTCGGCCAGCGAGATGACCTGGTGGCAAAGGAGGAACGAGAGTTGGAAGTCCTCCAGGCCTTTCTTCCCCTACCGCTGACTCCCGAGGCATTAGAGGTTGAGATAGCCAAGGCCGTAGAGGAGTCAGGGGCCACCGCCCTGCCAGATATAGGTAAGGTAATGAAGATCCTCATGCCCCGCATCGCCGGCAGGGCTGACGGGAAGGCGGTCAACGAGCTGGTTCGTAAGCGGCTGGCAGGATAGCTGATCGGGAGCTCCGTTGTTACGCAGCGGAAACCACCGTCGTCGTGATGGTACCTAGCACCGTATTTGCTCAGGGGGTAGCACCGAAGATACCAGAGGAAATCGCTCGGGAAATGGATGCCCACACACTCTCCTCGCTCGAGTACCATGAGATCGTGAGCCTCCTCAGGGGATTTGCCGCTTCGGACCTGGGGAGGAGGGAATGTGAGCGGCTCCGTCCCCTCACCGATCCCGTTGCGGTGGAGCGGCTTCTCGCCGAGGTAACCGCCCTGAAGGAAGTCATCGAGGGAGGAACTGAGCTACCCCTGGCGGGGATCGTCGACCTCGATTCCATCCTTGAGAGGGCACGCGTGGAGGGGGCCATACTCCCGCCGCACGATTTGTTGGCGGCGGCGGTCTCTGCTCGTGCCTCCCATGCCCTGAAGCGTTTTTTCCGCGGCCTGGACGAGCGATATTCCTCCCTCAAGGGGATAGGAGAGGCATTCGCCGCCCCGAGCATATTGTTTCAGGAGATCGAGCGTGCCATAGCACCAGCGGGCGAGATCTATGATGCCGCCAGCCCCGAACTCAAGGCGGTCCGCCGGGAGATGAAACGGGTGAGGGAGGTCATCCAGGAAAGGCTGGAGGCCCTCTTGCGCCGCACGGAGCTAAAGGACGTCCTGCAAGACGAAGTGATCACGCAACGCAACGGCCGATCCGTGATCCTGATCAGGGCCGATGGCAAGGGGCGGCTCAAAGGGATCGTGCATGACGCATCGCAATCCCGCGCGAGCCTCTATGTCGAGCCCCTGGAGGTCGTTGAGCTCAACAATGAATTAAATGTCCTTGTGAGAGAAGAAAAAGAAGAGGAGGAAAAGGTCCTTGGAAGGCTGAGTGACCTGGTCAGGGGGCTTCATGGCGAACTGCTCAGTGACGCGGCCCTGCAGGGGAGGGTTGATGCCATCTCCGCCAAGGCCCGCTTGAGTTGCTATCTGCACGGCATCCCCCCCCGGTTAAATACCGAGGGGCGGGTACGGCTCATGGCCGCGAGGCACCCCCTCCTGGTACAGGCCGCGTTGGAAGGCCGGGGTGGCGAGGTAGTCCCCATTGATCTCACCCTCGACCGGAATCAACGGATACTCGTCATCAGCGGGGCCAATACCGGAGGGAAGACCGTTGCCCTGAAGACCCTGGGCCTCTTATCCTTGATGGCGCAGGCGGGCTTGCACATTCCCGCTGCCGCAGACAGCGAGCTGACGCTCTTTACGGAAATTTTCGCCTTTATCGGGGATGCGCAGGATCTCCAGGCGCACCTGAGCACCTTTTCTTCCTTTGTCCAGTGGCTCAATCGCGTACTGGCAGGTATTGACCATACCGTCCTGCTCCTCATTGACGAGATAGGGGTCGGGACAGAGTACTCCCAGGGTGCGGCACTGGCCATGGGGCTCTTGGATTACCTCCGGGAGCGGGGGTGCTATGCAGTGGTTACCAGCCACTTCAACCCCCTCAAGGCCTATGCCTACCGTCACGAGGGGGTGGTCAATGTGGCCGTGGAGTTCGACCAGGACACCTTGCAGCCGACCTATCGTCTCCTCTACGGGAGGCCGGGGACGAGCCAGACCCTCCTGATCGCCGAGCGATTGGGGCTTGCGAAAGAAATCCTGGCAGGTGCACGGGGCTATCAGGACGAGGTACACGGCCAGCTCGAAGAGCTCATGGGGAGGCTGGAACACCTGCACCACGACCTCGAGGTTGAGCGGGCCGAGACGAGCCGGTCACGAGAACGGGCCGCGCGGGAGCACGAGCGCGTACGGCACGCTGCCGAAGAGATCCGCGCGAGAAAGAAGCGGATCATCGACAAGGCCGAGGAAGATGGCAAGAGAATCATCCATACCCTGGAGGCACGTCTCCGCGAGGTCTTGAAGAAGGCGGAGGAGGGGAAAGGTGCACCCTCCGCGTTCAAGGGTGAGGTCAAACGGATACAGGCGGATTTTAAGGGTCACTTTATTCACGAGCGGCCGCGCGCCGGCGGCGGGGAACTCTCCGAGGGGGATTGGGTGGAGGTCATTTCCCTCGGCAAAGAAGGGGTGGTGGAGGGACTTTCGCCTGATCTCGCGCGGGCAGAGATTTCCCTCGGCGGGATCAGGGTCAAGGCTCCGTTGGAGGAGTTACGATTAATTTCCCATGGCACGGAGACGGGAAGGCAGGGCAGACAAGCGGTGGCCTATCACGCCTCGGTTGCGACCTCGGAACGGGCGATGTACAGCGAACTGAATGTGATCGGCCTCAGGGTAGAGGAGGCCCTCCCCCAGGTGGATAAGTTTCTCGATGACGCCCTCATGCAGGAGCATGACCGCGTCCACATCATCCACGGCATCGGCTCCGGCAGGCTGCGGGAGGCAATCCAGGGTCACCTGAAGGGGCACCAGTGGGTCCGGGGGTTCCGGGGTGGGGAACTCAATGAAGGCGGGCTGGCGGTAACAGTTGTTGAATTGCGCTAAGGTGAGAACATAATGGCTGGGTTAATCCCCGATAAGACCCTCGAAGAGATCAGGGAACGGGCAGATATCGTCGAGGTGCTCTCCGACCATCTGACCCTCAAAAAGGCAGGGAGGGACTATAAAGGTCTGTGCCCCTTTCACAATGAAAAGACCCCCTCCTTTATGGTGAGTCCCGAAAAACAACTCTTCCACTGTTTCGGGTGCGGGGCCGGCGGCAATGTCTTTACCTTCCTCATGAAGTATGAGCAGATCTCCTTTGCCGAGGCGGCACGGTCGCTGGCCCAGCGGTACGGGGTTCGGATCCCGGAGGTCCAGACGACGAGCCGAGATCAGCGCCGTGAGCAGCTACTGATGATCAACGTCGCGGCGCAGGAATTTTTCCTCCGCCAGCTCAGAGAAGAAGCCGGGGGGGAGACCGCGAGGTCGTACCTTGTCCACCGGGGAATCACGAGGCCGCTGTGGGAGGAATACGGCATCGGCTATGCGCCCTCGCGTTGGGATGGCCTCACGAGCTATTTCAAAAGCAAGGCGATATCGGCACAAGGGGCAGAGGCCCTGGGACTCATTATCCCCAAAAAAGGGGGGTGGTATGACCGGTTTAGGGGGAGGATCATCTTCCCGGTCAACGATCTGCAGGGGAGGATCATTGGGTTCGGGGGGAGGGTGCTGGGAGTGGACGAAGAGCCAAAGTACCTCAACTCCCCCGACTCACTTTTGTATAAGAAAGGAGCGAGCTTTTATGGGCTCAATGTCGCTCGTTCACACATCCAGCGAGAAGGAGGAAAGGTCTGTATCGTGGAGGGGTACTTTGACCTCCTCAGCATGGCGCAACACGGGATTAAGAACGTGGTCGCCGTCCTCGGTACCGCCTTGACGCCCGACCAGGTCGGTCTGGCGCGCAGATTCGGGAAGGAGTTTTTCCTCCTCTTTGATCCCGATGAGGCGGGTGTCAAGGCGGCAATGAGGGGGCTGGAGCTCTTTATTCAGGAAGATGCCTTTCCCACGGTCATCCCCCTGCCCGACGGACTCGACCCGGACGGCTATTTTCAAAAAAAGGGAGGAACACCCCAGGCCCTCTGGTCGCGGGCGGTGCCGGGAGTGGAGTACGCGATGGATATCTTACTCAAAGGGTATGACCTGGCCGTCGTGGAAGGGCAGGCGCGGGGAGTAGAGGCGGTTCTCCCCTTCCTCCTCCAGATTAAGGATGGGGTGCGCCGAGACCTTTATCTTCAGCGGCTGGCAGAAAAGACAAGAGTAAAAGAAGAGGAGGTGCGTGCGGCTGCCCTTGGCATGCGCACCAAGCGCGCGCGGGTCGGCGCGCAACCGGTGTCGCCCACGGCGCTCCGGCTATCGACGGAAAAAAAACTGGTACAGATGATGATGCAGTATCCAGAGGTTATCCCCCTCGTCGTAGAAGGGGGAGGAGTTGAAGGTTTCGAGGACAGGACACTCCGGTCCATCGCCGAATTAGTGATCCAAGATGTACAGCGCCACGGTATATTTTCCTTGGAAAGGCTCACGCCACTTCTGGAGGCGCAGGGAGTAAGCGAGATGGCTTTTGCGATGGCCTTTCACGAAGAAGAGTTGGAAGAGGGAATGGCGCCGAGGATCGTTGAAGACTGTCTGCGTCAGATCAAGATGAGGGCGCTGAAACGGCAAATGGCGGGGCTCAAACGAAAGATCAAGGAGGCGGAGGCAAAAGGGGATGAGGCATTACTCCATTCGCTTTTTTTAAGCATGAAGGCCCTGGGGCCGCAGCTCAACAAGCTTCAGAGAGAGGGATTGAAGGGTGCGTCGTAACACCCTGGGCCAAATGAAGAACGACGAAAGAATTCTCGCGGGAGAAAGGAGAGAGGCCTTGAAAGAAGAGGGCGTTTTCGATTTTGACGAGGTTGAAGAGGTGGTGGATTCGAACCAAGTCTCTTCGGAGCAGCTGGAAGACATGCTGACGATGTTCAACGAGATGGACATCGAGGTAATAGAAGAAGAGGAAACGACGAGCACCCAAAAGGTGGACGATGAGTTTACCGAAGAAGAGCGGGTCGAAGAGATCGAGGATATCGATCTCATCGGCAGGACCAGTGATCCCGTGCGGTTATACCTCCGCGAAATGGGACGGGTATCCCTGTTGACCCGCGAGGGGGAAGTTACCATCGCCAAAAAAATAGAGGAAGGGAAGAAAGAGATTATCAGGGTCATCCTCAATTGCCCCATGACGGTGAAGGAAGTGCTGAATATTGGGGAAGGTATTCGCCAAGGGAGTATAGAAATCAGAGATATAACTAATGAGGTTGAGGACGACGAAGGGTATGCCGGGGAGAAGGAGTTTTATGAGGAACGGACGCTGGGGATCATAAACCGCGTCAGACGCCTGGATGATGATATTCGAAAGGTAAAGGCCAAAGGAGCAGCGGGAGAGGAGAAGCTGAGAAAAAAGCACGAAGAGATGGTTACCCTCCTTACCCAGATAAACCTCAAAGAGTTACAGATCGAGGCCATTGTCGATAAAATGAGGGGGTTAGTTCGCAAAATTGCAAAGGTAGAACAGGAGCAGGCTGCGTCTGGCCGGAGGATGGGGGTGCCGGTACCGAAGTTGCGTTCTTTTATCCGAGAGATACAACGTGATCCCGGTAAGAAGAAGGCCTTTTTTAAGCAGAAGAGGCTTAACGAAGAACACTTCGTGGAGCTCGCCAAGGGTGTGCGCAATGCCTATCGCAAGATCCAGCGTATCGAACAGGAGGCCGGCCTTGACGCACATGAATTGAAAAAGGCCATAGAAGGTATCCGCCGCGGCGAGATCATGGCCAAGGAGGCAAAGAACGAATTGGTTAGGGCAAACCTGAGGCTGGTGGTGAGTATTGCCAAGAAATACACCAATCGAGGGCTACAGTTTCTGGATCTCATCCAGGAAGGTAACATCGGGCTCATGAAGGCCGTGGATAAGTTTGAGTATGCGCGCGGCTATAAATTCAGTACCTATGCCACGTGGTGGATTAGGCAGGCCATTACGCGGGCGATAGCCGATCAGGCGAGGACCATCCGCATTCCGGTGCACATGATCGAGACCATCAATAAATTGATCAGGACATCACGCTATCTCGTGCAGGAACTGGGACGCGAGCCGCACCCCGAAGAGATCGCCGCGAGGATGGAACTCCCCGTGGATAAGGTGCGCAAGATCCTCAAGATAGCCAAAGAGCCCATCTCGCTGGAGACCCCGATCGGGGAGGATGAAGATAGCCATCTGGGGGATTTCATCGAAGACAAAAAGGCCATTTTGCCGGGGGAGGCCATCGTTACCAAAAACCTCGTGGAGCAGGTGCAAAAGGTCTTATCGACCCTTACCCCGCGTGAAGAAAAGGTATTACGCATGCGATTTGGCATCGGGGAAAAATACGATCACACACTGGAAGAGGTAGGGCAGGATTTTTCCGTCACCAGGGAACGTATCCGCCAAATTGAGGCCAAATCTCTGCGCAAATTGCGCCATCCGAGCAGGAGCAAACAATTAAAAAGCTTTGTGGATAATTAAAGGATTTCCCCCCGGATTTTCCCTACGAGTCGCTCGCAGATGGAAGGGAGGGGTATTTCTTCCTGTCTTCCATCTGCCATGTCCCGGAGAATCGCCTTTCCCGCGCGCTGTTCATCCTCGCCGAGGATCAACACATAGCGCGCGCCGCTTTTGTCAGCGCGGCGCATCTGCGCCTTGAGGCCTCGCCCCTCATAGTCCGTCATCGTCCGCACCGCGGCGCGGTTCAGGGTATAGCTTATGCGAAATGCCTCCCGCTGAGGCTCTTTTCCCAAGGCGGCGATGAAGAGGGACGGTCCGGAAGAGAGGCCTTCATCCGGTACGATGAGCAACAGACGTTCCATGCCGACGGCAAAGCCGATACCCGGGATATCCGGTCCCCCCAATGCCGTGACGAGTCCATCGTATCTTCCGCCGGCGGCCACGGTGTTTTGTGCTCCTAAGCCGTCGGCAATCACCTCAAAGGTCGTCTTGGTGTAATAGTCCAGGCCGCGTACCATCATCGGATTTACTTCGTATGACATCTCGAGGAGCTCTAAATAATCCCGCACGGCGGAAAAATGCTCGGCGCATTCCGCGCACAGATCGTCACTGATAAGCGGCGCTTTTGTCATCACCTCCCGGCAGCCTTGTACTTTACAGTCAAAGGAACGCAAGGGGTTTTGGTCCATCCGCCTGCGGCAATCCTCACAGAGCTGCGGGAGATGATCCTTGAGAAAAACCCGCAACTTCTCCTTAAACGGGAGGCGGCATCGGGAACAGCCCAGAGAGTTGATCTGTAAGACGCAGCGAGCAGCGTCCACACCGGCAAGATAGTGCATCACGATGGCCATGACCTCGGCATCTATAGCGGGTTGCGAGATGCCGAAGACCTCCGCGTTGATCTGATGAAACTGGCGCAATCTCCCTTTTTGCGGCCGTTCATGTCTGAACATGGGGCCGATGGAGTACAGCTTGGCGACGGGGTCCGTCGCGTACATTTTGTGCTCGAGATAGGCTCGCACGACGGAGGCGGTTGCCTCGGGGCGCATGGTAATAAGGTCCCCGCCGCGGTCTGTAAACGTGTACATCTCTTTTTCGACAATGTCCGTGCCTTCGCCGATGCCGCGGGAAAAGAGCTCTGACTGTTCCAGGATTGGAATCCTGATCTCGGAAAAGCCAAAGCCCTCAAGGACCTCACGGGCCCGATCCTCTAAAGACTTCCACCGTGTCGTCTCAGGAGAGAGAATGTCACTGAATCCCCTGATGGCCTTAATCTGCACCGTGTTTCCCCCTTGCACCACGCCCTATGAAAACGCCGAACATATACTCTTTACCTCCTGCTGTTAGCATACGGAAACGGGGCCCTTATACTACCCCTCTGTCTTGAGGGATAGTAAAGGGGTGACGAAGAAATGTCAACGCCCGACAAGAAGCCGCCTCGATCGCCGGCAGGGCATGTTGAATTTCTAAAGAGAGCAATCGCTGATCTTAGGAGATATGCTCTTTATAGACCCCAATGCCTTTGATCCGGCGAGAAGTCATATCCTTCAGGCGACAAGCCTACGTGGAGGGGGTGCATAGATGATAATTTTTAGTAGATAGTCTATGTTGCTGATGGATCGGGAAGCTTTTGAAGCTCTGCCAGGGCATCCTGGAAAGCCTTCCGATTTTTTAATACCTTTTTACAGAGACCGGTGAGCTCGGGATCCTCCCTCAATAGCTCAATAATTTCTCGCTCCTCCTCAGTAAGATTGCCATAAGGGGCTGATGCCTCGGCCACGTGCCAGGTTCCCGACAATTGTTCGACGAACATCATTCCTTTTCCCGTCAAAAGCCATAAAGGATTTACATTAACCTTTTGCACTAAATTTTGTAGAAATCCAATATCAGGTTCTCGTTGATTATTTTCATATCTCCACCAGGTTTGTTTATCAACCCCCACTATTTTTGCCATTTCCTCCTGGGGTACCTTCTTTTTTCCTCTTTTTTCCCCCAGTATAGTTCTTAATAATTCCAGTCGTTTGCCTAAGGTATCCATGCGGGTAATTTTTTACTTGACAAAAATAGTCCATATGGTATATTTGTCTACCATAAAAACTGTTTTAGTTGAAAGACCAAAAATAATGACCCCCAACGAGATCAAATCAAGGCTTATAGCGCGCGGCTACCGCTACCCGGACGTGGCCAAGAAGGTAAAACCGAGACCCGTCAACAGGGTTACGGTGGCCGTCGTCGTCAATAAACACGCGCATTCGAGGCCAATTCAAACGGCGATTGCCGAGATGATCGGCGAGCCATACGAAAAAGTGTGGGGTAAGACGGCTTAACCCCTCTCATCTCACGCCGATGATAGGGGAATCCTGCGGGGTTGTCAATGTCTATGAGACGGCAACAATGAGACGGTCGGCTTGATCTTTTTGCCATCGTTAAGGCCCTCGAGAAGAGTAAGTAACAAAAAATGTCAGAACCTTGACAGAAATTAAGGGTAATCGGCCTATTTTTGAGAGTTACGAGCGCGATAATTGTAACGTTATGTTTTTTAAGGAATTTTTTGTACTGAAAAAATGACGGTTGGCATAAAAAATGCTGGTCAATCAAGGGGATAGACGTGTCTTTAAGGCATTGCCTGAAATGCGCGAACGTTGTAGTGGGAAGGTGGTGCAGTGCCCAGAAAAAAGAAGAAAGATAAAGAAACAGAAAGTTGCTTGCTCGGCAAAGAAGCAGATTTATACCAGCAGATTGCCGCTTTGAAACAAGCAAAGGGGGAGATCAAGCGGCTGCAAGAGGAACTACGGCAGAGTGAGGAGCGGTTCCGTGCCATCTTCGAAGCCAGTCACGAAAGCATCTATCTTAAAGATCGAAATCTTCGGTTCACGGCAGTCAATCCGGCCTTTGTAAAACAAGTCGGGATACCGTCGAAAAAGCTGATCGGCACAACCGGACGTGCTTTTATTAATAAGAAGGCACTTGTATACCTCCAGGAGGAAGAATCGCGTGTCCTTGAGGGCGAGATCATCCAGCAAGAAAACGCCAGCGATATTACAGGAGCGTCCGCAACAAACCGAGTGACCAAGATGCCGGTGTACGACGACGCCGGAGAGATCGTCGGGCTCTGCTGCATCAGTCATGACATAACCGAGCGCACGCGCTCCGAAGAGCTCTTGCGGCAGGAACGCGAATCATTATATGCGATCCTGGACCGGACCCCCTATGGGGTCATGGTGTGGGACCATGACGGGAAGACCCTCTACATTAATTCTGAGTTTACCGCGGTTACCGGCTACACACTTGCAGACGTCCCCAGCCTCGAAGAT
>MGQT01000108.1 GCA_001797935.1 Deltaproteobacteria bacterium RBG_16_54_18 | reverse complement strand
TATGCTTAAGAATAAAAAATAGCTGCTGTTCGGCCTTTTGTCAAGCAAATTATTCAGTCTGACTCCTAAGATTCATAAAGCTCATTGGAACATGTTAACTCAAGACATTTTGCAGATCCTCTTTTAAATCAGCCTTGTTCTCAATGCCTACGGAGAGACGAACAAGGTTATCCCTTATCCCCCGTTTTATTCGCTCATCTCTTGACAGCGCACTATGGGTCATCCGAGGGGGGTAACACACAAGTGATTCTACACCGCCCAGGCTTTCCGCAAGCAAAAATAGTCTAAGTCGGGAAACGAATTTTTCCACTTCTGGGAACCCTCCCTTCAACTCCACGCTGATCATCCCCCCAAATCCGGTCATCTGTTTTTTTGGCAAGACGATACTCCTTGTAACTGGGCGTGCCGGAAAACTAAATCTGTTCTATCTCGTGATGTTTTTACGGATACTCGCCCCATGGGAATTGCCTTCGCTATCCAACGGCGATATGAGAAATATCGCTACCAGCGCAAATAGGTTGGGAAATATCTTTATGATCCCGTTTTTCCCCATGAAGGACGAATCTTCAATGGTAATCTCTCGCCGGCGGCAATATACGATAAAGTCCGAAATACTCAAGAAATGGAGATTGGGGGTATCATACCATTCATAAGGCAGGGAAGGTGTCACCGGGGTCTTGCCTTGAAAGAATATCTGAAAACGAGCCTGGTAATGGGCAAAATTGGGGAAACCGACGATAACCTTCCTTCCTACCCGTAAGGCCTCTTGCAAAACGATATCAGGCAGTTTCACCTGCTGAAAAGTCTGATTGAGCACTACATAGTCAAAGGAGTGATCCGAGTAGTCGGACAGCCCACGATCGATATCCTCATGAAATACGCTGAGGCCCCTGACGACACATTGATGGATGGCCTGCTCGTCGATCTCAATGCCTTGAGCCTTGGCATCCTTCTCGCGGACAAGGAGCGACAAGAGTGTCCCGTCGCCGCAGCCGAGGTCCAAGACGGATGACCCATGACGAATCCACTTAAGGGTGGCTCTATATTCTAAGGGAATGGTCTCAGATAGCATATTCCATCACTCGGTATTTCCCTTCTATCCCGTTTTTGACGGATAACCTGTGCAAAAAATGTTTGACCAGGTGTGTCTCTTCATCAACCTCCAGAAGAAAGGCATCATGGCCGTACGTCGAGTCGATCTCGCAATACGTTGTATCAACCCCGGCCAATTTGCAGGCCTTGACAATCTCACGGGATTGTTCAGCTGGATAGAGCCAATCCGATTTAAACGCCAGAACCAGAATTTTGGCTTTGATCCCTTTGAAGACTTCGTAAAGATTTTTTCCTCTCGAGCAATCGAAGGAATCGATCGCCCTCGTGATATAGAGATAAGAATTGGCATCAAACCTTTTGACAAAATGATCCCCTCGATTCTGGAGGTAATCCTCTACCTCGGAACCTGCGCTGAATTTGTGCGACTTTTCATCTCCTGGGCGTCTCCTGAATTTCTCCGCCATCGAGATCGTACTCATA
The DNA here is from genome assembly GCA_001797935.1 of Deltaproteobacteria bacterium RBG_16_54_18. Taxonomy (GTDB): domain Bacteria; phylum Desulfobacterota; class B13-G15; order B13-G15; family RBG-16-54-18; genus RBG-16-54-18. The sequence goes on along the minus strand of MGQT01000108.1, from coordinate 14,975 downwards.
TAGGTGATATGGCCGATCATACGGGCAACGGCAAGCCCCTTCGCCGGAAGGCGACTACCGTCGTAGTAACCCCCCTTCCAATGAGGATCAGCCATAATCGCCTGCCTCCCCACCTCATGAAAGGCAATCTGCTGAGGCGAGTGTTTTGTTGCGGTGGCGATGACGATGGCGCTCTTGAGCCTATCGGGATAGGCAATTAACCACTCCAAGGCCTGCATGCCGCCCATGGAGCCTCCTGCCACGGAAAGCAGCTGGTCAATCTCGAGGTGATCGATGAGGAGCCGCTGCACAGTGACCATATCCGAGATACTAATGATCGGAAAATCGAGACCATATGGCTCGCCTGTTTTCGGATTGATCGAAGATGGACCCGTAGTACCCTGGCAACCTCCCAAGACATTTGAGCAAATGACGAAATACCTATTGGTATCAAAGGCCCTACCCGGGCCAATCATATCGTCCCACCAACCGGGTTGCTCATCTCCTTTATAAAGACCTGCCGCATGGGCATCGCCGCTTAAGGCATGAAGGATGAGAATAGCGTTGGAATGCTCTTTATTCAGCCTACCATGGGCCTCATAGGCAACGGTGATGGGGCCGAGCTTCTCGCCGCTCTCCAGTATGAGCTCATCAGGGGGAAGTGCACATTGAAAATAGTTTTTTTGTACAATCCCCACGCTCTGAGCCTTATGCACATTAACTTGTTTCACGAGGATACCTCTATTTTTTTTATGAGCTGCCTGGTGGACATCCACGTTTTTCCGCATTGAATGTAGGCTTGTCATACCTATCTTCCGTCAACAAAATGCTAAATTGTCGGCAGACCTGCTTCATCAAAAAGCCCTTGGAAAAGCGGACCGCTGAGATAACGCTCTCCTGAATCAGGGAGGATGGTCACGATGGTCTTTCCTTTGAACTCATCCAGCTTGGCAAGCCTCAAGGCCGCCGCAATCGCCGCACCACTGCTGACGCCGGAAAGAATGCCTTCTTCACGAGATAGCCGCCTCGCATGCTCGATCGCCTCCTCGCTGGTGACCAGTTCCACTCGATCGACGACGGATAAGTCCAGTGTGTCTGGGATAAACCCCGCGCCTATCCCCTGGATCTTATGCGGCCCCGGCTTGAGCTCCTGCCCGGCCAGGCGCTGCGTGATCACCGGGCTTTCAACCGGCTCGACCGCCACGCTGACAATCTTTTTCTTCTTTTCTCCCTTGATATATCTGGACACACCGGTGATGGTACCTCCTGTCCCCACTCCTGAGACGAGGACTTCGATCCCGCCATTTGTCTGCTCCCAGATCTCCGGACCCGTGGTCTGGAAATGGATCTCCGGATTGGCAGGATTCTTAAACTGCTGGGGCATAAAGTACTTGTGATTCGACGCGGCAATGCGCTCGGCCTCTTCTACCGCCCCCTTCATGCCTTTGGCTCCCGGTGTCAGGATGATATTGGTTCCGAAGATGGCAAGCACCTTCCTCCGCTCAAGCGACATGGTCTCAGGCATGGTGACATGAAGCTTATAACCCTTTGCGGCAGCTACAAAGGCCAGGGCAATGCCGGTATTGCCGCTGGTCGGCTCTATGATCTCCATCCCGGGCTTGAGCAAGCCCTTCTTTTCTCCATCCCAGATCATACTGGCCCCTATCCGGCACTTGACTGAATATGAAGGATTGCGGCCTTCTATCTTGGCCAGGATCGCGGCCTTGAGCCCCTTGGCCATTCTGTTGATCTTAACCAATGGCGTATTGCCGATAGACAATGCGTTATCTTCAAAATATCTTGTCATAGTATTCTCCTTCCTTATATTAATTCATGGTTTTATAACAAATTATCCTGCTGCCTTTTGCAAGGCCTGGTCGATATCCTCCTTGATATCCTCTACATCCTCCAAGCCGATGGAGAGACGGATAAAATCCTCTGTTACCCCTGTCTCCTGTTGCTCTTCACGGGTCAACTGCTGATGGGTAGTCGAAGCAGGATGGATGACCAGGCTCTTTGCATCCCCGATGTTCGCGAGATGGGAAAGAAGTTTCACCGATTCGATAAACCTTTTCCCGGCCTCCAATCCACCTTTTATCCCAAAGCCCACCAGACCTCCGAAGTTCCCCTTTAGATATTTGGCTGCCAACTTATGGCTCGGATGCTCATCCAATCCAGGATAATTCACCCACTTCACCAAGGAATGCTTTTTTAAAAATCGGGCGATCTGTAATGCATTTTCGGAATGTTTCTTCACTCTTAACGGTAACGTCTCTAATCCTTGAAGGAACAAAAAAGAATTGAAAGGGCTCAGGGCGGCGCCCAAATCCCGCTGCCACTGTACCCTCACCTTGATAATAAATGCCACATTACCTAAGTCCGGGAAATTGCCGAATACATCCCAATACTTCAGTCCGTGATAGCTCGGATCAGGCTCGGTAAATTCGGGAAATTTACCGTTTCCCCAGTTGAACTTCCCTGAGTCGACAATCACCCCTCCGATCGATGTTCCATGGCCGCCGATATACTTTGTGGCTGAAAGGACGGTGATATCCGCCCCAAAATCGATCGGCCTAACCAAACCGACCCCTACGGTATTATCCACGACAAAAGGGATACCTGCGTCATGAGCAATTTTAGCTATCGCCTCAAAATCTGGCACGTCGAGCTTGGGATTCCCGATCGTCTCTGCATAGACCGCCCGTGTTTTTTTTGTAATCGCCTTTTTGAATTCCTCCGGCTTTGTGGATTCAACAAACGTCACATTTCTCCCCAATTTAGGAAAGGTATAATGAAACTGTTGATACGTCCCACCATAGAGATTGTTCGCTGAAACAATCTCATCCCCCACCTGCGTAATCGCCAAAAGAGCAAGAGTTTGGGCGGCCTGGCCTGAGGATACTCCCAACGCCCCGGTTCCTCCTTCGATAGCAGCAACCCTTCTTTCAAAAACATCATTAGTAGGATTCATAATGCGGCTGTAAATGTTTCCGAATTCCCTCAGAGCAAAGAGATTTGCCGCGTGATCCGTGCTCTTAAAAACATAGGATGTGGTCTGATAGATGGGCACTGCCCTTGCTCCGGTTGCTGGATCAGGGGTCTCCTGACCGGCGTGAAGTGCTACTGTCTCAAAGCCTCTTTTTTTGACCAAAAGGTCACCTCCGGTTGACATTTTTCCTACCTCCCTTATTTTAGTAAGTGCTAGAAATTAGTTAAAAAAAACCCACTTACCGTCTCTTCTGGTAGTGGGCCGCCTGGTTTAAAAATGTCCCTTTGATGCTACATGGGCAGACCCTCCATACCACGCTGACAACACATAGTCACACAACACATTATCATAAAAGGGTTGCCTCTGGCCAAAGGGCCACCTTCGGCTTCGGTTTTCTGTGAACGGGCTTGCTTACGATTTAGGTCCATGATATTCACTCCCGAATACCCATTTCCTGGAAAAAATGCTATACCACATTGTGGTATTACGCTTAATTTTAACAACCTTTTCTTTTTTGTCAAGTGTTTTTTTAAATTTTTTTTATAAAATTGCGGCCGCCCGGATAACTCGTTAAAGGCCATCAAGATCAAGGAATCACGTTTAGCGCTCCTATCACCCGGCTATGTTTCGCGATCTAGAAGCGTCCACATTGTTCTTGAACACCCTGCACCGCCGGCATACCTTCATTTTACTGCTCCAGCTGACGCGCGGTCTACCCTCACAGATGGTTCCATTGATAAACCAGCAGAGATGACCCGCACTGAATTCCCAGGCAGGACACTCCCGGCGTCTCTCCGGGGGACAGTCCTGGACATCCCAGCAAGGCTGGATCCCCTTCGCCTTTTCCTTATGAAAGGCGAGCAGAAAAAGCATTTGCCTTTCGATATGCACGGGAAGCTTCCGCCATCCCTGTTCAAAGCTCTGAATCGCCTTGAGAGACGTTCCCAGCAGCTCCGATAACTGTTTTTGGGTCTTTCCGATTCGCTGGCGTGAAGCCTGGAATTCTTCGTTATTCATCGGAACCTCTTTTTTTGCCTAGACAAAGCATCTTGAATATTATGCCACAATGTGGTATACTTAATCAAGTTATTTTTTGAGGAAATCCATTATCGTCGAACTACCAGGTACAAAGAGATCAGCCGTCATGATCGATAGGTATTCAAGGCAGGCCTTTCCCCAGACATAGGAAAAAAGGGCAAAGGAAAATGGAGCAAATCTAAAAGGTTAAAAAATGAACGTTTACGATATATTGGAAGAGTATCTTAATAAAGGGAAAAATGGAGTACTTGCTACCATTGTGGAAAAAAGAGGAGCAACTCCTCAGGTGGCGGGAGCGAAGATCTTTATAGGTGAAGACGGAAAGATATTCGGCACTGTAGGCGGCGGTTGCGTTGAGGCCGAAGTCTGGCAGGAAGCCCGAAAGACCTTAAAAACCAAGCAAGCCGTTATCGAGCATTATGCCCTAAACGGCAAGGATGTGGAAAATGAGGGCATGATCTGCGGCGGGGACATTGACGTCTTTCTGGAACCTGTTGTTGAAAAATATCGCGATCTGTACCGGAATATTAGCTACTTTCAAAAAAAGGGGAAGAGGGCAGTAAGCGTCACCCACTTTGGAGAGGGGGTATTCTACAAAACCCTTTCAACGATGAACGGTGATGTTATCGGCGATGCCGCAGGTGAAAGGGAAGAAATTGATGAGGCACTTTTTTATGCGAAGGCACCAAGGGTGCTGGAAGGTAAAATCGTTGAGCCGGTGCTCATCACATCAACCCTGTGTATCTATGGGGCGGGGCATATATCACAATTCATCTCAAAAGCGGCACGGACAGTTGATTTCAACGTTATCGTTATGGACGACCGGGCACAATTTGCCAATCGAGAGAGATTCCCCGAGGCTGATGAGATTATTATCGATGAATTCGAAAACGTCCTCACATATGGCGATCCCGATGTGGAAGTATACTCGGTGATAGTCACGAGGGGGCATAAACACGATGCCCTAGTCCTCGGAGAGGTTCTCCAGAGAAAGAATAGATACGTCGGCATGATTGGCAGCAAAAGAAAGATCAACATGGTATTTGATTATCTACAACAAAAGGGCTTTGACAAGGCACTGTTAAAAAGCGTCCATGCGCCCATCGGTCTTGACATCAACTCTGAAACGCCCCAAGAGATCGCCTTGAGTATCGTCGCCGAGTTGGTAAAGGTAAGGGGAGAGCAGGGTGTAGAAGGGCCTCCTTGTCATCTCCCGGTCGGATTATGAACAGTAAAGCAATCTCCTTATTATCCGGCGGCCTTGACAGCACGCTTGCCACAAGGCTCATTATGGAGCAGGGTGTGGAGGTGGTGGCCCTCCATTTTACATCCCTCTTTTGCAATTGTTCCAAGGGCGGCAATGGGTGCGGCATCCAGGCCGTGAGGACCGCCGGAGAATTGGGCCTCGAGGTGATGGTGCGCGTGAAGGGCATGGACTATCTCGAGATCGTCAAGGCGCCGAAACATGGGTACGGCAGGGGTCTGAACCCCTGCCTTGACTGCAGGATATTCATGCTGAAAGAGGCAAAAAAGACCATGGACGAGATCGGGGCCGGTTTTGTCATTACCGGCGAGGTCCTCGGTCAGCGCCCCATGTCGCAACACAGGGCCGCCTTGCGGTGTATTGAGAAGGAAAGCGGCCTCAAGGATTTGATCCTGCGCCCCCTCTCGGCAAAACACTTCGAGCCGACCTTGCCCGAGCGAGAAGGCATTGTCGACAGGGAAAAACTCCTCGACATTACCGGGCGATCACGGAAAACCCAGTATGAGCTTGTCGATACCTTTCATCTGAAGGAATTCAGTTGCCCTGGCGGTGGCTGCTTGCTTACGGAGCCACTTTTCGCGAAAAAGCTGAAAGACCTTTTCGATCACAGCAGAGACTTTACCGTGAAGGACGTGGCGCTGCTCAAGATCGGCAGGCATTTCAGGCTGTCGCCGGATACCAAACTGATCATCGGGAGGAATAAGGAGGAGAACGATCGGCTTTCAGCACTCTGGTTGGCGCCGCAGACGCTCCTGGCGCCTCAGGGGTTTAAGGGCCCTCTGGGATTGCTGTCCGGGGTTGCCAGCGATATGCATATCGGCATAGCCGCAAACATTATCTCCCATTACGGAAAAAACGACATCTACCCCGTCACGGTAGAGTCAAATGACGGCACAAAGAGGCTACACAGGGCTGAATGGAAGGCTATGATCTGGGAGAGCCTGAGAATCTAGGGTGAGAATCGCGAGGTGTCTGTGGATCAGATAATAGAAACTCTGAAGCAACGCGCCGTCGAAAAAATGAATCTCGGTTTTGAAGAAGGGCTGGTCCTTTTCCATTACGGCATGGAAAAACCCTTTGCGCTCATAGCGGCGGCAGCGGAGATACGGGAACATTTCAAGGGCAAACGGGTAAACCTCTGCGGCATCATCAATGCAAAATCCGGTCTTTGCCCTGAGGACTGCGCGTTTTGCGCTCAATCTGTCCATTACGCTGCCGGCGCCCCCGAGTACCCATTCATCGGCAAGGAAACGATTATCCAAGAGGCACGGCAGGCCAAGGCTGCAGGCGCCCACATGTTCGGCATCATTACCAGCGGCACCAGGGTTAAGAACGAAGAGGAATGGAATGAAATCTACGGCGCCGTGAGGGAGATAAACAAGCTGGGGATAAAGCCGTGCGTTTCGCTCGGTATGCTCGATCGAGATCAGGCCCGCAAGCTCAAGGAAGCCGGTCTCTTCCGTTACCATCATAATCTTGAGACGGCACGGAGCTATTTCGACACTATCTGCACGACACACGCTTACCAGGAGAATATCGACACGATTATGGCAGCTCAGAGCACTGGTCTTTCCACCTGTTCCGGAGGGATCATCGGCATGGGAGAATCGATGGAGCAGAGGATCGAGCTCGCCATGACATTAAAGGAACTCAATGTAGACTGCATCCCCTTCAATATCCTCGATCCCAGACCGGGAACGCCGCTTCAGGACATGGAACACATTTCACCCCTTGAGCTTCTCGTTACGATCGCCATTTTCAGATTTGTTCTCCCTGATAAGGATATAAAACTCTGCGGTGGAAAGGAGATGAATCTCAGACAGCTTTTACCCCTTGGCATCGTTGCCGGTTGTAATTCCCTCATGATCGGCAACTACCTGACGACACCGGGAAGAACGCCTGAGCTTGACATAGAGATGGTGAGAGACCTTGGTCTTGTTCCTGCCTTTGAGTGACGCAGGTAAAGACCTCCGGGATATCGCCGATTATCTGACCCCGGAGGTGGCCCTTTGGCCAAAAGGGTCACTGGCCAAAGGGCCACCTTCGGCTCCGGTCAGCGGCCTGCATGTCGAATAGATGCCTGTTTCTGTGATGAGAACGGGATCCTTGAAAAGGCTATGGTATGGTATAAGAAGGCATTCTCACGCTGAAGGAATATTCATGCTTCCCGTCCTGTAACCTTTGAGGTCAAGGACGACAAAGTGAAATCCATAGCGCTTAAGTCCCTCAGTTATGTTGTCCCGCTGAGCTATGACGGCGTCGAAATCTTTGTCAAGGACTTCGATGCACGCAACGTTACCATGATATCTGACCCGCACCTGTCGTATGCCGAGACCCTGGATAAAATCCTCGGAGCGTTCAATCCTGAAAAGGATTGTCTCATCAATAGCCGTGCCGTAGGGAACCCTGGAAGAAAGACAGGCAAAGGATGGTTTATCATGGGTCGGCAGGGCAAGCATTTTCGACAGCCCTCTGATTTCCTCTTTGGTAAGCCTAGCTTCAAGTAGCGGACTTTTTACTCCCTGCTCTGAACAGGCCTTTCGCCCCGGCCGGAAGTCATCCATATCATCAAGGTTCGACCCTTCGACAACAGAGATAAAATCTCTTTGCTCTGCTATTTCCCGAGCCTTGACAAAGAGGTGAGTTTTGCAGAAGTAACACCGTAAGGTATTGTTTTCGATGAAGCGGGGATCATCCATTTCAGCCGTCTCTGCCAAGACGCACTCCACGCCGATATGCGCGGAAAGCCTTTGTGCTTCAACGATCTCCCTTTCGGGGCATGTAGGCGAAAGCCCTAGAAAGGCCACTACATTTTTCTTGCCGAGGACATCGACACAGACCTTCAAGAGCAAGGTACTGTCCACGCCGCCTGAGAAGGCCACGACAACCCGCTGGAGGTCCTTGATGATTGCCCTGAGACGGGTATATTTTTGTTTGTTCTTCATGTTCTTCATAGCGGAGACGGCGTTGCAGCCTCTTGTTATCCGTACCGGTACTGTACACCGAACCCACCGCGTGGGTAGCGCCATTCCAAGGCACCATCCGGGCACGCCACACGGCAACTGCCGCACTCCAGGCACCCTGCAAATTCTACCAGGATTTCCTGCGTCTCTTCATTAAGAGAATAAAGCCCGCCGGGACAAATGCGCAGGCACGGCTTGATTGCGCATCGGCGACAGATCTCCTGCCGGATGATGATGTGAGACTCCTGATCGTTCTTAAAGATATCGAGGGTGAGCTTCTCGGCAGGGTTCATCATATCCTCCTCAATCGTAAAAGGTCCTTGATGGCCCTGAGGTTGAACAACCCCTGGCGGATCCCTTTCCAGATCGTGAAGGAGACGCGTTGCTTGGGCCCCTCCCCAATCCAAAAGACATCCTCCATGACCTTGCAGACCCAGGCGGGGTAAAAGCCCGTCATCCGCGGGTTTTCCAGGACATCGAGGCTGCGGCGGAACGTCTCCATGTCCTTGAGGACAAAACTCTCCTTGAGCAGGGTCGCATACGCTGCCAGGGTCGTTGCAGAGTAATCACCTTTTTCCTTGGCCTGCTTGACGGTCTGGGCCGCCAGGTATCCTGAGGCCATGGCAAACTCCATCCCCCGCACCGTAATCCCCATGTTGAGGGCCAGGCCTGCGGCATCCCCCGCTACCAAGAAGCCGTCTGTGTATGGCTGGCGAACAGGCTTGTTGCCCCCCTCGGGGATAAGGTGGGCGGAATATTCGACGAGCTCTCCACCTTTAATAAGAGGAGCAATCTCTCTCCTCCCCTTGAACGCCTCGAAGATCGCGTGCGTCTCCCGGGCGGCAGGATGCCGTAAAAAGGAATCGATCCCCAACACCAGGCCGAGGGAGACGGTCTCCTGATTGGTGTAGAGAAACCCGCCGCCAAAGACCCCCTCGGTGATGGCACCGAAGAAGAGGTGGGCCGCCCCTTCGCCGGGAGACAGGCCGAAACGTTCCTCGATGACAGGGGGAGTGAGTTTGATGACCTCCTTGAGGGCGACGGCGGCATGACGCGGCGCCAGCGGACCGCGCAGCCCTGCCTGCTCCGCCAGCAGGGAAAGGGCGCCGTCGGCGGCGACGACCACGTGGGCGGGTATCTCTTCTCCTTCGGACACCACCCCGGCTATCCGGCCATCCTCTCGTAAGAGATCGGTCACCCGCCGCTGCGGGACGATAAAACCGCCTCTTTCTACCACCCGCTCTCCCAGCCACTTATCGAAACGCGACCGCAGGATCGTGTAGCTGTGCTCGCGGAATTTGTCCGAGGTGAACTGCGCGGTGAAGGCGGCGCCCGCGCTCATCATGGTTATCACCTCTTTGGTGACCTGCCGTTCCAGCGGGGCCTTGTCCCAGAGTTCGGGGAGATAGGGACGCAGAGGACGCAGATAGATCCTCCCGCCGGTCACGTTCTTGCTGCCGGGATGGTCCCCGCGCTCCAGGACGAGAACCTGCATCCCCTCGCAGGCAAGACGGTAAGCGCAGGTCAACCCTGCCAATCCCGCCCCGACGACCACTGCGTCCATCCGCTCCATGCGATCAGCCTTTTCCCGTCCCCTGCTTCATTTCCTTGGTCAGCAGAGGAAGCACCTCAAACAAATCTCCAACCACGCCGTAGTCGGCATATTGAAAGATCGGTGCCTGGACATCCTTATTGATGGCCACCACGACCTTGGAGGTATCCATCCCCATCACGTGGTGGATGGCACCGGAAACGCCCACGGCGAAGTAAAGCTTCGGGGAGACCGTCTTGCCGCTCTTCCCCACCTGGTCGCCATGCGGCCGCCACCCGCTGTCCACGACCCCCCGGGTAGCCCCGACCGTGGCATTAAGGACGTCGGCCAGTTCTTCCAGCAAACGGAAATTCTCAGCCGCCTTCATCCCCCTGCCGCCGGTAACGATAACCTCTGCCTCCGTGAGGTCAAGCCGCTCCTTGGGAGGCCTGCTCACCTCCAGCACCTGGATCTTGACATGCGCGGGATCGACGCCAACGGGCAAGCGCACGACCGTGCCGTGTGCAGGACCTTGTGCGTCCGGAAGGGAAAAGGTGTTGGGTCTGACCAAGGCAATCTGCGGCCTCCCCTGACGGCAGACCACGTCAGCCAGGGCCTTACCACCAAATAGCGGCCTGCGGGCCACCAGCAGACCATCCTCCTCCAGTTCCAGATTGAGGCAATCTACGGCAATGCCGGTCTTGAGCCGACCTGCCAGCCGGGGAAAGAGGTCCCTGGCCAAAAAGGTGGCGCCTGCCAGGAAGATCTGGGGCTGCTCCTTATGCGCCAACTCAGCGATAATCTGACAATAGATTTCACTATTATAGAGCGCCACCGCTGGATCGTCCCAGTGATAGACGGTATCGGCATAGGTCGTCAATTCTTGGGCAAGGGCATCAACACCGGAACCGAGCAACATCGCAATAAGGGGCGCACCGACCTCTCCGGCCACTTGCCGCCCCTTGCCCAAGAGCTCGAGGGACGTCTTTCTGATCTTACCCTCTTGATGTTCCGCAAAAACCCAAACCGCTCCCGCCATCTGTTGCTCCTTGTCTCGTGTCTTACCAGTTTCGTATCATAAGGAACGATGCACGCCCCCCTCTTCCTATCCCAGATAAAACACTAGATAACCTTGGCCTCCTCTTTGAGCAGGCCAACCACCTGTCGCACGATATCGGCTGCCTCCCCCTGCAGCATCGTCACCGCCGGTCGCTGCGGATGGCGATGATACCGCAAGATCTCCTCCTTGCTTCCCGCCCTTCCCACAACCGTCGCGGGGAGTCCGATAGCAGCCAGATCGAGCTTTTTAATCTCGGCCCGCATGGCCTTCATCACCCCCATGACCGGCGGCACCCGCGCCTCATTGAGCCCCTTCTGCGCCGACAGGAGCACGGGGAGGGAGACTTTGATGACCTCTTTCCCCCCTTCTATCTCCCGCTCGATGAGCGCGCTCCCTTTGTCAGGGGCAAGCTGTATCTTGACCACCGAAGTGACGGAGGGCATACTTAAAAATTCCGCTACGAGGGGACCGACGACGCCGGAAGAATCATCAAAGGCCTCTTTGCCGCACAGGATCATGTCCACCTGCATCCCCTTGAGAGCGGCTGCCAGGACCATCGCCGTAGCGTACTCATCCCCTCCGGCAAAGGCAGGATCATCCAGCAAGACGGCCTGATCCGCCCCCATGGCCAGCCCGGTGCGCAGGGCCTCGACCCCCTTCTGCCCCCCGAGGGTGATGATCGTCACGACAACATCCCCTCCCTGCCCCTTGATCCGCAGGGCCTCTTCCACTGCCAAGGAATCGAAGAAGTTCAGGGTATACCGATCCTCTATCTCGACACCGGACCCATCGGCCTTCACCTGGACCGTCGCCTCACTGTCCGGCACTTGCTTTACCAAAACCGCGATATGCACCGTTCGTGCTCCTCTCTCAGCTTTCCCCACGCCCCCGGGCAATCGTTACGAGACCGCGGGGAGACACCAGCTGCCCGCTCAGTACCTCTAAATAGTGAGAGCCATAAGCCTACTCACGTGCCCATGGCCCTTCGGAAACTTTTGCGCGGGGTTTTATCCTTATCATACAGGCGGGGGGAAGTCAACCCCTTTACACCTTTCACAATCACGGAGGCTCATGACACAACCTCAATGCGCTATAGGCATTCATCGCCCAGACGGGGATCGTCGTTAATGCCCAACAGTTTATTCACGAGCGGCTCGATAAGGTAAAGGCCATTGCTGAGGCCATTAATTTCGCTCATCCAATGTTCACTCATCTATTAATATTCCTTGCCGAGATAAGCTATTGATAGGACATTTCCCGAGAGAAGATATTTTGTAAAAAAGTCAAATAAGAAAGCGGGACTCCTGAACTCATTTCAGGAAGCCGTCCTTTTAAGTTGCTCCGGTACCCTGTCTTTCCCTTAATCGAGCTCGTTACAGCGGTGACATCCACGAAACTTATTTGCCATTTTGGGAGGTAATACTTAACTTGACAGGACCACTTTGAGAGGTTATTATTGCTATTGAATCTCAATAATAATAGAGCGATTATGGATCCGATTAATAAATTTCGGGCGTATATAAAGGCACAGGGGCTGCGCAAGACGCCGGAGAGGGAGACGATCATTGAGGAGATCTTTTCTATCCACGATCACTTCGATGTGGATGAGCTCTTTCTGAGATTGCGGAACAAGAAAAAAAGGATCTCCAAGGCATCCCTGTACAGGACCATCCCCCTGCTTATCGAAAGCGGCCTTATCAGGGAGGTCTATTTTGAGGACGGGCATCTCCACTATGAACCAATCTATGGTCACAAGCATCACTGCCATCTTCGGTGTACGACCTGCGGCAAGATCATCGAGTTTACCGACGATGCGGCCCTCAAGGTCCAGGAGAGAATCAGCAAGAAGTATGGTTTCGTTGCAACCGCGCACCGATTTGAACTGATTGGCTACTGCCCCAAGTGCGCGCAAAGGGATGGGGTACAGAAAAAACAACAGTTATACAAAGAAAACACAGAAAAGAAGAAACAGGACGCGAATGATGAGCATGAGAAGAGGCCATAAGGATATCTGTCAACAGTTCAAGGTCATCTTTGAGCAGGAGGGCCTTGACCGGATCGATGAGCGGCTGGCAATTCTTGAGGCCTTTCTCGGCACAGAAGATCATATGACGGCGGCTGACCTGACCGGGATGCTCAAAAAAAAGGGCGTTGCCCTCCCGGAAGAGTCTGTCGCTGAAAACCTCAGGCTTTTCGTTCAATACGGCTTTGCCCGAGAAAAGCGGTTCACTGATCAGCTACCTCGGTACGAGCATTATCACTTGGGCAGGCATCATGATCACCTCGTCTGCATTCGGTGTGGTGCCATTCTGGAGTTCTTCAATCCAAACATCGAGGCCCTTCAGGCAGAGACGGTACGCCGCATGGGATTCCACGACCTTCAGCATCGCATGGATATCTATGGTCTCTGCTCCAAGTGTCTACGGAAACGAAAGAATATCATGCCGCTGGTCCTGGCCTCCTCTGGTGAACAGGTCCGCATCGTGGGGTTTCGTGGCGGTAAGGAAATGGAACGACGATTGACTTCCATGGGCCTCAACCAAGGCGCCGACGTAGAGGTCATCAAGAGCAGCGGCCCAGGGGCCCTAATCGTAGCATCACGGGAAACTCGGATCGCCCTAGGCTATGGCATGGCTAAAAAAATCTTAGTTACTACCATTGATACCCTTGAGCCGGGAGAAATACGTCAGGGAGCACAACGGCTGAATGAGTTGAAGACTGGTGAGAGGGCTATAATTGAGCGGGTTCAGGGGAGGGGTCGGTTCAGGCACCGCCTCCTGGAGATGGGCTTTGTCCCCGGTGCAGAGATCACGGTGGAAAAATGTGCGCCACTCAAAGACCCCATCGAATATGTCATCAAGGGGTACCACGTCAGCTTGAGGCAGGAAGAGGCCGAAAAGGTCTTGGTGCGGAAACCCGAGGAAGAGACACGAGGGGATTAATGGCCAAAGAGATCACCATCGCCCTGGCAGGCAATCCCAATTCGGGAAAGACGACTATCTTCAATAATCTCACCGGTGCACGTCAAAAGGTGGGGAACTGGCCCGGCGTCACGGTCGAGAAGAAGGAGGGAACCGCCATCTACAACGGCTCTACCATCCGGGTGGTCGACCTCCCGGGGACCTATAGCCTGACCGCCTACTCCCAGGAGGAGATCATCGCCAGAAACTTTATTATCGAAGAGAAGCCCGATCTCGTGGTCAACGTGATAGACGCCTCTAACCTCGAACGCAATCTCTATCTCTCAACCCAGTTGATCGATCTCGGCGTGAAGTTGGTCTTCGCCCTCAACATGGTTGATCAGGCCAAATCGAGGGGGCAGATGATCAACCACGAGCAGCTCTCCCTGCTCATGGGGGTGCCCTTTGTCCCCACGGTGGGGACCAAAGGGCGGGGGACCAGGGAATTATTGGAAGCCATCGTCAAGGTGGCGGAAGACAGGGAATCAATTGCCCGGCACATCCATATCCATTACGGCCAGGAGATGGAAGAGGAAATCGAAAAGCTGCAAGGGTCGATTCGATCCGCTGAATCATCGGTGGATGAGCACCACGCCCGGTGGATGGCGATCAAGCTGTTGGAAAATGACGAAGAGGTCGGTAAAGAGATAGGAAAAAAATCTGGCAAGAAGGCCATCCTGAACCAGTTGGAACAGAGCAACGCCCACCTCCAGAAAATACTGGGTGATGATCCGGAGACCCTCATAGCCGACCGCCGCTACGGGTTCATCCATGGGGCCCTCAAAGAGACCCTGCGGCATACCAGGAAGGACAGACGCTACCTCTCCGACCAGGTGGATACGGTCTTGACGAACCGCTTGCTCGGTTTTCCGATCTTTATCTTCTTCATCTGGGCCATGTTCCAGCTCACCTTCAAGGTGGGGGAATATCCCATGGCATGGATCGACGCGGGGGTGGGGCTCTTCGCCGGGTTCGTCGGTGGGCTCATGGGAGAGGGCCTCCTCAGGGGTCTCGTCGTCGACGGTATCATCAGCGGCGTGGGCGGGGTCGCCGTATTCTTGCCCAACATATTCATCCTCTTTTTCTGCATCGCCCTGTTTGAGGATACGGGCTACATGGCCAGGTGCGCCTTCATCATGGACAAGGTCATGCACACGCTCGGGTTGCACGGAAAATCATTTATCCCTATGA
>MGQT01000107.1 GCA_001797935.1 Deltaproteobacteria bacterium RBG_16_54_18 | reverse complement strand
GACAATGGAAATGTAATTTTTGGCCCGGTGCGCGATCTCATCATGGACTTAGATGCGCTCCCTTTGCCTGCCTACGATCTATTTCCCATGGAAAAATATGTCGGGCACACGTACTGGAAGCCCTTCATGGAGATCGTGACTTCGCGGGGGTGCCCGCATGCGTGTACCTTTTGTTATGAGTGGAGCGAGCATGACCCGCGGGCGTTAAAGCAGTTCCTTAAGTGGCGCGCCAAGTCGGCAAAGCGCGTTGTCGATGAGGTGGAGTTTTTGGAAAAAGAATTTGGCGTCCAGGTTATCGTTATTCAAGAAGACAACTTTAATGTCAACGGTAAGAGGGCGCGGGAGTTCTGCGAAGAGAAGATTAAACGGGGCTTGCAGATGAAGTGGGTAAGCCTTGGTTGTGCGAGTGACTGGGTAAAGTCCGAACAGGACATCCCCCTTATGAAAGAGGCAGGGATGTTTATGGGTGTGTTCGGTATCGAGGTGGCGAGCGAGCAAGAATTAAGAAAATTGGAAAAAGGAATCACGATTGACCAGATATTTAAGACCATTGAGATCCTGCGAAGAAGCGATATCGCCATCGTCGGCGATATTATGGTCGGCTTTGATTACGATACGGAGCAGATCATTAAAGAACGATTTGCCTTTGCCGATCAAGTAGATCCCGACATCCTGTGGATCGGCTATCTCACGCCGCCTCCTGGTTCACCCCATTGGGACGATTCGATAAAGCAAGGATGGGTAGATCCCCTTAAGGTCGATGTACTCAAGTGGGATTTTTTACATCCCGTTGTCCCCACCAACCATCTTTCCATAGAGGATTTGGGAAGGCTGGGAGCCTGGTGCATGCGAGAATTTTACAGCAAACCAGGGAGGATCCACCGCATACTCGAGAGCAATTTTGACCCGCTGGCCAAGCTCTGCTTTCAGGACGTCATGAATCACGTCCCCCAGTGGGAGGCCGGGGCGGTAGAAGGTAAGCTTCACATTTAAAACAATGTCGCCGGTCTGGGATGCCCATACGCATTGGATGCCGCCTGAGGTGGCACAGCATACCTCCTTTTACCACACGGGGTGGTCGGATATGAACCTGCTCCTGAAGATACTCGACGATGCCGGGATAGAAAAAGCGGTGTTGCTGTATCCAAGCTCAGATGCCCACCTGAAGCTAGGGGGGTGGTCAAGGCTGTGTGATCTTTATAACAAGGGGATCGGAAAAAAGATCAAAGAATATCCAGACCGACTGCTCGGTGCGGGAATTCTACCTATGGGTCGCCCCGACGAGATGGTACACGAGATAGATAAGATACAAGACTTGGGATTGATCGGCCTTTCTTTGGCCTCGAGCCATGAAGGGCACTATCTCGGCGATGATGGTTTCTCGCCTCTATGGGAACGTGCAGAGCACGACAATCTGCCGGTCTTCGTTCACTCACAGACAATAAATCCTATTGGCTTCGACCGGGTGAAAGATCCACTCCTTATGCCGGTGGTGGAATATCTTTTTGATATTACCATGTGCGCCGGCACCATGATGATGTCCGGCGTATTTAACCGACATAAAGGTCTTAATGTGGTATTTGCCCATTTTGCCGGCGTGCTGCCTTTTTTGGTCGATCGCTTTGACTCGACGTACTCGATGCTTCGCTCAAGGGACATGGTCAAGGATTTAGGGAGTGCACCGTCGAAAATTTTAAAAAATGTCTTTGTCGATATCAGTGGAGTAAAATCGACCTCCCTGCTCACTATGGCCTTAGATTTTTTTGGGCCGCAGCACATACTATGGGGGTCTGATTTCCCCGCCCAGAAAAATCCCACTGAAAGTCTTGAAGCCCTAGAGACGTTGGATATCGATAAAGAGGGAAAAGAAAATATCAAGGGCAAAAATTTGATTAATTTAATGAAGAAAAAGGGAGAGTAACGATGCCGATGAAAAAAGCAATCCATTTGACGGGGAAGGACCTCGCGGGCATGGTTCAGCTGCGCCCGCAAGATATCGGTAAATATGTCATCATGCCGGGTACTCCCGATAGGTTGACGGCGCTGGTAAAAAAAATCACGAATCCGATGAAGAACTTTTCTTTTATGGAGCATACGATGTATACCGGCGACTATAACGGGGTACGTCTTACCGCCATGAACGGCGGAATGTTTTCGGCTAACACGGCCATCACTACCGAGATTGTATGCAGCATCCAAGCGGATAATATAATCCGCCTGGGATCGTGCGGCGCTTTGCGCGAAGACATTAAAGTGGGAGATCTCATTTTGGCCACCGCCTCCATGAGAGGGGATGGGGTTACCCCATATTATGTCGATAGTAATTTCGTCACGGAGCCCGACCCTCAGCTTACCGCAGCGATAGAAAAGGCGGCAAAAAAGCTTGGTGCCACCGTGCATACGGGGAAGGTTTGGTCCACGGACGCCCTGTTGCGTGAAACAAAGGAGCTGGTAGAGGAAAAGGCCGCCGCCGGCGCAATCGCCGTTGATATGGTTTCTTCCGCCCTGCTTACCATTGCTCAGATCAATAAGGTAAAGGCGGCCTCCTTGCTTGCGGTCAGCGATAACGTGATGACGGGAGAGATGGGTTTTACCAATCCTGCTTACTATATTTCGGAAACTACTATGATAAATGTCGCCCTAGAGGCAATAACCATATTAGAGGGGAAATGATCGGAATAGATATAGTAGACGTAGGGCGGATTGAAGCTCTCTATCAACGGCATGGGTCGTTATTTGTAGAGAAAATATTGGATGAGGATGAGATTAAGGAACTTCCCGCAGAACGAACGAGGAATTTTTTTAAAAAACTGAGTTGTTATATTGCTGCCAAGGAAGCAATATATAAAGCCAGCGCCGATGGCGACCTTGGGTGGAAGGATATCATCATTCGCAATATTACGGGCACGCCCGTAATATACATAAAAAAAACAAATGTAACACAGAACGTTAAGTTGGCATGTGCTATCAACAGAGACATGGTGATATCGCACGCCTTGGTTATCTGACATGACGAGGACGCTGCCTATGGGCATTTATTTCGCCGGAGAAAAACCGATACCAAGTTCGCCCAGGCATGGGTATCGATGTGAGCGATGAAACGGATGGAGAGCTCCCTCTGCTTCCCGGTGCGGCTCGAAGGGCAGACGATCTATGTCCTTGATGAAACGAGGCTGCCCCTTGAGGAATCCTACCTCGAAGTGAAGTCCCTTGAAGATGCTTTGGAGGTCCTCGGCCAGATGAAGACGAGGGCGTTCGGGCAGGTGTTATTGTTTTTGTATACGTGTGCGCTTACTGGTGAGATTGAAGGCATAGCTACAGCCTTTAAGAAGGTACGCCCGACCTTTGATTTCAATTCCCTGGCAGGTGTCCTCAAAGGGGCCACGCAAAAAACACCCGCGCTGTCTGCGGCAGTCGCAAGTATTGTCCAAGGACTTGATAAGAAGAAAAAGGTGCGATCACAGAGATTGGCCGAAATTCTCCCCTACGATGCGCGTATTTTGACCATCTGCAACGTCAACGGGGAGCTTATCTATCTTGCCGATGCCCTCTCGGAAATGGGGAAAACTGCCACCTTCTTCGTCTCTGAGACGCGTCCCTATCTTCAAGGTTCACGGCTCACTCTGTGGGAATTGCAGAGGGCCCAGCTCCCGGTGCAGGTGTTGTGTGATAACCAGGCAGCCGTTTTGATGCAGCAGGGGCTCGTTAATTGCATCGTCACCGGCTCGGACAGGTCAACAAAGCGGGGGGACATCATCAATAAGATTGGGACCTACGCCTTGGCCCGGCTCGCCCATTACTTTAACATTCCTTTTTATGTGTTGACACAGTTTCCGCTGGCGATAGATATAGAAGACATCACTATCGAGGAACGACCTCCTCATGAAGTTTTTCTGTGGCTTGAGGGGAACGGTCCGTGGCCGGATGCCTTGTATCCTGCCTTTGACATTACCCCTGCTGAATTCATCTCCGGTTGGATAGACATCTCAGGGGAGGTTGCATGCGCTTAAGTGAGGTGAAAAGTGGCCTACTCCTGTGGGGGGTGCCATCGTATCAAGGAATAGCAGAGATAACAAAGGACATGAAGGCTGAAAAAGGGATGCTGGTTCTTGTGCCCGAGATGATGCCTCATTGCCTTGGCCTCACAATAGTGAAAAGACTGCAAGAAAAAGGGATTAGATGCGCCTATACCACCGACAACATGTTGGGGGTCCTCTTTTATAAAAACAAAGTGGAAACGCTCATGTTCTTTTATAAAAAAATGGCAAATCACCACATGGTAGGCATCTGCGGCAGCCTCTATGTCTGTTTGCTCGCGCACTTACATAGCGTGCCGATTAAACTACGGCAAGGCGACACACTGCCGCAATCAGCACTGGACACATCAGTGCTTGACGGACATCTCCGCATTCAGTATAACGAAATGATGAAGACCGGTGACGAATCTATTCCCCTGGATATAATCCAATGAGCTTTGAAAAGGAAAAGCGAGAAATTATCTTGTGGGGTACGCAGTTGTACAATCGCGGACTTACCTATGGGCAGTCGGGGAATATGTCGAGGAGGATCGACGACAAAATTCTCGTGACTGCTCATGAGAGTTATTTAGGCTTTCTCCATGAGGATGATATCCTCGTCATAGACAGAGAAGGGGCTATACTCGAAGGAGATAAGGAGCCTACCTCTGAAAAACCATTTCATGTTTCCATGTATCAGCAATTTCCGGGGAAAAACGTGGCCATCCATGCGCATCCCCCGCACACCATACACTATTTTCACTATCATGATGACCTGATCCCCATTACGCTCGAGGAACGAGTGTATCTCGGCGAGGTCAGCGCCATCATCCAAAAAACCCCGACGATTACCGAGCTCACCTCTGTCTATCAGGCATTAGAAAGTAACGATATTGTCGTTATCAAGGACCACGGCGTTGTGGCTATAGGAGAGGACCTTCAGTATGCCTTTTCCTTGATTGAGTTGCTGGAGGTCAATGCCCGCTTGCATTTGGTCACCGACGGTTCTTCTCTACACGAAAGGAAACCGACACAATTCCAAGCGGCAGCTAAGAAATATAGGTTCTTCTCGCCGGAGCATATTGCCGGCTTAAGGGAGGTTATCAACAACGACGAGCGCGCGCAGTCCTTGGGGAAGGAATATGATCTAACTACCATCATATGCACCAAGGTGACGGACGGTGAGGAAGTCTTTTCCTTTCGCTATGAACAGGGGAAGATCGTCGAGGTGACCTATCGTGAAGATAACGCCGACTTCGTATTTTCCGCCACGCAGAAGGTTTGGCGAAAGATCTTTTCCGGAGAACTTGATCCCTTTGTGGCCAAGACGCAGGGGAAAATAAAATTAAAGGGCGATTTTACCCTTCTCTCTCGCTGGTTTCCCGTCTTCGAACGGACATTTACCCTCTGGAAGGAATTGCCCTTGGAGCCGCTATGAAAACATATCCCATGTATCTAGCCGGAGAGTTTAGAGAGAAACAAAATCAGATTGCCGTTGAAGATCCCTATACTACGGAGGTCTTTGCCCAAATTCCCCAGGCAGATCCTCAAGATTTAACGGAGTGCATCGAGAAGGCGAGGGCGGCGCAACAGGCATGGGAACAAACGCCGTTGCAAGAAAGGGCGGATTTGGTCTCGGGTGTGTCGAACATCATTCTCGATCATCTCAAGGAGTTGGCGGAGATTGAGTCCCGCGAGATCGGGAAACCGATTAAGGAGACCCTGCTCGTGGACGTCCCCCTCGCTGCCCAGTGTTTTGCATACTATGGATCATTATTAAAGGACTTCCCGGCCTCTCTGTCGGCGCCGCGCGCGGATACCGTTGATATGGTCCAGTATCTCCCCTTTGGCGTGGCGGGTATCTTTTTGCCATATAATGTGCCGCTTATGATCTTTGGGTTCAATGCCGCTGCCGCCCTGGCCGCGGGGAATGCCGTTATTGTTAAATTATCGGAATATGGGAGCCTCTCTCTCCTGACCTTGGCGAAATACCTCCATGAGCTGGAATTTCCTCGCGGGTTGATCAATTTTGTCACGGGAGAGGGGCCAATCATCGGCAAGGCATTGGCAGCATCCGATGTCGATATCATCTCTTTTACCGGTTCCGGCGATACCCTGCACCAGATCTTTCACCAGATAACAAAGCCGAAGAAGCTCCTCTGTGAGCTGGGCGGCGTAAACGTGATGGCTATTTTTGCGGACGCCGATCAGGAGGAAGCACTGGAAAACCTCCTTGCCTCGACCTTCATGAAACAAGGGCAGATGTGTATCGGTACCAGCGTTGCCCTCGTGGCGGAGGATATCTACGATGAATTTATGGCTCTGCTGGTGGGCAAAACAGAGAAAATAAAGATGGGTAATCCCCTTTCTTCCACGACGCATATGGGTCCTTTGCGATCCAAAGGACATTTGGAAAAAGTCATGGATAAAGTGGCAAGATTAAAAAAGAGGGGGCAGGTCATTACAGGCGGAAAACGCATCGAGACACAAGGATATTTTTTCGCGCCTACGATCATCGAAATTGGGGAGATGATCTACGAAGAGTGTTTTGACCCGATCCTGCTGGTCAAAAAATGTAAGCAAAAAGAAATTGAAATGCTCATAGAAGATAATCCTACCGGACTGGTTTTACAGATTTGGACGCGGGATATCAAGAAGGCCCATGCGCTAGCCCTGAAGGCCCACTGTGGTACCGTCTGGGTGAACACCTTTGCCCAGATGGATACGTCGATGCCATTCGGTGGATGCAAGGAGAGTGGATGGGGAAGGGTACTGGGGAAATGGGGATTATTTGAATACCTCCAGCCCAAACACATAGGGTTTTGCTTTGCGAAAAGTCAGGCATCGGGTTGGTTCGGATAGACGTGATTACTATTTTTTGCGGTCCTTATGAGCGGCTGCGGGAGGGACGCATGCACAATACATACAGCACCTACTGTTTAAGTAAAAACGGATTAAAGCGTGTCTTATAATCATACGTATCTATCCCTTCTCTGCGTTTAAGAAATTTCACCGCGACATAGGTCAGCGGCGTCACTGCGGCCTCATAGGCCGACTTTACAAGCCACTGGGTAATTATTGCCGCGGCGAGACCTGCCATGGGGATTTCCCCCCAAAAGGCAAGAGTCATAAAAACAAGGGAATCAAGTCCCTCACCCACGACTGTTGAACCGATGGTGCGAGACCAAAGCCAACGTCCCCGCGTCGCGATCTTCATTTTTGCCATGATAAAGGAATTGGCAAATTCCCCCAGCAGGTAGGCCGAGAACGAGGCAGCCAGTAAGCGCGGGGTGTAGCCGAGAATACGCTCATAGGCCGTCTGCGCGTTCCAAAAGGATGCAGGAGGCAATACCTGTCCGAGCCAGATGGCGATAACCGCAATAAAATTACAGAGGAATCCCAGCCATATGATCCGGCGCGCCTGCCGATAACCGTACACCTCGGTCAAGATGTCACCGAAGATATAACTCAGGGGGAATATAATGATTGCCGCCGGCAAGACGAGCCCCGCGACGGCGATCAATTTTACCGCCGTAATATTCGCCGTGATCAAGCAGGTGATAAAAATTGCGGCAGAGATTATAAACCACAAAGAATATTTTTCTCGCCGTATGCCTCGCCGCTGTCTTTGTAACATCTTTTTTTTCTCTCATTCTCCCTATACGGGTTAGCCGCAATGGTCAGCGATATAATTATAGCTCGGCGGCCTTCTGGTCGGCATATCTCATGGTTGTCTGACTCGCGCTATATAGATTTCCTTCGTGAGCGCAGGAATTCAATAATGCCGGGTAATATCGAGAGAAAAATGATAGCAAAGATTACCATGGAAAAATTATTTTTGACAAGGGTAAGATTACCAAAAAAATAACCGCCAAGAATCAAGATCATGACCCACGCAATACCTCCTACCACGTTATATATAATAAAACGAATGTATGTCATAGTCCCAATGCCGGCTACGAAGGGTGCAAACGTACGGATGATGGGAATGAAGCGGGCAAGAATAATGGTCTTGCCGCCATAGGTTTCATAGAAACGGTGAGTGCGGTAAAGATATTTTTTATTTAAAAAACGAGATTTTTTTTTATTAAACACTTTCGGTCCGACAAAGTACCCGATCCAGTAATTCGCGGTATCTCCTGCAATGGCGGCAATTGATAAAAACACCATTGACCAAATAACATCTAATGAACCCATGGCAGCAAAGGCACCTATAGCAAAGAGGAGGGAATCTCCCGGAAGAAAGGGGGTAACTACCAAGCCAGTTTCCAAAAAGATGATGAGGAAAAAAATGGCATAGGTCCACATACCGTAAAGGCGAATTACATAATCAAGATGCTTATCAAGATGAAGTAAGATGTCTATCAACGTGTTTATTAATTCCATACTGTTAGCCTGACCTCCTCCTCAATGTAACTTCCGTGTTGTGACCAGATTACGGATCTCCTCGTCAGCTCATGATGGCAGCAAAGGCCATGGCTAAAGACAAGCAGATAAGGACTGCTACGGTCGTCCATGAAATGATATTCATAATTTTTCCATTAATATAATCCCCCATAATTTTTTTGTCATTAATCAAAAGAAGCATAAAAATCAAGACAAACGGGAGCAAAATTCCATTGATAACCTGCGAGTAAAACATGATCGAGATAAGCGGCACGTTGGGTAGTAAGATGATGCCGGCGCCTAAAAAAATAGTGATCGTATACAAACCGTAAAATTGCGGCGCTTCGACAAATTTCGTATTAATACTTGATTCCCAGCCAAACGCCTCACAAATGGTATATGCCGTGGATAGGGGAAGAATTGATGCGGCGAAGAGTGAGGCATTCAACAAACCAAAGGCGAAGAGCCACGTGCAGTAAGAACCCGCCAGCGGCGCAAGCGCCAGAGCCGCATCTTTGGCGGTTTCGATAACCAGGTTGTTTGTATAGAGGGTGACGGCGCACAGCATAATGATGAAAAATGCCACCACATTGACCATAAACGATCCGAAGATTACATCCATGCGTGTATATTTGTAATTTTTTGCCTTAATGCCCTTATCAACCACTGAAGATTGTAGATAAAACTGCATCCACGGCGCGATCGTTGTCCCAACGATTCCAATCGCCATGGTGAGCCATCCCACGTCAAATGTTACCGTTGGGGTGACGAAGGCGGTCATAATAATGTTCCAGCTCGGTTTAATGAGGAATCCGGAAATGATGTAGGAAAAGTAAAAAACACAAGCGATTAAAAATGCCTTTTCCACTGATTTATAACTTCCCTTTACCACCAGGCGCCATACAAAAAAAGCAGCAAGAGGAACCGAAAGATACTTGCTTACGCCGAAGATTTCCATACTGGCCGCAACACCGGCAAATTCCGAAAGTGTATTTCCCATGTTTGCCAAAAAAAGAACGATCATCAGATAAAATGTTATTTTTGCGCCGAATCTTTCCCGGATTAAATCAGAGAGCCCCTTGCCGGAGACAACTCCCATGCGCGCGCACATCTCCTGTATGACGATGAGTGCTATCATGATCGGTATCAGCGTCCACAGCAAACTCAAGCCATATTTTGCTCCGGCCAGAGAATATGTCGTTATACCGCCGGCATCATTGTCCACATTGGATGTGATAATGCCGGGTCCGATAAGGGCAAAGAACAACCCCAGCCTCCATAAGCCGCTCTGTAAAAATTTCTTTCGTAGAGAAATCAGCGTATCAAACATAATCACACGCGTGCGTTACTTTCCCAAGTGAGAAGCTACAACTTCTAATAAATTCTTAAACATAATTGCTCCCTGCAATTTTCCCTTTGTATCGACAACGGGAATTGCGGTTACACCGTATTTCGCAAAGTTTTCTGCTATGGTATCGTCGTTGTCTTTTAGTTTTACGGAAATAATCCTTGAATCCATAATATTATTTAATGTCGTTTCGGGTGACGCAAGCAAAAGATCACGTAATGTCACAACGCCTAATAAATGTTCCTTCTCATCCGTAATATATCCGTAATAAATTAGATCAACATCTTCTCCTTCGGCGCGAATCATCTCCATTGCCTGCTGCACGGTCGTACTCGGCCTGAAACGCAAGAAGGAGGTTGTCATCATCCCGCCGGCTTCTTTCTCGGGATGGGCAAGCAGTTCTCGCACATCTTCCGCAACAGTTTTTTCCATTTCTTTCAAAATGCGTTTTGCTTTTTCTTTAGGTAAATCACCCAGGAGGTCGGTCGCTTCACTGAGAGACATTTCTTCGATAATATCCGAAGCCTGCGCGGAGTTGAGATCGGCGATTAAGCTCACTTGAATTTTTGGATCAGTTTCTTCCAGGGTTTCCGCGGCAGTTTCTTTGTCCAATGCCTGGAAGACTGCCGAACGCCGGCGGATATCTAAATCTTCCAAAATGTCGGCGAGATCGGCGGGATGGATCTGGCTCAGTCTATTTTGCGCTATGTTTAAGCGCAGCAGGTCAGGGGAGGACAAGGGCTGCGCGAATTTCCAGGAAATAAGCTGGTCGGCCAGCGTATAATCAAACAGCATCTGCATCATTTTGTCCATCGGCTTGGTCAGCCCAACGCGCCGCATGAGACCGCGAAATCCGACATCGACATGAATAAGATATAAGATATGGTGCGCCTGCAAAAATTGCAGATCGTTGACGCGGCGAATCCGCGCGCCATTCGTATCTACCACTTGTTTATCCATGAGCGCGTCCTTAAGAAGCACGGCATTTCCCTGTTTTTTATATCCGGCTAGAGCATGTGCTGTTATATTGGCAACGCAGGCGTCTTCCCCAATGCTCAAAACGCTTTTCCAGGGCAAGAGAGCATTTTTATGCGCGCTCACCTTGAGAATTAAGCCGGTAACAATGGGATAGGGCTCCACGAATTCTGCGACGGCATCCACGATCTGCCCCAGGTGCTGTCCGCCGGCATTAATAACCTTTTTTTTGAGGATGTCGCTTAAAAATAAAAAACCCTGAGGTTCTGACGTTAAGGGCATGGTTGCTGCCTCCAGGCAGGAAAATTATATCATTTATGTTTCTTTTTAAAAAAGCTTTTTTGCGCGCCTTGAGACGGCAAACCTGTCCGGGCGCGCCTTAAAAGGCACCTGTACCCTTCCTTATCATTTTTCGTCGGGAAGGGCAAGTTTAAGCCCGATTGCCCTGTAGCTCGGGGGATGACAATTCTCTTTATATTTCAGATAGTTATATACATACAGTTCCCCACTAGAGAAAAGGTAAAACCATGACGAGCAAGAACCCCAATATCCGATCCATCATCGATTTTCAAATCACGCAGTGGTTTATCAAAGAGCAGGAAAGTCCAGAGGACAAGAAAACAAGACAGTCGCTTATCATCATCTCAAGGCAGCAGGGGAGCGGGGGACTGACCGTCGCCGAGCGGCTTTCCCAAAGACTCGGGTGGCCCTCTTATGATAAGAACATCATCAAGGAGATCGCCAACACGGTAGGTGCGGACGAGAAACAACCGGCATTTTTAGATGAAAAAGACCGCGCCGTCTTCCGGAAGTTCCTTAACGTGTTCCGCCGGGCCCCGGAGATATCTCAGGACGAATATGTTCAGTACCTCGAGCGTTTTTTGAAGACCCTGCATGAGGCGGGGGGAGTATTATTTTGGGGAAGGGGGCCGAGGGCATCATTCCCCCGGACACGGTATTGAGGGTTCGCATCATGAGCGAGCTTGAGCGGCGGGTGCACTATGCGGCGGGCGCACTATGCGGCGGGGAAATAGGGGCTGGAGGAACAACAGGCCTACAAAGTCTTAAAGACGTGGGACCAAGAAAAGAAGAAGTTCGTTAAACGGCATTTCAACAAGGACATCGATGATCCTGCCCAGTGTGATCTGATTATCAATACGAGCTATCTTGATCTCGACAATGTCGCGGAACTCATCATTGCAGCGTACCAGCTAAAATTCCCCGGCGTGCTTTGATACTACGTGTTCCTTATCATTAACAGAGTTGATTCAATCCACAGGTAAGGACCTGCCCTTTTCTCGTGCCACTGCGATAGATGGTAATTCCTTTACAACCCAAGCGATAGGCCAAGACAAAGGCCTCTGCGACATCCTTCTCGGCGGCGTCAAGGGGAAAATTTATGGTCTTGGAGACCGCGTTGTCGGTATGCCGTTGGAAAGCGGCCTGCATCTGTATGTGCCGGGCAGGCGGGATCTCCAGGGCTGTGGCAAAGAGCTTTCGTATTTTGGGGGAGATCTTCGCCCCTGATCCCCAAAATCCGGTTTGGCGGATGGTCTCTTCCAACTCGAAACGCCAAAACCCCATTTCTTTACTCACCTGTAAAAAGATCGGGTCTACCTCAAACAGCTCCACATCCTCTAGGACCTTCCTGGTATAGCTCAAGGCGAACAGGGGCTCGATGCCTGAAGAGCAGTCGGCAATGATGCTCAGGGTACCGGTGGGGGCGATGGTGGTTATCGTGGCGTTTCTCAGGGTTGGCTTTCCTTCCCGATCATAGCGGCTTCCGGTAAAATTGGGGAAAGGCCCTCGTCTTTCTGCCAACTCGTGGGAGGCTGCATGTCCCTCCGCCTGAATAAACCGCATCACCTCTTCCGCCAACGTTATCCCCTCATCAGAGTCGTAGGAGACACCCATGAGGATGAGGAAGTGTGCGAACCCCATGACGCCGAGGCCGATCTTGCGATTGCCCCGGCTCCGTTGTTCGATCTGCGGTAAGGGATAATGGTTGATCTCGACGACATTATCGAGGAACCGAACCGCCAGATGGACTGTTTGCCGCAGTTTTTCCCAATCGACAGAGGGGCCGTGGATGACCATCCGCGTCAGATTAATGGAGCCTAAGGTACAAGCCTCGTTGGGCAGGAGTGGTTGCTCCCCGCAAGGATTCGTGCTCTCGATCTGCCCGAGGGCGGGGGTAGGGTTTGTCTGATTGATGCGATCGAGGAAGATAAGGCCAGGCTCGCCGCTTTCCCAGGCGCTTTTCACGAGGAGATCGAAGATTGTGGCGGCCTCAACGGTGGCGACAGCCTGTCCCGTGCGAGGAGCGATCAAGCCAATACTCCCCCCCTGTTCCCATGCCTCCATAAATTCCTTCGTCATTCCTACCGAGAGGTTGAAACTCGTGAGTTCGTGGGGGTTCGTTTTTGCCGTGATGAACTCCATAATATCGGGGTGATCAACCCGCAAGATCCCCATGTTGGCGCCCCGCCGCGTCCCCCCCTGTTTGATGACCTCGGTGGCCATATTAAAGACCCGCATAAAAGAGACGGGACCACTTGCCACGCCGCTCGTGGTCGAGACGACATCATTTTTGGGACGCAGGTGGCTGAAGGAGAAGCCGGTCCCTCCCCCGCCCTGGTGAATGAGTGCCGTGTGCTTGACCGCTTCAAAGATAGACTCCAAAGAATCTTCAATCGGCAGGACAAAGCAGGCGGCGAGCTGCCCCAGTTCTCTGCCGGCATTCATAAGGGTAGGGGAATTCGGGAGAAACTCCAGCGCGCTCATCATCTGATAGAATGACGCTGCCATTTCCCCCACGTCGGCCTGAGGATCGAAGATCTTCTCTGCCGAGGCGACATGGGCTGCCACCCTCTGAAACATCTCCTCCGGAGACTCGATGCGATCGTGCTGTTGATCCTTCTGAAGATAGCGGGCTTGCAGAATGCGTAAGGCATTCTCCGTCAGTTGAATGGTCATTGTCTATTGGGATGAGGTTACTGCCGTCACATCGTTAACGGTGCCTTAATACGGAATTCACTTTACTAAAGCGAGTACCTCTCTAAACTGGTCGGTCCCCGCCTTTTCCAACAGTTCGTAGATAACCATTTCCGTGGAGGTGATTATAACCCCCTGCTGGCGCATCCGCTCAAGGGCAATCTCCCGATTATGGGGAGAGCGGGAGGCAATGGCATCACTCACGACGTGCACGGTGTGGCTGGCCAGGGCATAGAGGGCTGTCTGCGCCACACAGATGTGTGCCTCGATGCCGGCGATAATTAAGGTATGCCTCCTTTGCCCGCGTATCTGATCGACAAACAAGGGAGACGCAAAGCAGTTAAATTCCAATTTACTGATGGGTTCAATATCAATCAATTCCACACTGATCTCGGGGATTGTCGTGCCCAGCTTCTGCTGCTCCGTGAGGATGATAGGCAGGCCGAAAATGCGGGCAAACTTGACGAGCTTGAGGACGTTCTCAATGAGTTTTTCCTTGCCTGCCATGGCCGGCACGAGCCTCTCTTGCATATCGATGATCACCAGAAAGCAATCAGCAGGGTTCAGTAACGGCTTCTTCACGGCATGGAGATCTCGCACAGATGCCTCCTTGTCTTTTTTACACATTAATACGTACCCTAACATAAATACCGTGTTGGGGCAATAAATGTCCCCGCCATTCCTCTTGCCCGTGTGCCCATGGGCGGGTATAGTGAGCTTACCTGATGACGGCCTGCGATTGGGGTATTGACAAGCAGCGGAGAATGGGCAATGAATGAAAAACGAGCGCAACGATCAGTGGATAAACGACACTCAGGCGAATGGGAAGGGAGCATATGATCACGATAACTTGTTTGGGGGCTGCGGGATCGGTAACGGGTTCCAATTATCTCGTTGAGACATCACGGGGTATAAAGATACTTGTAGATTGTGGTTTGTTTCAAGGCGGCAAGCAGATGGAACTGCGCAATTGGGAAGCGTGGGGATATGACCCAAAAGAGATCAAAAGGCTCATCTTGACGCACGCCCATATTGATCACAGCGGGCGAATACCAAAACTTGTAAAAGACGGTTTTCACGGCAGGATCATTACCTCGCCGCCGACGGCTGAATTGTGTGGGGTCATGC
This sequence comes from Deltaproteobacteria bacterium RBG_16_54_18, assembly GCA_001797935.1. Classification (GTDB taxonomy): domain Bacteria; phylum Desulfobacterota; class B13-G15; order B13-G15; family RBG-16-54-18; genus RBG-16-54-18. The sequence continues at coordinate 8,844 of MGQT01000107.1, read as the reverse complement.
TGCTCGATTCCGCCCACATACAGGAGATGGAGGCCGAGTGGCAAACAAGGAAGAATCGGCGCAAGAACGCGCGCGATATAGAACCACTCTATACTACGGAAGAGGCCGAAGAAAGTCTCAAATATCTCAACCCGATCGAGCTTGACCAGATCATTGACATTGAGCCGGGAATCAAGGTCTGCTTGCGCAACGCCGGGCATATCCTGGGGTCATCTATTGCAGAGTTGTGGGTTGAAGACGAGGGGGTGGCGACAAAGATCGTCTTTTCCGGCGATTTGGGAAGACACGACCCGCTGATTGTGCAAGATCCCTCCGCAATCGGAGAAGCGGACTATTTATTTCTTGAGTCAACCTACGGCAACCGCCTGCACCGCCCCTTTGAGGAGAGCAAGGCGGAACTCCTCACGGCAATACAACATGCCGTTTCTCACCATGAAAAGGTGATTATCCCCGCGTTTGCCCTTGAGCGGACGCAGGAGGTGCTCTACCTCCTCGGCGAATTTTTTCGGGCGGGGAAACTCCCCGATATTCCCATCTACCTAGACAGCCCCCTTGCCATTAAGGCGACGGAGATCTTTCGCAAGAACAAAAAATATTACGATGATGCCGCGCGGGCTATTGTTGAACAGGGATTTGATCCCTTCAGTATGCCCAACCTCAAACTGACGCCGACGGTAGAGGAATCTATCGGGATCAACAAGCAACAGGGATCGGCGATTGTGATCTCGGCCAACGGCATGTGTACCGCAGGGCGAATAAAGCACCACCTCAAGCATAACCTGTGGCGTTCAGGAGCGAGCATTATCTTCGTGGGCTTCCAGGCGCAGGGGACGACGGGACGTCAGATCGTAGACGGTGCAAAGGCAGTGACTATCTTCGGAGAGAAAGTCGCCGTCAAGGCGAAGGTATTTACCATCGGCGGGTTTTCTGCTCACGGAGATCAGGCGGACCTCCTCGCGTGGGTGGAACATTTTACCCAGCACTCGAAACCCGTCATCTTCGCCATCCACGGCGAGGCAGCCTCAAGCGAGGCACTGGCCAGCGCCATCAAGAAACAATTCGGGCTTGAGGTCTACATACCGCGGTGGCGCGAACTGCTCCGCCTCGCGCCGCGAGGAGGTAAGCCAGAGACCATCCCCCCTGCTGTCTCTGGTGACCTAAAAGAGGATACGTTCGCGCTGATCGGCGACCTGGAGCGGGAGGTCGCCCGCTTAAAAGAACGGCTTAATCAGGATGATAGAAAGATTCATGAGGCGGACATGGAAAAACTTAGGGATATCCGTGACGAGCTGCAGGACGTAGGAGAATAATACTGCCCGTGATATTAACGAGGCATAGTCGTCGTTACAGGATAAGTGACAAGGGGAATCACGCGTTGCGTGAATAGCTATGGTAAAATAACTATATGTCTTTATCTGAGCTCGGCGCTCCCCGGGATCCTGCGACACGGGCTTTTCTGCGAGACGTGGTGCATGACGCTACGCGGTGGGAGGCTCCCCGCATAACGACAGTAAAGCAGGCCAAGGGAGGAAAGAAGAAGCGCATGCTCGGGGTCTTTCCTGCCTCGTTTAATCCCCCCACCAAGGCCCATGAGGCTTTAGTCAGGGCGGCGCAAAAGGTCGTTCCCTTGGATGAATGCTTGCTGCTCTTGGATCTCAAGGCAATGGACAAAGAAGTAGTTGGCGCCTCCTGGGAAGACAGGCTCGTCATGCTCTTGATCCTGTTCGGGGAGGAATCAGCCTGCTCCGTGGGAGTCTGCAACCGGGGACTATTCCTAGAAAAAATAGCTGCCGTGCACCACGCCTATCCAAAAGATACCGAAATTCATTTCATCGTCGGCCATGATACCATGGTGAGGATCCTTGACCGTAAGTACTATGGTGACAGAGATATGAATCTGCGCTCGCTCTTTTCCAAATCCCGTTTTCTGGTGGCCAACCGAGGGGCCAACGATGAGAAAAGCCTGCTGACATTGTTCGCGCACGAGGAGAACCGTCCCTTTGCCGCGCGAGTCACAGCGCTTACGCTTACTCCCGCCGCGGCCTCCGTGTCCTCATCCGAGGCACGCCGGCGGTTGGCAATGGGAGAATCGGTACGAGGGCTTGTTTCACCCGCAGTGGCGGAATTTTGCCGCCAGCAGGGTTTTTACGATAGACAAAGAGATTAAAATACGATACTATTTTTTCCGGATTTAGATTATAAACGAAATTCACCGGTCGGCGGAGAAGAAGAGATCTGCCATCTCGGAAGAGATGGCGTTCGGAAAGAGAGATATGCGGTAGTGCCGGCCGCAAGCGGTGAAAAGGCAGTAAAGCACCGGTGTGGGGATGTGGCTCAGTTGGGAGAGCATCACGTTCGCAACGTGAGGGTCGGGGGTTCGAATCCCCCCATCTCCACCATTTTTTTATTACCGTGAAGGAACCTACCCTCAGCAACGTGTCGTCATTTTCATGAGTACTATCTTGACCTGCCTCTGTCATGTCCCTATGATTTTATCTTTATCGAGGAGGAGTCCGTGATGCACAACAAAAAGATTGGAATCATCGGCGTCGGCAATATGGGTGAGGCCATCCTCAGAGGCCTCTCTCACAAGGGGATCACGGGGATTGTGGTCAGCGAGAGCCGTTCCGAGCGACGTGAATACATCAAAAAAACCTATAAGGTCGCGGCCGCGGCGGGCAATCGCGAGCTCGCCTCCCAATCTGAGGTCATCATCCTCGCCATCAAACCTCAAGAGTTAAAGGGCGTCCTACAGGAGATCGCCCCTGCCCTTGAATCTTCGGTGCTCCTCATCTCCATTGCCGCCGGTGCTTCCCTCGGTGCCATTGCCGCCATTCTGGGGAAGGAGGTGCGCCTCGTGAGAGCGATGCCGAATATTGCCGCCCTGATGCTGGAATCTGCCACTGCCCTCGCAGCAGGGGGAGGGGCGCAGGCACCGGATATCGAGATTGCGGAGGAAATATTCAATGCCCTGGGAAAGACCGTCGTCATCCCCGAGGTGCTCATGGATGCCGTGACCGGCATGAGTGGCAGCGGACCGGCCTACGTCTGTCTCTTCATCGAGGCCCTGGCGGATGGGGGGGTACGCATGGGGCTGCCGAGAAAGGATGCCTTGGCCTTGGCGATACAGACCGTCTTGGGTACTGCCCGGCTCCTTGCCGAGCAGGGAGAACATCCCGCCCATCTCAAAGATCGAGTAGCCTCGCCCGGAGGTACCACCATCGCAGGTATCGCCGAGCTCGAGGCCAAGGGGTTTCGAGGGGCCGTGATGGAGGCGGTGGCTGCCGCCACCCGGCGCTCCAAAGAGCTGGCTAAGATACAGGGATGAGCCTGATAAAAAAATAGATCATTTTTGTAAGTGGTCCCTGAACAAAAAGCGTTTTGTAATCAAAGACGTTCGGCCTGAGAGTCAGAGGTTTTAAAAAAATGGCAAATCTTATTAAGAAGAGATCACGCAAAAGCGGCCTTCCGCCGGGAAGCCTTGTCCATATTGGAGAACGAAAGGTACGCACGCCCAAGATCAGCATCATCGATTATGACGAGGCAAAATTTTGGGAAGAGCGAAGCAAAAAAATTGAGGAATGTTTTGTTTTTAAAGAGAGGCCGACGATCACATGGGTCAATATTGACGGCCTGCATCAGACGAGCCTGTTGGAAGCACTCGGTGATTGCTACGGATTTCATCCCCTGGTGCTGGAAGACATCCTCAATACGGATCAACGCCCGAAGATAGAGGACTATGGCGATTATCTCTATATCGTTCTCAGGAGCCTCGAATATAATGAGCGGAAGAAAGAAATAGAATCGGATCAGATCAGCATTATTCTGGGAAGGAATTTTGTGTTTTCCTTTCAGGAAAAAGAAGGGGATACCTTTGACGCCGTCCGGGAGCGTATCAGGACGGGCAAAGGTCGCATCAGGAAGATGGGAGCGGATTATCTGGTGCACGCCTTATTAGATTCCATCGTCGATAACTATTTTTTCATTCTGGAAAAACTCGGTGAACGGATAGAATTTCTCGAAGAGCAATTAGTCACCCAGCCGACGACGGAAACCCTGCGGACGATTCATGGTTTAAAAAGAGAGCTGATATTTTTGCGCAAGGCAGTCTGGCCCTTGCGGGAGGTGGTGGGCAGCTTGGAACGGGGAGAATCGCCGCTCATACAGGAATCAACAAGGATCTATCTCAGAGACCTGTACGACCACACCATCCAGGTGATCGACAACGTCGAGACATTCAGGGACATGATTGCCGGGATACTCGATATCTATCTCTCAAGCGTCAGCAACCGGCTGAATACCGTTATGAAGGTGTTGACTGTTATCGCCACGATTTTTATGCCGCTGACCTTTCTCGCCGGTATTTACGGCATGAATTTCAAATTTATGCCTGAGCTGGAGTGGCGGTGGGGGTATCCGTTGCTCTGGGGGGTAATGGTGGCGACAGGGATTTCCATGATGATTTATTTTAAAAAGAAGAAATGGTTGTAAGAGAAAAGAATTGTGATATACAGAGATCAGGGAGTATCACTAACCGTGTAATCATCATGCGGGCGATTAAGCAGGTCGAGGGGGATCAACGATGGGAAAGATAGACACGGTAAATAACAATATTCCCATTCCCCTGTGTAAAAGCTCCACATGACATCTTCCGCTACAAAACCTTCACGTGCCTCTCTGTTCAACTCCTTTTTACGGTTGGGATTTACGGCATTCGGCGGCCCTTCTATGGTAGCCTACATGCGAACGATGGCAGTCGAACAAAAGCGGTGGCTCGATGAAGAATCCTTTCGCGATGGTGTGGCCTTGTGTCAAGCAATCCCAGGGGCGACAGCCATGCAGACGGCGGCATATGTCGGTCTGAGGGCGAGAGGAGTCAGCGGCGCCCTCGTAACGTTCGTTGGTTTTGGCCTTCCTGCGTTCATCCTTATGCTGACGTTCTCCGCCTTTTATCCCTCCATGCACACGGTACCTGCCGTGGCCTCGGCATTTAGTGGTCTTCAGGCCATCATCGTCGCTATCGTCGCCAACGCGACGGTCTCATTTGGTAAAACGGCATTGAAAAACTGGGGCACTATAGTTATTGCCGGGGTTGCGGCCGCCCTGTTCGGAATAGGGATGAACCCCCTCCTTGTTATTGTCGCTGCGGCTTTGTTCGGTCTTGTGTTAAATAAAGGCCAGCACGCCGCCCCTTTGGTTGGCGCGCCAATGCCGTCCCTGCGTACGATGAAACCATTATTACTCCTTTCAGCATTTACGGCTGCCGTTTTTGTGCTGCTTTTGTTGATACACCGCCAGCTCTTTGACCTTGCCGTGCTCATGCTCAGGATAGACCTGTTTGCTTTCGGCGGTGGGTTTGCTGCCGTTCCCCTTATGTTCCATGAAATTGTCCAGGTCCGGCATTGGATGGATAGCTCGACGTTTTTGAACGGAATCGCTCTCGGGCAAGTTACACCAGGACCGATTGTCATCACGGCAACCTTTGTCGGATATATGCTGTATGGGCTTCCCGGTGGATTGGTAGCAACCTTCGCCGTCTTTTCACCCTCTTTTCTCATGGTTATCGGAGTCGTACCCTATTTTGATCGCTTACGCGCTTCACCTTATTTTAATAGAGTGATGAGCGCTATCCTGTCTTCATTTGTCGGACTTCTTCTGACGGTTACCGTGCGTTTTGCCTCGCCGGTGCCGTGGGATCTTCCTCATATTCTGTTTTTTTGTGCCGCACTCGGCGCCCTGTTGTCGAGCGTGGATATATTGTGGGTGGTTCTGATAGGGACGGCCCTTTCAATAATAGTGATGTAGAAATTTAAAGAAGCTCCTTATCCGTTGTCGGGGGAGGAGGAGAGTTAAAAAAATTAACGGGGAAATATAAGGATGTCTCTTGATAAATTCAGTACGGTCATGAACAAGGTACGCAGGGGTTTCCCCTCGTCAGTATTTTTTCTCCTCGGCGCCAACGCGGTGCCGCTGCTGGGCGTCCTCTTTGCAGGATGGGATCTGGTGGAAATCCTGTTTGCCTACTGGGCGGAAAATGTCGTGATCGGCTTCTTCAGCATCCTCAAGATGATCAGTGCTCCGGACGACACCCGCGGCTTACTTATCATTCTGACTGTCTTCATGAAGATTATCGGCTGCGCCTTTTTTATCGTGCATTTCGGGGGGTTTACAGCCGCCCACGGGGCGGTGTTGTACGCGATCTCCCGTGAGTTCCTGAACATGCAGATAGAGCCGCTGGAGCTCCTATATATGGGGCGCTACGTTGTGGCCGCCTTGTTTCTCAGTCACGGATATTCCTTTGTGGTTAATTACCTGATCAAGGGTGAACGAAAACAAACAAAGGGTAACGATCCTATGTTTGAGCCTTATAGACGGGTTATCGTGATGCATTTGACGCTGATCTTCGGGGCGGGGTGCATTATTATCCTTGGCCAACCGTTTTTTATGCTCCTCATTCTTGTCGTCTTGAAGACCGCTGTCGACCTGTATGCGCATCTTAAGGAAAGAAGGCGGTATGCCGGAAACCTTGGAACAGGTTCCGGCTCTGTGGTAAAATCAGTACAACGATTAAAAAATTGCAGAAGTACCATGAGTAAGGCTGTTTTCACCGACGTAGAGCAATTTAAAAAGTAAGCGAAGTACAAGAATAAACCTAACAAAAAGCCCATTTTTTATCGGCGCTTGAGCAAAAAGTTTAACTTTCCCCGTTCACCGCTGCATCCAGCGTCTAAGTGCTGCCAGGAGGTTCCACAGCCACCATACTCTCTTCCCCCGCCATATTTCGAGCAAGATGGCCTGACGATGAAGCAGGGTCATAATCTCATTGAGAAGCATGGCTCGTTCTTTCACGTCCGAAAGCCGTCGGGCCCACAGTGCCATCTCTTGTTCTCGTTCGTCGTCCGTCCATGTCTGTCGTAGGATAAAAGGAAACTTCAGTGCGGTTGGACGGCGCAACGTTGATACATGGCACGCGGGGTCAGACAGGAACTGTTGGAACATGTAGTGGTCCGTGAATTTGCCGGGCGGCGTGGTCCTCCAACCATACGGCAGTCGCCTGTATGCAGGCATGGTGTGTCCCATCGCAGTTAGGCTGGCATGGCTGGTCTTCTTCAACTCCCGCCGGCGGAACCATTCTTGTCCGAGATCGACTAACTCTAAGACCAGTGATCCGGCGGCGTCAACGTGCAGGCCGAAACCATGAACCAGATCATGCGTAGCCAGCATTTCACGAGTGTGTTCAAGGTGGTCGGGGAAGAGCAGGTCATCATCTGAAACATAAGTGACATAGGGAGTTTCTCTACGAAGTAATTCTTCGTGTCGGTACGGTTCTCCCGTGCGGGGAGACTTGGGACGATCTACAAACGTAATCTGTTTGTTATTTCGACTGAGATCGGCAACGGCGTCTCTGGTGTCATCGCCTACGCCGTCGCCGATCACGATAAGCTCGAACGACCCCACCGTCTGGGTAAGAACGCTGTGTATCGCGTATGGTAACAAGCGGGCGTGGTTATGCGTAGGGATTATGACGGTAAACTCAGGGACTGCTGTCATGACATGTGTACTCCTGCTGAAAAATAAAAAAAATTAGAAAAATTTCCTTGCCAAGCTGTTTTTGTATAATAGCTCAAGTCAATAAGAGGCACCCAACGTTTAACTAAGCACCATATTTCCCGTCGTACTCCTGTGTCAGCTCTCATTAGCCGGTGATGAAAGCTATATAAGGCAAGGACGCACCCATCTATATTATGCTCGGGTAAGCGAAGCAATCAGAGGATCCTTCCAGGTATTCTCCTTGCGGGTCCGCCATTTTTAGCTGCGCTAACTTCTCTATATAATCGCTAAACATCGGCGGTCTGTGTTTGGTACCGATAAAACGGTAATTGTCACTGTTTATTTCATCGAGTCGTTTCAATCGCTGCGGATGCCATAGAAAATCATCTTCCAGATAGTCATTGAGATTTAACAGCTCGGCGTCTTTTTCATATTTGCATTCCGGGCCGGCATAGTTGATGCCATCTGCCCCAACCTGTATTAGAAAATGAGACCCATGAAGCTTCTCGAAGTATAAGGACTTCTCAGCATAACGTTCAAATGGTACTTGAATATTAGCATTGTGGGGCGCTCTTTCTTTGAGCCGCTCGATTACGTCCAAAACACCCGTTTGATCAGCTTGCATTGGATATTCCTTATCCCAATCAATACAATAAGGATGGAAATACAACCAATCTATTCCGGCATTTAATGCGCGCAGTCCGATTGATTCATACTTGTGGTTCCATGCTGCCTGTGTCAACAGGGAAGCGCCGATTTCGAGTTTGCTGCCTTCTTTTTCTATACGATTGCGCAGCCCCTCGATCTTTTTAAGGGTGTAACAAAAAGACGCGGACTCCCCTTCCTGCCAATCATAAAGGGAGACACGAATTGCGGTCACATGTTCCAAAAGGGCATCCTGCACCTCCGGCTGCTGGATACTTGCCCCGTTTGATATAACAGCGATTTCCTGAAACCCTTTCTTTCTTGCCAGCGCCACGGTTTCAGGAAAATGAGGAACTATGGTTGATTCTCCCCCTGTCAGAACTAGGCCGGGGGTATGGAGGCCTAGTACAGTAAATAATCTATCAAGAAACGGAAGCTGCAGGGTAAGCCCCGGTTTTCTCGACGCAGAGTATGGACATCCCGAGCAAGAACGCGTACACAGTTGCGTTAAATCCATCTCCATAGTGGTAGGAAAGATGTGTTCTCCTCTTAAATACGCTTCTATTTTTTTATGATCGATATTGACTTTTGATGGCGCAAAAATCTTCGATTGATCGTTTGACATAATAATCCTTTCGATGATTTAAT
>MGQT01000106.1 GCA_001797935.1 Deltaproteobacteria bacterium RBG_16_54_18 | reverse complement strand
CTCCATGAGCTCCACCACCTTACGAACTACCTCCTCGATTTGCAAAGGCTCCTTCCGCTGCATGGCCACCCCGGCGTCTATCTTGGAGATTTCCAAGAGGTCGCCGATGAGATCAAGGAGGCCCTTAGAACGCTCCTTGACCCTGGTGAGCAGGTGCCGCTGCTTTTCTGTTGTCTCGCCGGCCATACCATCCAAGATCAGGCTTATGTTCTGTCCGATCGCCGAGACAGGAGAACGGAGCTCGTGGGAGACCATGGCGATAAAATCCCCCTTCATGCGGTCGAGATCCAAGAGATAGGTCATATCTTCCAAGACCGTTACCGTCCCTAATACCCCTTCCTCTTCACTCCTGACCGCCGCCGTGTGGGCCCTGATGAGGGAATCTCCAATGCGAAGTTCTTGGGATATGACGGTCACCTCAGGGTTCACCGCTTCCAGGACCCCCTGAACGGCCTCAATGAGTTTCTCATTCCCCATGACATCGCTCAGGGATCGCTCCAGGCATGCATGGCTTTCGATGCCGAGCATCCTGCTCGCCGCCGGGTTGATGAGGACGACCCGTACCTCCCTATCCGTCACCAAGATCCCATCTGCCATGCAATGAACGATGGTCCGCACCTTGCCTTTTTCCGTGGCTACATCTCTGAGGCTCTTGGCTGCCTCTGCCCGCAGTTGTTCGGCCTCGAGTTCCAGCCGTCTCTTCTCTAAGGCCCGGTTGACCACCAGGCGGAGTTGATCCGGCGCGAAGGGCTTGGCGATGAAATCATAGGCCCCCTTCTTCATAGCCTCGACAGCCGAGTCGACCGTCGCGTAGCCGGTGATGACGACGATCAGGGGGGAGGGGTTGATCTCCTTGGCCTTTTCCAGTACCTCCATCCCGCTCATCCCCGGCATCTTGAGGTCCAGCAGCACAACGGCAATACCCTCGGCGTCCTTCTTGATGGCCGCCAGCCCTTCCTCCCCATTTGCAGCGGTGAAGACCTCGCACCCCTCTTTGGCGAGTATCCGAAAACAGCCATCGCGCATAACGGCCTCGTCGTCGATAACCAGGATCTTCGTCTTCTCACTCACGGTGTACTCTCCGTTCTTCAATCCCGCCCCACTTTATATAATGATGCTCCTTTAAATCTTTTAAGGACATCATGCCGCAAGGCGGCAAAATCTGAATGGCGGCCCCGCACCTCAATATGATTTCTGAGGACAACGGGGTCCCTGTCGCTCTGCGTCATCCCCTCATTAAGAATCTAAAGGTTGGGGAGTAAAACGGGAGATGTCGCGGTGCAACAGGACTCCACTATTTAGCGATAAGGGTTTCCACCCTTTTGACCAACTCTTTGGGTTCCACCGGTTTGTCCATGTAGTCATCAGCCTCCATATCCATCCCCATCTGATGCGTGTACTTGGTGGTAGGTATATGCGAGACAACGGCGGTGAGCAAGAGGATGGGGATAGCGTGATACTTCTTGTCGGCCTTCAGCTCCTTGCAGACCTCATACCCATCCTTGTCCGGCATCATCACGTCGAGGACGATAAGATCGGGGTTCTCGGTCCGGGCCTTTTTCAGCCCCTCAACCCCGCCATAGGCCTTGGCCACCGCATACCCCTTGCTTTCCAGGATAGTGGAAACAGCCTCCACCAGATCAGGATCATCGTCAACTATCAAGACCTTTTTCGCCATTGTGCCTCACCCCTCTTTTTTTTATTTGTTATACCTTCGGCCTCGGAAGCAGGTCAGCTCCTTTCGCTATCTCACTGACCTTTTCCTCCCACTCAATGGCCATGATGTGGACGCCCCTCACCCCCTTCATCTCCCGTAAGCGCTGGATGGTCTCGATACAGATCTTTATCCCCTCTGCACCCTGTTTCTCCTTCGGCACCCCCTTGAGCCTTTCAATGACGGCATCGGGCACGTCCATCCCCGGCACCTGGCTCTTCATATACTTTCCCATGCCGACGGACTTAAGCGGGGTGACGCCGGCCAGGATCGCGACCTTTTCGTGGAGCCCCATATCGACCACCTCCCGCATCCACTCGGCAAAGCGATCCAGGTTAAAGATGCACTGGGTCTGGATAAACTCCACCCCAGCCGCAGCCTTCTTGGCCAGCCTGAGGGCCCTGATCTCAAGGGGGTCGGCAAAGGGATTCTCCGCCGCCCCGATAAAAAGCACCGGGGCCTTCGTCATCTCTTGGTCATTAAGAAACTTTTTCTCATCCCTCATCTTTTTCACCGTCATGATGAGCTGAATGGAGTCTATATCATAGACGTTCTTGGCCTGGGGGTGGTCGCCAAAACGCTGATGGTCTCCGGACAGACAGAGGATATTGTTGATCCCTAAGGCGGCTGCCCCCAAGACATCGCTCTGGATGGCGATGCGGTTGCGGTCCCTCGTGACCATCTGGAGGATGGGGTCAAACCCCATCTCCTTGAGGATAAGACAGGCGGAGAGGCTCGACATCCTGACCACGGAGGTCTGACAGTCGGTGATGTTCACTGCATCGACGACGCCCTCCAAGAGTTTTCCTTTTTCGCGAATGACATCGGGATCGGCCCCACGGGGAGGGCCGCACTCCGAGGTAACGGCAAATGCGCCCTTCTCCAAGACCTTCTCCAGACGGCTTCCTGTCTTCATGCCTTCATATCCTCCCTCGTGATCTTTCTCTGTCCCCCATCTCTGCTCGTTGACCAATCCTTAATGGGGAAGAGCTCGGTAAACCTGTTCTCAAACTCCCCCAATGCCTTGAGGCGGTCGATGATGAGCTGCCAGCCGCATTCCATCTCGGGGCTTACCTCGCACTTCCCCTTTGAGGAACCGCCGCACGGACCGTTAAACAGGCTCTTGGAACAGCGGGTGACGGGGCAGATCCCGCCGGTGAGGTGCAGGATACATTGCCCGCATCCCTGACACCGCTCGCTCCAGACACCCTGCTCGAGGGACCCACCCATAAAGGAGGTATTGAGACCAGGCAAGGCAGGGATTGTCTTGTAGTGCTCGGCCATATACTGGACCCCCACCCCGCAGGCGATGGACAGGACGGCCTGGTAATCACCGGCAAAGCCCCTGATCTGCTCCACATACTCCGGGTCGCACTGTCGCTCCAAGGTCACCTCCCGGATCTCTATTGCCCTGCCGTCCCTCTTTCTGGCCAACGTGATGGCCGAAGCCAGGATACCGACTTCCTTCTCCCCCCCGGCTGCGCAGACGGCAACGCATGCCTTGCACCCGGCCAGGATGATCTTATCGTACCGATCGATCATCGTGACGATATCCTCAATGGGTTTAGCCTGCGCAACGATCATTGCTTTTTCTCCTCTCCTTGTCCCTCGACAAATTCCCTCCCCTTCCCGGTCTTGATAGGACTCGGACCCAAGGCCCTGACCTTTCCCGTCATCTCCCGAGCGATCTCCACAAATCTCCCCCCCATGGCCGCCGAGAGGTTATACATCTGGATCCTCTCGGGGTTGATCCCCAGGGCGGCGAGGATCCGCTTCACGTGCCCCACCCGCTTCTTGGCCCGTAAATTCCCCCTGAGGAAGTGGCATTCACCCTCCAGACATCCCGCCACATAGACCCCATCCATCCCCTGTTCAAAGGCCTTGAGGATATGGAGCAGGTCGACCTTCCCGGTGCAGGGGACCCGCACGATCTTGACATTGGGGGGATAATCGAGCCTCATCGAACCTGCCAGGTCCGCCGCGCTGTAAGCTCAGTGCTCACAGCAGATGGCCACGATCTGGGGTTCAAACGCTGCCACCACTACCTCCTGCTGCCACAAGGGCGTTCACCTGCGCGATAATCTGCTCGTCGCGATAGTGCTGGAGTTCGATCGCCTTCTGCGGGCATTCTGCCGCGCATGAGCCGCATCCATGACACAGGGCGGCGTTGATCTCAGAAACCCCCTCTGCGTTGATAAGGGGGACATTATAGGGACACGCCCTGATACAGATGAGACAGGCAGCGCATTTTTCCGTATCGACGCGGGCCACAACGCCCCCCACCTCCAGCTCGTCCTTGGAGAGAATGGTGCAGGCCCGCGCCACCGCCGCGGCGGCCTGCGAAACGCTCTCCCCTATCAGTTTGGGGGAGTGCGCCAATCCGCACAGGTACACACCATCGGTGGCGAAGTCCACCGGCCGCAGCTTCATATGGGCCTCGAGGAAGAACCCCTCCATGGTCCGCTGGACCTTGAACAGGGCGGCCAGTTCTTCGTTCTCCCGTGGGATGACGCCCGCACTGAGCACCACCAGATCGGCCTCGAGGCTCAATTCTCCCTTCAGGTGGATATCTCTCGTGCGCACGTGCACCCCCGTTTCAGTGGCCTCCACGCGGGGAGGTTCCTCGGGTTGGTAGGGGGTAAAGATCACCCCCGCTTCCCTGGCGCGGGTATAGTAGTGCTCCAGGAGGCCATAGGTCCTGATATCCCGATAGAGAATATGGACATCCAGTGCCGGGTTCATCTCCTTGAGCTTTAAGGCGTTCTTGATGGCCACGGAACAGCAGATGCGGCTGCAATAAGGCCTCTCCGGCGTCCGTGAACCGACGCACTGGATCATCACGACCCGCTGCAGGGAAGCGGGGTCCACCTCTTGGCTGGCCACCCGCTCCTCCAGCTCCCGCTGGGTGAGCACGCGGGGGTCTTCGCCGTAGAGATACTCGTGGGGTTTATACTCCTCCCCCCCCGTGGCCATGATGGTGATCCCATGCTCCAACTTTCGGTAGGTCATGGTGGGTCCTATCATGATACCCGTGACGAAATTCCCGACGGTCCCCGCATGGTCCACCACCTCGGCATTGGTGATCACCTGGATGGCATCATGCCCCGTCACCTGGGTGATGAGCTCCTGCAGATACTCGTGGGGGTCATCTCCGCTCAGGGTATAGGAGAGGTGGCGCAGCTCCCCGCCCAACCCCGCCTCCTGTTCCACCAAAAATACCTCAAAACCCTGCTTGGCGAGCCCCAGGGCCGCCGTCATCCCGGCCACCCCGCCCACCCCGCCGCCGATCACCAGCCCCCTCTTTCTGATGGGAAGGCGCTGCATCGGTAACGATTGCAACAAGCCGGCGTTGGCCACGGCAATCCTCACCAATGTCTTGGCCTTTTCCGTGGCCTCTTCCGGATGGTGCATGTGGACCCAGGAACATTGATCGCGGATGTTGGCCATCCCGAAGAGATAGGGGTTGAGCCCTTCCTCCCGCAAGGTCTGGCGAAAGAGAGGCTCATGGGTCCGGGGAGAACAGGAGGCAACGACGACCCGGTTAAGCCCCTTTTCCTGTATCACCTTTCTGATCCGCTCTTGGGTGTCCTGGGAACAGGTGAAGAGGTTGTCCTCGGCATAGACCACGTGGGGGAGGGTCTTGACGTACTCCCGCACCGCCGGCACATCCACCACCGCCCCGATGTTGACCCCGCAGTGACAGACAAAGACCCCGATCCTCGGTTCCTCCCCGCTCACATCTCGCTCTCGGGGATATTCCTCGTGCTTGAGGAGTGTGCCCCTCTGCGAGGCGATGGGCTCCATGGCGAAGGCCGCAGCCCCGCTGGCCTGGGCCACGGTCTCGGGTATGTCCTTGGGACCCTGAAAGGCACCGCTGACATAGATCCCTTTCCGAGACGTGGCGACCGGCGCAGAGGGGACGGTGGCGCAGAACCCGTTCGGTTCCAGCGCAACCCCCAGCCGCGCGGCCAGCTCACGGGATCCCTTGGCAGGCCTCAATCCCACCGAGAGGACCACCATCTGAAACGCCTCGCTCTTCAGCGCTCCATCCTCACCCACGTAGGTGATCCACAGGTCTTTGCTCGTCGGGTCCTCTCGCACCTTGGAGACCATGGAGCGGATGTACCTGATCCCCTGCTCCTGCCGGGCCCGCTCGTAGTAGGCATCAAACCCCTTGCCAAAGGCCCGGATGTCTATGTAGAAGATGGTGGGCTCGATGAAATCGATATGCTCTTTGACAATGATGGCCTCTTTGGTGGCATACATGCAGCAGACCGAGGAGCAGTAGTCGTGCTCATGGTCCCGGGAGCCGACACACTGGATGAAGGCGATCTTCTGCGGTATATCACCATCCGAGGGACGCATCACCGTGCTGTTAAAGGGACCGGTGGCGCTCAGCATCCGCTCGAACTCGATGCTCGTCACCACATTGGCATAACGGCCGTAGCCATATTCCCCTCGCTCGTGCGGATCATACTCGTCGAAGCCCGGGGCGAGAATCACCGAGCCTACCTCGAGCTCCATGATCGTATCCTGCTGGGAGTAGTCGATAGCCCCGGGCTCGCACACCTCCAGACAGATTCCGCAGCCGAGGCACTGGCGGCAGTTGAGGCACCGCCGAGCCTCGGTGATTGCCTCTTGCTCGGTGAACCCAGCCTCAACCTCTCGAAAGGCCCTGGTGCGCTCGGCTACGGGAAGGGTGCTACCCCGTTGGCGCCCCTCATAAGGGATCCCCGGCGGCACATCCTCGACAACAAGCCGATCCGCCTCCTCCCTCCCCGCTGCGAGGTCTATGCCCCGGAGAAAGCGGTGGATGGAGATGGCCGCCCGTTGACCACCGGCGATGGCCTCAATGGCGATCCCCGGCCCCGTCTCCGCATCACCCCCGGCAAATACGCCAGCGAGCGTCGTGGCGCCGGTCAGGGAATCGATCTGGATGGTCCCCCTCGCGGTGACCCCGATCCCCTCCTCGGCAGGGTCAAAGGGCATGACGACCTCCTGACCGATGGCAGGGATGAGCATATCGACGGGTGCCGTGAACTCAGTGCCCTCGGCGGGAATGGGCCTTCTGCGGCCCGTGGCATCCGCCTCCCCCAGCTTCATCCTGATCAACTCCAGCCCCACAACCCGTCCGTTCGAAACCACGACCCGTGTGGGGGCCGTCAAGAAACGGATATCCACCCCTTCTTTCAGAGCGGCCTCTATCTCCTCGGCACTGGCGGGCATCTCACGCCTGGCACGGCGATAAAAGATGGTCGCCTTGTCGGCCCCCATCCTCAGGGCACAGCGGGCTGCATCGATGGCCACATTCCCCCCACCGATGATTGCCACCTTCCCGTGGGCCTTTACCCCTCGGCCGAGATTAAGATCCCGCAAGAAATCCACCCCCGGATATACCCCCTCGGCCTCCTCCCCAGGGACCCCGAGCTTCATGCCTCGATGGGCCCCCATGCCGAGAAAGACGGCCTGGTAACCCATCTTCCCGAGGAGGGCGGCAAAAGGGATGTCCTTCCCGATGCGGGTATCGGTTCGAACCTCCACGCCGAGATCGAGGACTGCCTGAAGTTCCCGGTCCAAGACATCCCGCGGAAGGCGATAATCAGGAATGCCCACCCGCAGCATGCCTCCCAAGGAGGGGAGGGCCTCGAAGATCGTCACCCGATAGCCCCGCCGTGCCAGGTCAAGGGCGCACGTCAACCCTGCGGGCCCTCCCCCGACCACAGCCACCTGTTCCCGATACTGAGGCTCAGGCGGGATCGGGGAACGCCCCTTCCCGTGCCGGACCTCCCTATCGGCCACGAACCGCTTCAAGGCACAGATGGACAGGGGCTCATCGACCCTGGTGCCCCGCAGGCACTGCTCCTCGCAGGGATGAGGACAGATCCTCCCGATGATCCCCGGGAAGGGGAGCTTCTCGCTGATGATCTCCAGGGAGCGGGTGAACGCTTTGGCAGCGATGGCCCCCACATATTCCCTGACATCGAGATGGACAGGGCACCGGGCGGTACAGGGGGCATCCTTCCTGTCGATCACATGCGTTGAGGGGATGGCCTGGGGGTACTTGATAAAGATGGCCTTGCGGCTGGTCAGCCCCTCGTTGTATTCACTGCATACCTCTAACGGACAATACT
>MGQT01000105.1:14349-25789 GCA_001797935.1 Deltaproteobacteria bacterium RBG_16_54_18 | reverse complement strand
CACTCTGGGATCTCGGCCTTGATTTGGGGTACGGGACTCGTACCATCGGGGAATGCCTCAGTATTGCCAGAAAAGACTTTGAGGTGCTGACCTCTTTGCTCGATGCACGATTCATTAGCGGAGAATATCGACTCTATCTCGATCTGATTGAAAAGTTGTACAAAAAAGTTTTATCAAAAAGCGCGCGCGCATTGCGTTTGTGGCTGGATGAACTGGATAAAAAACGGCTGAACACATTCGGCGACTCAAGCTACCTTCTCGAACCAGATCTCAAGGATGGCATTGGTGGATTGCGAGATTACCACCACATGCTGTGGCTGGCAAAGACGTTTCTCGGCTTCCGAGAAACGCACGACCACGTGTTTCAAGCCGTACTTTCGTATCAAGAATATCAGGACTTGAGACAACACGTGAGCTTCCTCTTAAATATAAGAAATCATCTGCACCTCTTGTCGCACCGTAGAAATGATCGATTGACCTTTGAGTATCAAACGGAGATCGCACAAAGACTTGGAATGCGAGATCTAAAAAAATCACTCGCGGTTGAGCAGTTTAACAGTCTGGTTCATGCCACTATGTCTGCTCTTAAATCCCTTTCTCGCTCTTTCGCGACCAGTTTTCCGCTGCCGATAAAGACCAGACCGCAGACAAAACAAATACGTCATATCTTACCTGGCCTCACTTTTAATAGTGGAGAACTCAGCTTTGATGCGGTCAGTACCATATTAAAGGATCCCTCGTTATTAATGACCATTTTTGAATCCAGTGCGCATTTTGGTTATCCTCTTTCTTTGGAGGCGCGGAGACAGGTCCGCGATTTTTTATACCTCGTGGATGATTCCTTCCGAAAATCAAAAAAAATCGTTGACTCTTTTGAAATGATTGTAACCCAGTCAAGCTATACGTTTGAGACCCTGAGTCACATGACTGATGTTGGTCTTCTCGACAACTTCATTCCTGAATTTGGTCGAATCAGAAACCGAGTCGAATTTGATTCCTACCATATCTATCCTGTTGGTATACATTCCCTCTATACCGTAAAGTTTCTCAAGGAATTATCAAAAAAGGATGACCCCCTGTTTCACGATCTATTTATAGAGATGTCCCACCCAGAGAGATTATTATGGGCAGGTCTTTTCCATGATATCGGCAAGCATAAGGGAAATCATGCACGCGCAGGTGCCGCGCTTACAGATACCATTCTCAAGCGATTCGGTTATGACAAGGAAAAAAGAAACGATATCTGTTTCCTTGTGCGCAATCATCTGCTCCTGGCAGAGACCGCAACCCGTCGTGATCTGAATGATGAAAAAGTCATTGTGCAATGCGCTCGGATTGTGGAAAGCGCTGAACGGCTGAAGATGCTCTACCTGCTTACCTGGGCGGATTCCCGGGCCACCGGCCCCAAGGCCTGGAATGATTGGATTGCGAACTTGATACGAGACCTTGTCTTCAAGATCCTCCATATCCTGGAGAGGGGGGAGTTGGCAACGCGCCGTGCCTCTCGTAAGGTTGATCACATCATAGCCGAAGTACGCAAGGATATTGCTGAGACCGTCCAAGAAGATAATCTTGAAGCCTCTTTCGAACGTATGCCTCCCCGTTATCTGCTCAATACCGCCCCCCAGGAGATTGTACGGCATCTCGGCATGGTAAATAGCTTGACAGCGCGGATACTAACCAGGGAGACTAATTTTGGAGGTAATGCAGGGAAAGAGGGCTTCATCTTGGAAACCAGAAAGGACGTTGCCGGAAATTGCTGGGAGATTACAATCGTAGCCAAAGATAGACCCGGCCTCTTTGCCAAAATTGTTGGAGTCCTCGCCCTCAATGCCATTAATATACTCTCCGCCGACATATACACGTGGCGGGATGAAACTGCGGTCGATGTTTTACGGACAACGAACCCCCTCGATGACCTCTTCGTGCAAGAAAAATGGGATAAGGTTCGCGAGGATCTTACCAATGTTCTCATCGGCAAGTTGTCCCTTGAATCCTTCATCGACAATAAGGAATCACACCTTCATTCAGCTCATTTTAAAAAGTTCTTACGATTGCCGGATGTGGTCGTAGATAATGAATCGTCTGATTTCTTTACAATAATTGAAGTCTATGCATACGATCATGAAGGGCTTCTCTATCGTATTGCTCGCACCCTCTTTGACCTCGGCCTGGACATTCATAGTGCCAGAATTGCCACCAAGGTAGACCAAGTCGTGGACGTCTTTTACGTGCGGGATCTGGACGGACAAAAGGTTGAAGATGATGGAGGGGTGAAAAAGATAAAGCGGGCTCTACACCAGCAGCTTAAACACTTGTGACCATTCGATTGCAGGCAATGGCTTAAGTCCCTGAGGAAAAACGTTACGTTTCCGAGAAATAATCGATAAGGGAGCTCAATAAGCGTAGATAGTCCCTCTAGGAGCAGTAGCGAGAGGGACAAATCTTGCTAAAAGATTTTTAAAAATCTCATTGTGATCAAACTCGAAACACGCGCAGTTACGTGAGCCTTTACCTGAAGGTCAGTCCTCTGCTTCCCACTCTTCGTTTATCTCCAGGGCGCTGCCTGCAAGGACGCCCAGCTTGACGGCATTGATGGTTCGGTAGACGTCACTGGGATTCATCCTCTTTCCATCGACAGTTAAGAGGTGGTCATGGATGGAGATGCCGAAGAGTCGCTCGTTTTCCTGTAAGTAGGGAAGGATGAGCCGCCAGTCATGCTCGGTAAAGGGAGCGATCACTCCGCCGTTGAGCTGCTCGGGAACGATCTTTTTATGAGGGTCACGCACGAAGATGGCCCCGCCCGAGGCAAGGGAAAAGAGGTTTGATCCTGGATAGGGCGCCTCCAGGGACATCACGTTACCGTCATGGTCAAAGACAAGGCCGTTGAGGATAATGAAGCCGCCGCCATGATGGGGATCTCCGGCCATAAAGGACTCGGCGAGAAAATCAAGGGCCGTGCCGTTAATAACGGCCCGTGGTTTTCCCACGGCATTGATAAAGGGACGCCCTGCTGCGTTCCCTAGTACGTACACCTCACCGCCTTTTGCTCCGTACATGAAGGTCTGGCCCACATCGCCATAGATGACAAGCTTGCCCGACTTCATGATCTGTCCGATTTGATCCTGCGTATTGCCGTGGCAATAGATCTCAAGACCGTCTATACCTGATGCCAGGTAGTCCCCTGTGGAACCATAGGCATCGATGCGGACACCTTTTGTCTTTGGCCCCAGGCCGCAACCAAGAAAGCGTTGGCCACGGTGACCAAAACAGACGAACCTCCTCCAGCCACATTGATAGGCCTCGGCAATAATGCTGGCAAGAGAATCTGCGCCTTCCGGAGGAAACTCTCTCGCATTACAAAAAAGCGCCCTTTCAGAACCAGCCGGGGGACGGAGCGCCGTGCGGTTTTCGTAATCGATCCTGCGGCCATGCGGCGCGGTTCCGTTACCGCTGATCAGGGGAATCTGTCTGAAGATCGAATCGAGCGTACGGGATACCATTTGCATAATGCTTCGCCGCCTTTTGCTCCCCAAGGGGTATCGCTGGTCGAGAAGAAGCGTGAGCAAATCGATCACCGGCTCCTTCAGATCGTCCTTCGCAGAAAGAGCGAGAAGAAGGTCAAGGAAGCTATCAAGGTGCGCATAGTCCCATCGGGGTAAGGCCTCTCTTACATAACCAAAGATCTCACCTACGTTATGGCGAGACAAGTCCTTCACGATATCTCTCAGGGTATCTACATCGGCAGTTTTTAGATGCTGTTTTCCTGGGCCGTCGAAAGGAATCTGATGCGCAGGCACATCAATGACCCGGCCGAATTTATCGGTGCAGATAAGTTCCTTTGTGCCGGAAACGGACTCTCTGACGGTAAAAATGAATGCTCCACCGTCGGTATAGCTGCCGCCGCGGGCGTTCCAATAATAATCGGCAATGGTTCCGAAGCGAGAGTCTTCTTGCGCAAGACTCTCGAGGGTGGCATCGATGGCTTGCTTTTCCGAGCAGATAAGGCCGATCGCAACCTCGCCCTTCTGAAGTGCAAAGACCTGAGGTCTCAACATCGAGGTATCGGTAATGCCGATCAACTGGAATTGCTTGTTCCTCACATCGGTGCGGGCAATAATGAAGAACCAGGGTCCATCAGGCGAACCGTGGACATGCATTGTCTGAATCTGTCGGTAGATACGTTGTTTCTCTTCGGGCAGATGGTCAAAGTCCATCTCTACCGTTGGGGCGAGGGCCTCGATGATATATTCCAGGGGGTAGCCGTAGACCCTGTTTAAGAGATCCACGATCTGCACGGCTACCTCCGTATCAGTCAGAAAGAGGGGATAGATATTACGCTGGCGCAGGTACTGTGTAACCGAATAGTAATTGGCAAAGTCGCCGTTATGAACCAGGGCCTCATCGAGACCGATGAAGGGATGGGCGCCGCCGGGATGCCATACGCGTCCCTTGGTAGGATACCGCTGATGGGCGATCCAAATATGGGCATCGAAATTCTCAAGTTGATAATACTGGGCAACCTGTTCGGCATAGCCCACGATCTTGAGGATCATCATATTGCGGCCATGAGAAAGGACAAAGGCCTTCTTCTCTCCCAGGGCGCTGTACAGGGCAAGGTTGAGCCGGTAGGTATTCTGATAGATAAATTCTTCTTCCACCTTATCCGGCGGGAGTATCTCCAGATGATGCTCCTTGCGAAAGGCAACGAGGGCCTCGGGCTTGACACGGACAAAATAACGCTTTACCGCTGGCGGTTTTACCTCGAGCCCGGGGATATCACGGTAGTCATCCACGGTCTCCAGAAAGGCCTCGTGGGCAACCTGGAAATGGGGCCTGATGAAGCGCGCTTCCATCTCGGGAAGGACCGCATCATCGAGCAGGGCCACCTGGAGGAGAAATGCCTGGTCAAGGATCTTCTGGTCTACTCCCATCTTTGCCGGCGTAAGACCGACGGCAGCGAGTCCTCCGCCCTTTCCGTTGCCGCGGTTGTGCATTTGTACTGACGGCGCAAAGATATGCTTACCGCTCACCGGTATACTGCAGGCAAAGCCTGTTACGCCGCAGCCCCCTTCATCAACCTTTGTGTCTGCGCGTCTTATGAGCTTTTCCGCCGCTCGGAATGGCCTGCGTGCATCTATGATTGCCTGTGCTATCTTGCTTTGCTCCATGCTTGCTTATCCCGATGCGTAAAATCCTCTATTGTGTTTCCATCCCGGCATCTGTAAGAACCATCAATTAAGCTCTCCCTCGACCTCATCGGGCTTTATATAATCCAGATGTGCCAGGAGATCAAAGCGCCCGACAAGCTCCGTAACGTTCCTCATGCCCAGGCGCTTGAGGATATCGGTAAGCTGACGCTGCCACGCCAGATACATATTAACGATACGCTGCGTGGCCCACTCGATCTCTATAAGCTTCGTCAGCGCAGGATCGGTCGTTGCGATGCCGCGGGCACAGCCGCGGCCCGATTCGCAGTGATGACAACGGATACACTCCAAGGCCACCAAATCGGCCGTGCCGAGGCAGACGCCATCGGCCCCCATAGCAATGATCTTGGCCATATCATAGGCCGTGCGGATGCCGCCGCTGGCGATGACGGTGATCTTATCTCGGATGCCTTCGGCCTGGAGGAAGGTATGCACCTTCGGGACGGCATATTCGATAGGCATGGCGATATTCTTTTTCGCAATGTCCGGCGCAGCCCCGGTGCCGCCGTAACTGCCGTCTAGCTGGACGATATGCGCCCCGGCATAAAAACTCCCCACGACCACCATATCCACATCGGTGGGGGTCGATACCTTGACTGCCACCAGGGCCTTGTGGTTTATCTCTTTGATCCAGTCCACATGCTTTTTATGATCTTCCACGGAATAGACGCTGTGAAAAGGAAAGGGTGAAAAAAGGGCGTTCCCTGCAACTGCTTCGCGCATGGCAGCCACTGCCGGGGTTACCTTGTCGCCAAGGAGGTGGCCTCCGAGACCCGGCTTTGCCCCTTGGGCGTATTTGAACTCCACGATGCGAACGCGCTTTATCGTCTCTTCTCTCACGCCGAATAAACCCGTAGCGACCTGAGTAATCACGTGGTCGTCATAGGGGACAAGTTCATCAGGATAGCCTCCTTCGCCGGTGCAGCAGAAGGTGCCGAGTGCCGCTGCTGCACGCACCCGCGCGAGCATGGTGACGATGCTCACGGAGCCAAAGGACATGCCGCCGAGATAGAGGGGAAGAGGGATAGCAATGTTGGGACGGTTGTCTCCCGAGCGGTTCAGCTCGATGGCCGTGGAGATAGCATCATCCGGTATCTCTTTGCTGCTCTGTTTCGGAAAGATGAAACGGATCCTATCGAACCCTCCGCCCGAATCACCAATCTTATAATTGAGATCCTGATAGGGAAGCCTGCCGGTCTCAGCCATGTGCCAGGTACTAGCCAAAAGGTCTGCGGTCCAGCGCCTATCGCCAAGGACTTCAAATGACGGGTTGAGCTGGAGAGAGATGGCCTGCACAGGGCATCTCGAGACACAGTAAAACTCATTCTGGCTGCAGGAGAGACCGAGGCAGAGGTGTTCCGCGATAACCTTGGGCCGCCTTGATCCCGCCTTATAAACCCCATAGGGACAGAGTGCAACGCAGTGCCCACAGTTGTTGCAGGCGCTACCGATAGTAACGCGGTGCTTGCCCAGGGCATGGCGAAAGCGGCTTGGCATTGTCTGAGCCTTTGGATAGCTGCCGGTGTCTTCTTTACACGACATCGGTTAAACCCTCTTCCCCATGGATGCAAAGACCTCTTTTTCCAGGTCTTCAAAAAACATGGCTCGGCCCATCTCGCCGCGCAGCCTGCGCGCCTCTCGGATACCCATGGCGCCCAGTACCTCAAGGAGCTGACTGTGCCATGCAGCCACCATGTTTTTGATCCGCTCGGCGCCCCAGAGAGGATCGACACTGTCAAGCTCCACCGGACAAGCAATCCCCTCTTTGCAGCGGCGGCATACCCTGCACTCCATCGCCACCAGGAGCGGAATGTCGACACCAAGCGCATCGGCTCCGCAGATGATGATCTTTGCTACATGCTCGGCCATGGCGATCCCCCCGGAAGCGATCAAGGTCACCTCATCTCTCAAGCCCTCTTCGACCAACCTGCCATGTATCTCCCTCATCCGTTCCTTGATAAAGCACGGATCTTTCCCTTTTTCTAGGCCATATTCATCGGCGACAAGATGAAGCACCTCGGCGCCGTCGCGAGTCAGTTTTACGGCACGCTCGGCTGACGTGGGATTCAACTCCATCCTGATAAAGACAAGTGTTCCTGAATTTTTCTCTTTAATGAACTTCTGCATCTCTTCGACATGATCCCCGTCAGGTATTTCAATGATTAAGAGATTCTTGAGAATTTCACCACGCAGATCTTCCATATCGCCGTCGATATAAAGAATCACATTGGCAAGATACCTTGCCACGTCAGGGCTCATCTCCGACTGCCGCATGACAACAAAGGTTCCGAGTGCCTGTGCCGCCTCGAGAAGGGCCAGGGTGATCTGCCTGCGGGCTGGTGACCAGGGCAGCATGTCAAATATGATGGGCAGGGGTATCTCCACCAGGGGCGGCACCGTCGTCGTAATCCGTCCTGCAATATCGAATTCCAGCGCCATGACCTTTCGCCCTATATCGACGGTGGTGCTGATATATTCCCGTCCGTGGATGCCATCCCGTGTGGGGCGCACGATCTCCGACATGTCGGTCCACATGGCGTCAAAACCGGGGCCGGCGAAGGGCCCGCCGTAGCCGGCGCCTGACACCGGAATTCGTCCGCTCTCCGCCTGGGACCAAAGCGCAGCGATGATCTCGGGCGTCCAGTATGAATCGCCGAGCGCCTTATACTGGGGGTTTAACCCCTTCTGGATCAGCCTCTGGGGGCAGCCCTGTACACACCGGAAACAGTCCTTGCATGCCGTATCCAGCGAGTCGAGCATCTCGCGCACCTCCAGACTGCGCTTCTCATATACCTTATAGACACAATCCTTTTTCACGCAACGATGGCACTTCAGACACCCCTCATCCCAGGCGATGACGCCTGATCGCGTAATCGCCGGAAAGCGGCTGGGTACCGGCTCGGTTTTTATATGATATTTCGGGGGCATTCTTGTATCTCTCTTATACGGCGGTTCTCAGGGCAAGTCCGGCTTTTTCGACGAGCTGCGGCACCACCTCTTCCCACTCAATGGCCATGATGTGGATGCCGCGAATACCATTCATCTCCTTGATCTCGGAAAACGGTTTTCTTTCCGCTGTAATCACCCCTGTGCTCATCTATATATGTCTCCGTTGCCTTTCTTGCCCCTGGGCCTTCACCGACAGAGGGCCTACAAAAACTTCTCGTGCAAGAAGCTCCCGTGCCAGCGTATCTATGGTCGTGGTCGTCCCCGCAGGTACATGGATAAGCTCGAGACGCTCCTTTGCCAGGCCGATCTCCTCAATAAGCCTCTGGGCATAGGCAAGCCGCTTCCGCGCGCGAATATTTCCCTCCCGGTAGCAGCACGCCCCCTCGGGGCAGGTAACGACATAGACCTTATCGGCGCCGGATTCCAGCGCACGCATAAGGTGCAGAGGCTCGATGCGTCCGCTGCACGGCAAAGGGAAAAATTTTATCTGCGAGCCGAGCTCTTTTTCCAGGAGACGTCGATGTGCATCCTGCTCAGCATCAATTCGCTGACAGAAGAAGATCATTACCCGCGCTGCCTTTTTTTGATCCATAGAAGCCTCTCCTTATCTTCGACCCTCGTGTCGACAAAAAAAAGGCGTCTTTTTAAGACGCCCTTGTCATTTCATTGACACTTCCTCGTGTCATTGTTTATAGCATACTCACCTATAAGCCGTCTGTCAAGTCCTTTTCTCCCTTAATCGAGCATAGAGAGGGATCATTCGGACAGGATCTTTTCCGCTTCTGTCCGATAGGCATCCATCACATACGGGATACCCGAAATCTTTGCGGCCTCCTCGGTCAGTGCCATGAGGTCCTTGCGCGATACGAGAGAGAGCCGAAAGTTTCTGCTTCCGGCCATCAACTGCTGAAGCCCAACCCTAATTTTTTGACAGAAGGTATAGATGCCTATGGCACCGAGAGGAATATTCTTCATTTCATTTCCGTACTTGCCCTTAAGCTCTTCATAGGAAACGAAGATTTCCTCGACGCTCTTGCCGTATTTGGCGACGCCTTTGGGAAGGTCATTCTCCGCCAGCCACTGTCCGATGTTTTTCCCCACCATGCCTGGGATCATGAGTGCACGGCCCATGCAGACGGCCTTGACATAAGGGCTTCCCATGGCAATGGCCTTAAACACACCGTCTTCACCAGAGAAGCCACCGGCCATGGCAAGATCAGGCACCCTGATCTTCTTCTTGGCGAGCTTCTCACTGAACTGATAGGCAAGGGAGTGGAGGTAGAACGACGGAATGCCCCACTCGTTCATCATCAGCCAGGGACTCATCCCCGTACCACCCGGGGCGCCATCGATAGTGAGGAGATCCAATTTGGCCTCCGCTCCATACCGCAACGCCATCGCAAGCTCCACCATGGAATAGGCGCCGGTCTTCAACGTAATCCTCTTATACCCAAGTTTACGCAGCCGCTCAACCTCCTTGAGGAACCCTTCCTTATCCACAAAACCGAGCCGAGAATGACGTTCAAACTCCTTGATCTCCCCTTCCTTGAACGCTTTCTGGACCTCGGCGATAGTGGGATCAGGAGTGACGATATACCCCCTCTTTTTGAGTTCGAGGGCCCGCTCGAGCTCCCTGACCTTGATCTCACCACCAATGCACTTGGCGCCCTGACCCCATTTAAGCTCAATCGTATCGAGTTTGTGTTTATTTAAGACGTACTCCGCCACGCCAAAGCGCGTATCCTCCACATTCATCTGAATAAGGATCTCTCCATACCCCTCGTGGAATTTTCGATAGGTCTCGATACGGCGATCCATCTCCGGAGAGCTCGTGACCTTCCCGTTCTTGTCTAATTCCAACTTGGGGTCGATACCGCAGACATTTTCGCCGCAGACGGCGGTGATTCCCGCAATGGCGGCACCGATGGCAAAGTGCTCCCAATTCTTCTGGGCAATAAAAGTGGAACCCAATGCGCCGGTAAAGATAGGCACGCGCATCTTGACCTTCTTATCCCATCCGTACTCGGTCTCGGTATCGACTGCTGGGAAAATGGCCGTATCGGGACTCGGCGTTACTCCACTAGGCAATCCCTCTGCGCCGACGGCATACCCTTGGATGTTGAGGTGAGAGTAATCAACGGGATAATCCTTATCTGCACCCGCCGTAATTTCACCGAAAGGCCCCGGATAGATCACCTCCCGCCCTCGGAACGATGCAAGCCAGGCCTCGCAACCTCCCTTGCACCCGTCAAGGCAGTCGGTGCAGAGCCCGGACATGGGAACAACAGTCCGCGAACGGTTAAACGTCCCTGTTGCCGCACTTGCATTTGGTCTTTTCAAATTCATTATCAACTCTCCTTTCCGTAAATCATAATTTTTTTAAAAAAAAGACGTCCATTCTTGAACGCCTTCGCGTGCATCCAGAGCGCAGCCTAATCTCGATTTTTTCACTATCAGGTTACCGTTAGTATGTCAAGGATTATTTATTTCAAAAAAAACTCCCTGATTAAGGATAGGGCTTCATATAAAAAGATATTTACAAAAAGGCAGGGGTGTGATAATAGAAAAAGTGGGGGAAAACAGGGCGAAAAGCTCCTGCGCTGGTGCCAACCGGCGTTGTGGTTCAGGAACCCCCCTAAAACCCCATAGCCTGTACCGTGTTTTCCCCCCTAATGTGACAATAAGGGACTTCTTCAATGAAGTCCCTTATTTTTTACACTATGTTTAAAAATTTTCTATAATCACGGCGTTTATGCGTTATCCGTAAGAAATACGGAAAATTCTGAGAGGAAAATTAGCGATGCATAGATAAAAAATTATTGAAAAAATCACGAGCAATAAGCGCGTGAGATTATGAGCCGTCATCGTAAAGAATTATTCGTTCACCCTGACAATCGTTTTCTTACCTTCTCAATTTCCTAATGCTCTATCAGGTTATGTAATGATGTCGAGAAGAACGATTCTTTTTTCTCCCCGACGCTACCCATCGAATAATGTCTTGCCTTTATGCTCGCCAAGCGGCTATATTATTTGTTTCACGGAGGAACAGTGCAGAAATTACCGAGACAGGTTACACTAAATAACGAACCTCGGAGGGCCGTGCGCAGAAGCATGGCCCGTTTCATGTTTTTCGTCGCGTTCCACCTGCTTTTTGTCAGCCTTTGCCCGGCAATCGCCCTCCCCTCTCTGCCGAGCGAAAGAGTCCGCTTCCACTATAGGGTCCATAAACTCGGTACTACCGTGCTTACCGCCTCGCTCTCCATCGAACGGGATGGCCCCTT
>MGQT01000105.1:13931-14257 GCA_001797935.1 Deltaproteobacteria bacterium RBG_16_54_18 | reverse complement strand
TTTCAAATTCATTATCAACTCTCCTTTCCGTGAGTCATAAATTTTTTTAAAAAAAAGGCGCCCTTTTTTGGACGCCTTACATTATTCCAGGACACACCCTCGTGCCCATTATTGCATTAGCAGGTTACAGTAAGTGTGTCAAGCATTTTTTTGAAAGTTTTTTGAAAAAAACGTACTTTTAAAGATGGTAATTTCAGGTAAAAGCTATTTACAAAAAATCATGGCTATGCTAATAAAGAATCGGGGGAAAACAGGGCTAAAAGCTCCTGCGCCGGTGCCAACTGGCGTTGTGGTTCAGGAACCCCCCTAAAACCCCATAGCCTGTA
>MGQT01000105.1:0-13740 GCA_001797935.1 Deltaproteobacteria bacterium RBG_16_54_18 | reverse complement strand
GATAGGCTACGTGCCCGCAAGAAGTAGGAGGTCGCGATACGGCAAACCACCTCTCAACAACACCGTACGCGATTGACGACACTATGGAAGGGAAAAAATCGCTGTTCCTTAAAGCATAAATCGTACGCGTGTAGATCGCGAAAAAATGCTACAAAGAGCGGCCATACGCCCCCGTAATAAACCGCGGAAGCTCATATCGCCTCGATCATACGTCTTGACGGGTCCAACACTAATTCAAGGAAGTCGAAACTCTTCTGGGACACGGACCATCGAATAGACAATTTGAGATTTCAAACTGCGGTAACGAAATTCTCGCGAAGTCAGGGACTGAATTTCGTACTCGCTGCGATCAGAGCAAGAATTAACCACCCCATTGATGGTTTGCGATTGACAAATATTCCAGTAAATATTTTTTTTCACGCCCCATTTGTATTCTTCGACATATTCTCCCTGCATCGTATCGTCTAAATAGTACCGATGGACGTCCCGTGCGCTCCCGTCTGATCGATGGACGGTTAGCCATCGCCGGTGATTGAATGATTTCCCGGAAAATTGCCCAGAGTGTATTCTCTCCCCGTACCAGCTTCCGACAAGCATCTGAGATTTATCTGCAGCAATAGCAAGGTCTGCGTGACACGCCCATACGACAACGAATAATGCAAAAGATAAAACAAAAATTCTTTGGGCTCTCGATCGATATTTTTTCATTTTTCCCTCCTATCTATGTCTATATATATGCTAATATTTTATACTCGTTTAATATGCTTAATAGGTACCATATAAAACGGCTGTAAAACAAGAACTGAATTGGGTTTAGGTTTTTTGTATCCATTGCAGCTTCTTGTTCGACAGGTGATCTACTGATCCCATCCTTTGATAAGGCAGTAAAGGACATAAATGCCAACAATGGTGCCGATGGGAAAACCAAATAAGAGGATTACGCTATATCCAATCCCCACATTCCGTCCCCATTCTTTATGTTGCTTGATTGCCCCTCCGAGGGTTAACTGGAAATACACAAATAACACAATAAGTACGAGCACAATCATCAGCACGGCAATGGGCCCTGCTTCAGCCGGTTGCGGCTTAGCAATCAAGGGAACTAAAACAGCCGCAGCAATCGCAAGCACACTAATGCCGGAGATCCAAGCAAGTAGGCGAATTATTCTTCCGGCCTTTGCATAAAGCTTAAGTCTTTTAGCCATTTTCTCCTCTTCTTCAACGACGTCAAGCTTAGATCGGAAATCGAACGGACCTATTTCTTTTCCACCAGCCTTTTAAACTCATCTTCATCAATGATGGTGAGGCCTAGCTTTTTTGCCTTGGTGTACTTGGAACCGGGTTCTTTTCCGACAACGACGTAGTCTACCCCCTTAGCTGCGCCTGAGGCAATCTTCCCGCCGAGGGCAAGCACCAGGTCCTTGGCCTCGTCCCTCGTCATCCCTTCCAGAGCGCCGGTAAAGAGGAAGGTCTTGCCCTGCAAAGGCATTGCTCGCTTGGCGCTCTGCTCGGCTATCGTAATACCTGCCTTCTGCAGTCGTTTGATCACCTCGCGATTTTTTTTGTCCTGGAAAAACCCGTACACGCTCTGCGCCACCTCCGGCCCAATGCCTGGAATCTTTTTTAGCTTCTTGACAGAAATCTTATTGTATCGATCGAGTGCTGGCAACTCGCGGGCAAGTACCTGCGCGATATGCTCACCCACATGCCGCATGCCCAAGGCATAGAGAAAGCGAGCAAGCGTCGGGTGCTTGCTCTTTGCCAAGGCCTTGATAAGATTTTCCGCCGATTTTTCCGCCATTCGCTCGAGCAGAGCAAGGTCATCACGGGTCAAATAATAGAGATCAGCAACGTCCTTGACCAGACCCTTGTCCACCAATTGTCCGATGAGCTTTATTCCCAGGCCGTCAATGTCCATGGCCCGCTTGGAGGCAAAGTGCCTGATCCTCCCCTTTAATTGCTCAGCGCACGAGATCCCGACGCAGCGGTGGGCGGCCTCACCAGGCAGGCGCACCACGTCAGATCCGCACACGGGACAGCTCTTCGGCATGATAAATCGGCGTTCGGCACCCGTCCTTTTTGAGAAGATGACCTTGACCACCTCCGGTATCACATCCCCTGCCCTGCGCACCACAACGGTATCGCCGATCCTGATGTCTTTCTTATCAATTTCATCCCGGTTGTGCAGCGTTGCCCGCTTGACCTCCACGCCGCCGATCCTCACCGGCTCCATCTCGGCGACCGGGGTCAGCACACCGGTACGCCCAACCTGAATCCTGATATCGAGGATCTTAGTAGTCTCCTCTTTTGCCGGAAATTTGTACGCCACGGCCCACCGGGGGCTCCGTGAGACCTCACCGAGTCTGCGCTGGAGTGCAAAGCTGTCCACCTTGATGACTACACCATCCATTTCGTATGGTTGTCCTTCGCGCTGCGCATTGATTTCATAATAATAGTCGATCGCCTCTTGAATATTCCTGCATCGGCGAACCAGGGGATTGGTCCTCAATCCCCATTGAGGAAGGGTCTGGAGGACTTCCCATTGGCTCTCAAACTCCTTACCTCGCACCTCCCCGACTCCGTAACAGAAGAGCTTGAGAGGTCTTTGCGCGGTAACGGTAGAGTCGAGCTGACGCAGCGACCCGGCGGCGGCATTACGGGGGTTGGCAAAGAGGGACGCGCCGATCGCTTCCTGTCGCTTGTTGAGAGCTTTAAAATCGGCGGCCTCTATATAGACCTCGCCTCTGACCTGGAGTTTTTCTGGAGAAGCTGACTGGCGTTCAATGAGATGCAACGGTATGGTCTTGATTGTCCTCAAGTTTTTGGTTACGTCCTCGCCGGTAAAACCATCCCCCCTGGTAGAACCTACAACGAACTCCCCCTGCTCATAAATCAATTCGACGGCGAGCCCGTCTAATTTGGGTTCCGCTACATATTGGATTTGAGTATCGATCTTAAGAAAGCGCTTAATCCTTTGGTCGAAATCAATAACCGCCTTTTCTTCCATGGCGTTGGCCAAACTCAGCATCGGTATGGTGTGGGGCACCTGACCGAATACCTCTAAGGGAACACCGCCAACGCGCTGGGTGGGTGAATTGGGGATCTTGAGTTCCGGGTAGATCTCCTCCAGCCCTTCCAACTCCTTCAGGAACGCATCATAGGCCGTGTCGGAGACCTCCGGGTCGTCCAAAACATAGTAGCGGTAGTTGTGATACTCGATCTCCCCCCTGAGCCATGCTGCCCTTTTCACCTGTTCACGCGGCGCCATTGTGTTTTCCTCGAATTATATGCCGGTACTTTTGCCAACATTGTAGATTTGACAGTATCCTTTGTCAATAAACTGTGAGATGAGAAATCCGGGTTGACTTCCGCGATTGCTTTGGGCACAATAGCAAAGGAAGTGGATAGGTCCCTGGTGGGCCTCCTGGACTTCAAATCCAGCGGCGGGTGTCAGACATCCGCGGCGGGTTCGATTCCCGTACACTTCCGCCATTGTTATGTTTCACAGGAAAGGAGAACACTATGTTTGGTCTTGGTATGCCTGAGCTCATCATCATCCTGGTTATCGCCTTCCTTATATTTGGGGCCACTCGGCTTCCTGAGATCGGCTCAGGTATTGGGAAGGCCATCAGAAATTTCAAGACATCAATTAAGGAAACCCCGGAGATCGACGTCACACCGAAAGATGATGATAAAGGGATAAAGACAAAAAAAAATAAATAACCGTGGGGCATAAAATCGTATATCTGGGATTTGGCTCAAATCTCGGTAATAAGGAAGCCAACTGCCGGCGCGCCCTTGAGCGGATCGCGGCATCTCGGAGCAATACGATTCAAACCATATCATCTCTTTATAAAACGGAACCGGTAGGATACCGCGAGCAAGATTGGTTCATCAATTGCGTGGCAGCGGTAAAAACCACGCTCGCCCCACGACCCCTTGTTGATTTTCTGCAGGCGATCGAAAAACAACTAGGAAGAAAAGAAACATTTAAAATGGGGCCGCGCCGCATTGATTTAGACATACTTTTCTATGGTTCTCTTGCCGTGGCTGAGATTGATCTCATCATCCCGCATCCCCGTCTGCATGAACGTGGTTTTGTCCTCGCCCCTTTGGCGGAAATAGCCCCTGATGTAGTGCATCCGATCTTGCACAAGACCGTCAAAGAACTCTTTGAAGCTATAGGAACAGAGGGGGTGGTGGTATATTCTGCCCCACCTACCATAGCGGTGTCATCTTTTTCATAACCAGAAGAAGATAGATCGACGTGGCTATTGAATTCATCAGTACGATCAGCGAAGGAAACAAGATCTCCGGGATACTCCATCTCCCGCGAAACCCGTCACCCCCCTGTGTCATCTGCTCGCACGGGTTATTCAGCAGCAAGGAGAGCGAGAAGTTGCTAGAGATAGGAGAGACCTTCTCCGCCCAGGGAATCGCGGTGTTCCGCTACGACCACCAGGGGTGCGGTGAGAGTACAGGAGACATCAGTACGACGACGACCTCGTCACGGCTACAAGACCTCACGGCAATGGTTGACCTGGCCCTGCGGCATCCCCTCGTGGGAAATCGCCTCGCTCTGCTCGGCAGCAGCATGGGGGGTTTTATCTCGATATTGAAGGCTGCCACCGATGACAGGATAAGGGTGCTCGCCCTCTGGGCAACCCCTGCCCGCCTGGAAAGAAACACAGAGACGACGGATGAGGAAACCCTGTTGCACAGGATCTTTTATGAAGACGCGACACAGTATGATGCCGCAAAGGCGATCAAGAGATTACACAACTGTCTCTTGTTACACGGGGAATGTGACGAAACTGTCCCCCTCGCCCACGCGCGGGAACTTTATCACGCGGCAAAAACACCTAAACACCTGGAGGTATTCCCCGGGGGGGATCACCGCTTTACCAACCCACAGGATCGCCACCGGGCCATCCTGCTAAGCCTCGCGTGGTTTCAGAAGTATTTGTGACCGATACCGGGAAGTGCAACGTTGGGCAGTGCCCCGGGGAAAAATTACCTTTTCGTTAATAATCAAACTGAAACCGTTGTTCCTCAAAAAGCCGCAAGCAGGCATTGACCACCTCGGCATCATACAGGATGTTTTTATGCCTGGAAATCTCTTCTAAAGCAACTGAGACGCCGAACACATCTCGATAGGGACGGGGAGACGCCATGGATTCAACGACATCAGCCACTGCTACAAGTCTCGCCTCCAGGAGGATCTCGTCACCCGTAAGCCCTCGGGGATATCCGGAGCCATCCATCCGCTCATGGTGTTGCAGTACGATCTGCGCTACGGGCCAGGGAAACTGTATCTCTTTCAATATATCGTAACCACTTTGTGGATGAATTTTTATGGTATCATATTCTATTGTCGACAGCTTGCCGGGTTTATTTAAAAATTCAAGCGGGACATGCATCTTGCCGATATCGTGAACGAGCCCGGCCATCCGTATACCCTCAATTTGTTCTTTTGTAAGCCCCATCTCCGTAGCAATGACGCACGCCAAGCGGGTAACCCACCGCTGATGAGCAGCAGTATAGGGATCTTTCAATTCGAGGGTCGCTGACAGGGCATTAACCGTGGCCACGAGCATTTCCTTAAATTGGTCTTTGACCCTCTGCAGTTCTTGTTCCGGTACCATACCCCCTCCCGCAATCGATTTCGGCTGCGTCCGTGCGGAAAGTTTGGCCTTAACCATGGCCAGGGTAGCCATGGCGGCAAAACAGGTGAGTAAGGCACTATCCCTCTTACTGAATCGTTTTCCCGGCTCGGTATGGGCAAGACCGATTACCCCCATGACCTCCCCTTCGACAACGAGCGGCAGGGCAGTAATAGCGCAAATAGGGTCCCACCGGGAATCGGGATGACGCCCCTCCCACGTTCGATAGTCATTTCGTGAGAGAGGTTTTCCCGTTTTTAAGACCGCTCCGGTCAACCCCACACCCTTTGGCACATGATAGCCGATATGCGCCTGGTGAAAACCAATGCCCTTTCGTAATTCCAAGGCGTCCGCATCGGCATTGTAGAGATAAAAAAAGCCGTCTTTGGCCTGGAGCAGGCCGGCGGCACGGGTAATGATAATCTCCATGAGCTCTTCTACGTCTAAGAAACCCATCAGATCAATTACCGTATCACACAGAATCAGAAGGCTGTCATAGTGAGCTCGAAGTTTAGTGTCCGACCATCCGTGCTTAATGTCTGAGAGCTTGGATACGTTAATCAATTGACGAAGCTTAACCAACCCATGAATCAGCTGATTGCCATTTTTCCCCTTATGCCCTCTCACCGTTGATTCCTCCTTATAAGGAAATTAACTTTCACCACAAGCACACCTTGTACCGGCATATCGGAAACACACAAAACTGAAGAAGTAACGCGTAGACACCTTCTCGCGGACACGCAACCGTATCCTTGAAGGGTATAGGGGGGGAATTTTTTCGTAAAAAATATGTATTTTTTTTAACTAAAATTATCCTCTTTGTCAAGCAAAATATTAATGATTGTGTGTAAATTTGACGTGGGTCGATAGTATTCGCTCGACTAAAGTGAACCAGGGAGAATATCCCTGCCCCATTGAAATTACCAGCGTTACCGAGACATAAACTGCCGCAGCTTAGTCGGATCGAAACCTCTCAAGAGGCAAAGGAAAACCGACAAACAGATTCATAGTCACAAAAACGGCAGACCTCCTCATCCGTAGCCGGGTAAAAAAAAGGAGCCTCGATCATATGGCGAATGAGGTAGGCAAGTAAGGTGGGAAAGACCTGGGAGAACCACACGCAGACATCATCGTGCAAAACAACAAGCCGTGCCGGCAGGATAAAATAGAGCTCTTCTCCACCCCGTGCCAAATCGACATAGGCCGCAACCATCTTCCCTAAATCCTCCTGCCTCTTTGAGGCCACGAGCAGGACATAGAGCGGGAGCTGCAGGTCTTTGATCACTTTTCTGACGGCCTTGAGACCATCGAGATCAAGATCACGCGGCAACGAAAAAGGAACGATCTTCTTTTCAAAGTGACCTTTGCTAAAGGGGTCGAGCCACCCCGTCTTGTAGTCCAGGATATACCGGTACTCCCCCCGTTGGTCAATGCGGTCCACCTTGCCGTAAAAGGTAAACTCGTTACGATCAAGGGTGATGGGTATTCGATATTCCTCCTCAAGGGCATCAATAAATGTCTTTTCCGGCATCCGTGCAAGATACTGTGTAAGTCGATACCGGGCGACATATTCCAAAAAAAAACGCTTTTCCGGGGCAAGCGTCTGGTACATCGTCGATTCCCTCACCTGCCTGCTGAAGATAGCCAGTAACCGTTCAGGGTCGTTTTCCGCAATTGCACGATAGGGTCGTTTGCGATAGGGAGAAAAATATTCCTCGAGGCTCTGATGAACAATATCCCCCAAGACGGCGGCATCGATGTCTTCCGGAACAGTGCGGGAGGGTACAAGCCCCAACAGGTAACGATAGAAAAAAATCAGCGGGCATCGCAGATAGGAATTCAGCAAGGTCGCCGAAAGGCCATGCGTACTGCTCCACGCAACAAGAAACTCCCGTATCTGCTGATGGTCCCGACCTCGCTTCGTCATCCCCTCATCTCTGCGAAAGGCATCAGCAACGATTGGCAAGGGGGCGTGTGAGACGGCATTTTCCAGGACTATTCCCCGTTTTTTTTCTTCCTGCCAAAGCAACGATTCGATAAAACGACTGCGCACTTTTTTCCCTTCCAGGCCCGATGAAGTCGGCATGGTAGAAGACTGCCAGATGAGGTGGACATCCCGAGCGGTGGCAATAAGACGCTCGAAGTGGTAGCGGACAATGGCCTCTTCCCGTTCCCTGCCGGCGAGCCCCAGGACAACCTTGAGTGCCTCGGGGAGCAACGGATTGATCTCCTCCTGCGCCGGCACAATATCTTCATTCACATCAAAGATAATGACCCTCTCAAACGAGAGGAGCCTCGTCTCTAAAAGCCCCATGATTTGCAGGCCGACCAAGGGATGCCCCTCGAAGGGAGTACGCGCCATATGCAAGATCTCACGCAGCAGGGCAAAGAGGAGCCTCGATTCCATGGGCTGCCGGGCAAAAAGGGCATCCTCCAAAAAAGGAATGACATGCCCTTCCAGGGTATGAATGAATTCATTATCCAACGGGTGATCGCGCAGAAAGAATTCTTGTTGCACAAAAGGCAAGAAGATAGCACGCACGAGCCCCTTGAGCACCGCCGCCATCGCCACGGGGGAACTCATATCCTCCCATGGTGCGACCAGGCAGCGGTTTACATCGCGTACGTAGGCCTGCGCCTCCTCCGGCTCTATGCCTTCGGCAGCCAAAAATCTCCTGTCTCGTTCGAAGTCGTCGGAGATGGTAAGCGTATCCACTAATGTCATGAGGGATACAAAGGGTTTACCGTAATGTCGGATCCTCTCTTCCAGTAAGTGGAGGACGATACGTCCTTCCTTTCCCGATGGCGTCGGGAGCCGTCGCACATAGGGATGCCGGATAAAGGTGAGGTAGTCTTGATAGTAATACGCCCCCGATTCATCGCGCCCTTCCTGCATCCGCATGCATTGTTCGAGAAGCGCGGCAAGGGGGGTGCGCTCCATGGGATAGCCGAGAGAGATATTAACCGGCATCTGATGCGGTAGGGTATAGAGCGTGGGGATCAAGGCAGACGGATCGGGGAGCACGATGGCGCAGTGGTCGGGCCGCTCAATCTCCGCCGGAATGATTTCCTGCGCCTGCAAGAGCTCGGCGTGGAGGTCATACGACTCATAGAAATGCAGCCGGGGGAAAAAGGCGATGTTGTCACCCACGGTTTTCACCTCTACCCCCCACGCGTCCTGCCAGCGCTGGTACAGGGGAGGGAGTGCTCCGGGATCGGCATGCCAAAAAATCATGGCCCCCTGCGAGAAGAGGTGTTTGAAGATCTGTTCCTCGGCGTTGGTCAGGGCGTAGAAACCGGCGAGATAGACCGATTCACTCGCCACCGAGGCCTCCCCTATTCGCTCTGCCAGCAGTCGCAGCCGTTTCGCCGGCGTCGTGAGCCCCCTCTCGAGCAGAAGGCGATCAAAAATGGCATATATCTCTCCTAAACCCTCTAATAAGGCCCTGGCATCCAACGGGACCTCTCCAGGATAGGGTACGTCCTGCGGGAGGATCAACGCCCGGTCTATCTCCTCCAGGAGCGCTGCCAAGCGTATCCCCCAGGGGAAAAAACGATCCCAACTGCCGGCAATACTCCCATAGATGGGGCTCCCTTGCACTGCCTGAAATAGGATCCAGGCTTGATCAGGCGGGGTCAGGGAACGGCGGGGTGGGGTTTCCAAGAGCACCCCCTGCTCTGCGACCATGTCTTCGATGGCGACCAGCCGTGGGGGGAAAAAAGGCCCGGCTCTCTCGGCGCTGATACGGTGGAACAGATAGTCACGCAGGTAGACGATCCCCCGGCGGTGCGGGAGCACGACCAAGACCCTCGCAAGGGGAAGGGGATCAGTCGGGGAGAAAAAACGCGTGATAATATCCTCGGCGAGCTTTTTGAGAAAGTTCTCTTGCAAGGGGATGATATAAATTGGCTTCATGGTATCGCCACCACCGCTGGTTCGTCGATATAGAGGATATAACCCTGGGTTGTTCTCTGGAAGATCGCCTGCACGAGCCCCCGATAGAGCACCACCTGTTCACCATGCCCCGCCTCTCGTTTGCCCACCTTGAAATCGATTACCTCGAGCACGTCGGTGCCGATTACGAGACGGTCTATGCGCAGCACCTCCCCCTGGGCATCGACTACTTCCATCTCCCGCCTGTTCACAACACCCGGGGTAAACCACGCTTGCACCTGGGGTAGGGTAAGGGCACGCACCATAGGTGCACAACACTCCTCCTCGATGTTCCAGCGCGCTGTATCAACCTGATAAAGAGAAAAGGCCTGTTGGACAGCTCGTTCGACATCCCCTCTGTCGGTAACGTGATCCAAGAGGGAGAAGGCACGATGGATGAGCTCTCCCCGTAACGCCGCGCTGATCCGCTCCTCATCCTGAAAAAGGGAAACGGGGTGGTGTTGAATCCTTATGTGGGGTGATTTGAGACTCATGCGACGGCATATCCCTTCCGGATGAGCATCTCTCGCAACCAAGCAGCGAGGTAGCTCCGGTCGATCCCCTCACCGCGCGGATTGGGCAGGCTTGTCTCGTAGAGGTAAAGTTCCTCTTCTGCCCTGGTCGTAGCCACATAGAGCAGGTTTAAGGACTCCAGGACATCGTTGACCATCAGCATCATGCGCTCCTGCTCCAACTCTGCCGACAGGGGACTCTTGAGGCTCGCGAAGCTTCCGTCGGCGAGCCTGGCAAAACGGGGCCGATCAAGCCGCCAGTTGGTAAAGGGAACAAACACAACGGGAAATTCCAGGCCCTTGGCCTTATGGATCGTGATGACCCGCACGGCGGCGACTTCTTCCGGAAGACCGATTTTTTCCTCTTGTCCCGCCTCCTCCCAGAACTGGAGAAAATGTGCGAGGCTCCGCTGTCCTTTCGTCTCTGCCTGATAGATGAGCTCAAACAAGCGGTAGATAAAGACGGCATAACCGGGGAAACGCTCTATGACCCGAAACTGTTCTACTACCTCCCGCGCAAGATCGTATGGGGTGACAAACCCCACGCGGGACAACAGCGGTTTGATGAACTGCGCTGCGACTTTCGGAAATCTACGCTCAAATACCTTATAGAGCGGCGGCTGCCACCGCCCTTCCGCGAGAAATGCGTCGAGCTCCCCCTCGGGTAACTCGGGAAGGCCGCGAAAGAGCCGGCTGGCAAGCGCCCCCCAGAACGAGAGATCGTCGAGCGGATAATCAAGGAATCGCAACAAGGCCATTATCCCCTTGATGATATCCGAGCTTTTCAGTCGCAGTGAATTTTCTGTAACCACCGGCAACCCGGCGGCCATGAACCATGCCGCAATTGCCTCGGCATCCTTATTACGCCGTACGAGCACGGCAATCCCCTGCCCATCTCTCCGCTCCCAGACCTCGCGCACCTGGCGGAGAAACAGGCTTTTGACCGACTCTCGCAGTTCCTCTGACGAGGCAAGAAAGGAAGCAACTTCAACCCGCCCCTGTTCCTGCGCATGCACGAGGTGTGGGGCGATTGTCTGCTCCGCATCCTTGAAATTACGCGTAAGGCATTGCCCTAACAGCACGAACGCCTGCTCCGGTGCCTTATCGCCAAGGATGATTCCGGCCATGTGCCGCGAAAATTCTTCATCGGCGAGAAGACGGTAGAGCCCATTATTAAACGTAACAATCGCGGGGCGCGAACGATAATTCACCGTGAGGTGCTCACCCGTCTTCCCCTCTGCCGTAACACTCGGGAAGTAATCTGACGACACCTCATGAAAGAGACGCCAATCACCTCCACGCCATCCGTAGATGGCCTGTTTCACGTCACCGACGAAGCAAAGACTCCCCCCCGTTGCCAGACCCTCTTCCAGCAGGGGAAGGAGGACCGCCCACTGCGTGCGGCTGGTATCCTGAAATTCGTCTATGAGGAAGTGTCGTACTACGGATCCCAGCTTCACAAAGGCATAGGCGCCGGCCCCTTCACGCCCGTGTAAGTATTGCCAGATCAAAGAGTACCATCCGCGTCCTAAAATCAGCCCTTCCCGTTCGGATAATAACTTGATTTCATGCTGTAACTCCTCCAGCGCCCGCATATAGGCATTGACCTTGGCCCTGGCCCGGGCCCCCAGATAGGCATCCCGTACTTCTTTGAGCTCTGCATAGAGGGTATCCAAACGGGCCACGCATCCCCCCTGGAGCTCCCTGGCCTTGCTTGTGAGAAGTTCATGAACGGTGGCCTTGATAAAAAAGGCCTTTTCCAGATGAGCTATCGGATCGGTGAGATAATCTTCCCGATAGGTATTATGTTTAAGATATTGCATCACCCCTTCGTCTTGCAGCGCCCGATACAGCCCTTGGGCCTTTTTCTGGACGGCTTCTTCCGCCTTCTCGAGGTCAGGTGGGGCACACGTCGAACACGGGATGTCCGCAGCCATGGCATAGAGCTCACGCAGCCGCGCTCTGATCCCTCGTTCCACCACGAGTCCCCTCCCCTCCTCTATTTCCAGGTACGTCTCAAGGAGTTGCCTGAAGAGCAGAAAGAGTCTATCATCCCGATCATTCCAGTCGGTATGTGAGAGCAAGCGATTGATGCAGAGGTCGAGGATGGTATCCTGCTCAAAGACCACCTCCAATTCCGGACGCAACCCCATCTCAAGTGAAAAGGCCCTGAGCAGGGCATAGACAAGGCTATCAATCGTACGCGCGTGAAAATCGCTAAAATGCACCAGGATGATATCGAGCCAGCGAGAGGCATCGATCGGGTGCAAGCCCGTCTCGCGCGCTAACCGGCGCCCTTCCTGGTCTTCCAGGGCAATCCGCTTCAGGGCAAGAATGATACGCTCCTTCATTTCCGCAGCGGCCCGGTTGGTAAACGTAATGGCCCAAACCTGCCGGATGCCCTCGGGCGCAGGCTCGCACGATGCAAGGAGCGAGAGAAAGCGGATGGTGATTTGATAGGTCTTGCCGGCTCCGGCAGATGCCTCGACGCAGTGAAGGTGGGGATATATCTCTTGCCTTAGGAAACCCATAGAGAATGTGTTATGCCTCTATCTCATACTTATAATCTCGATAGTGCCAGTCCGGCTACCCGAAACCCGTATACCTCAAATTGGTCTTGTATTGTACCACAATCCGTATGCGGCTGTTCTATAATCACAGGATAACATCTCATACACGAAGCTGCTGTATAAGGATTCTTCTTTTTTTCCTGTATCGGGCGCGGTGTGAGAAAAAAATATGCAGTTAGAACTCTCTATAAATAAATCGACCGGATGCATGTTAAAAATATCCTGTAAATTCAATCTATTGAAGGTCTCGAGAGCGGCCGGTTTCATGGCATGGCTATTGCTGTAAGTTGCTTGACTTGATAAGGTGCAGGGCTATATCTTATTATTCATATAATTCATATTATTCATATACCTTGGTCGCGGGCCAAAGACGTAAAAACGGTGAAAGAGGTGGGTTATGCATGGCTTTTTTAAAGGAAAGATTTACGGGGTTGCGACTATTGGCGAACGGGGACAAGTTGTCATCCCTGCCGAAGTAAGAAAATCTTTGAGAGTCAAACCAGGCGATAAATTAATCGTTCTCTTTCGGCCAGATAGAAAATTTATTGGTCTGATGCCGGAGGAAGACATGAGTAGATTCTTAAAACAGGCCTCGAAATTTGTATCTCAATTAGAAAAAAAAGTCTCCGGGACGAGAAAGAATAGGGGGTAAGATGAAAGGTTTTTTGAACTTTATTTTGCTTTCTTTGCTCGTGGCTGGTTTGCTTCCCACCGGGGTGAGAGCTGAAGAAATACTGACCTGGCAGGATTGTGTCAAAGAGGCGCATAAGAATCATGCCGATCTTATCTCCGCGCAAGAAGTCGTAAAGCAGGCAAAGGCCGATAAAATGATTGCCACCAGCGCTATCCTGCCGCAGATAAGCTCTCAACTGAGTGAAGTCACCTCGAAGCCAACATCAAACAGTATTTCGAATACGTATGCTTATGGGGTATCGGCACAACAATTGCTTTTTGACGGACTCAAAACTCCCTATGAGATAGCCGCCGCCGCGAAAAATGTAAAGGCAGCACAATATAATTATGACGTAAATGTAAAGGCAGCACAATATAATTATGACGTA
>MGQT01000104.1 GCA_001797935.1 Deltaproteobacteria bacterium RBG_16_54_18 | reverse complement strand
TGGCGGAACGAAATATCAAGGCCTTTGAGCGGGCCTATCAGGAAACCAGGATCTTATAAGATTTTTTGGAATAGAGGATCAGGTATGGCTAAGCCCGAGCATGAGATTACGTGGAAAGAACTCAACGTCGGTTGCGTCATAGATGAACCCGGCAATGCCGCCAGCTATCGCACCGGCGATTGGCGGTCGCAACGACCTATTTATACAAAAGATCGCTGCATTCAATGCGGAACGTGCTATGTCTTCTGCCCGGACATGGCCATCAAGATCATCCAGGAGGGGTATGTCGAGCACGACCTTTACTACTGCAAGGGGTGCGGGATTTGCGCCGAAGAATGTCCGACCGGGGCCATAGCCATGGTGGATGAGGAGGAATAGATGGCGACCAAGGTAGGGATGGAGGTCTCTCTTGCGGCGGCGGAGGCGGTCAAACAGGCCAATGTCGATGTCGTCGCCGCCTATCCCATTACGCCGCAGACCCATATTGTGGAACACCTCGCAGAGTTGGTGAATAACGGTGAGCTAGATGCCGAATTCATACCGGTAGAGTCCGAACATTCCGCCATGAGCGTCTGTACCGGGAGTTCGGCAGCCGGGGCCCGGAGCTTTACCTGTACGAGCTCCCAGGGATTGGCCTTGATGAATGAGATCGTCTTTATCACCGCCTCTCTCAGGCTCCCCATCGTGATGCTGTTGGCCAACCGCACCCTCTCCGGCCCTTTAAGTATTTGGAACGACCACTCCGATGTGATGTCCATTAGGGATTGCGGGTGGATCCAGGTCTTTGTCGAGAACGGGCAAGAGGTCTACGACCACGTCTTCATCGGCTATCGAGTAGCGGAAGACCGCAATTGTCTTCTTCCCTTTATGGTCAATCTCGATGGCTTTATCCTCACCCACGTGATCGAGCCCCTCGAATTTTTAGATCAAGAGATAATAGATCGCTACCTCCCCCCGTATCGCCCCCTCTACAGTCTT
Source organism: Deltaproteobacteria bacterium RBG_16_54_18 (assembly GCA_001797935.1). Classification (GTDB taxonomy): domain Bacteria; phylum Desulfobacterota; class B13-G15; order B13-G15; family RBG-16-54-18; genus RBG-16-54-18. Next base: position 7,325 of record MGQT01000104.1, on the reverse strand, counting down.
CACCCCAATCACCCCGTGACCATGGGGGCTTTTTCAACCCCCGCACTCTATACCGAGACCAAGAAGGCCCAAGATGAGGCCATCAGGGAGGCCATGCCGTACATCCTGAAAGGGTGGCAGGAATTCGGGGATCTGACCGGCAGATACTATCACCCGATAGAACACTATAAAACAGAGGGGGCAAAGGTGATCCTCGTTACTCAGGGGAGCTTGGGGGAGACGGCGTCTATCGCCATTGATAGCCTGAGAGAGAAAGGTGAGACCGTCGGGTTGGTTAAGATCAGACTCTGGCGTCCGTTCCCCGTTCACGAATTCAGGGAGGCGGTTAAAGGTGCTGAACTCGTGGTGGTCATGGATCGGGCCATCTCTTATGGAGCCTCGGCAGGCCCGCTGGCCATGGAGATTCGTTCCGCCCTGTATGCCGAGGAGGAGCGTCCCCGGGTGGTCAATTGGATCGCCGGGCTCGCAGGCAGGGATTTATCCCCTGAGGATTTTCTCCAGATGATCCACCAGGCAAAGGAGAGGTCTGACGAGGGCTATGAGATATACGGCGTGAGGGGATGATGGATAAAAATTTAGACCGCTTAAATATTTACGCATCAAGGCTGCTATCAGAGAAGGAATACTTTGTCCCCGGACATCGGGCGTGCCAGGGGTGCGCCGAGGCCTTGGCGGTGAGGCTGGTGGCGAAGGCCCTGGGGAGAAATACCGTCGTTGCCAGCGCCACCGGATGTATGGAGATCGTCTCGTCCCCCCTGCCGCTCACCTCATGGAACGTCCCCTGGATGCATGTTGCCTTTGAGAATGCCGCCGCAGTTGCCTCGGGGATTGAGGCAGGGCTCAAGGTCCTGATGCGAAAGAAGAGGATACCGCAGCAGAAGATCACGGTCATGGCCATGGCCGGCGATGGCGGGACCAGCGATATCGGGCTCCAGGCCCTGTCCGGGGCCATGGAACGGGGGCATGACTTTGTCTATTGCTGCTTTGATAATGAGGCATACATGAATACGGGGATTCAGCGTTCTTCTGCTACCCCCTTCGGCGCTTCAACTACCACCTCGCCTGCCGGTTCGCTGGTGGCCGGCCAGACTTCGTGGAAGAAAAACATGCCCGAGATCGCCGCGGCCCACAATATACCCTATGTGGCCACGGCGTGCACGAGCTATCCCTTCGACCTCATGGAAAAGGTGAAGAAGGCGGCAGCAATCAAGGGGCCTGCCTACGTCCATATCCTGTCGGTGTGCCCTACGGGGTGGCGTCTGCCGACCCAAATGGCCATTCTTGCCGGACGCCTGGCAGTGGAGACGGGGATGTTTCCCCTGTACGAAGTGGAGCGCGGAAGATACACCCTGAACGTCGAGTTGACGGAATTGCGACCCATCGAGGAGTATCTCAAGATCCAAGGGAGATTCAGACACCTCACGCAGGAGATGATTGCGCAGATTCAGCAGCGTGTTCGCGAGGAGTATGAAAAATTGAAGAAAAAGGTGCAATTGACGAACGAGGACTAATCATGACGGGTGCCCAGCTAGAGAATATCTTAAAGAAACACGACTATCAGAAGTCTAGCCTCCTGGCCATTCTGCAGGATGTCCAGGCTCTCGACAACTATCTCCCGCGCAAGACCTTGGAGGCGATGTCACAACGGTTGCAGGTCCCCCTCACTCAGATCTATTACCTGGCAACCTTTTATCGGGCCTTTAGCCTGACCCCCCGGGGGGATCATCTCGTGACGGTGTGCACGGGTACCGCGTGTCATGTAAAAGGCGCCGCGACGATCCTCAATACCTTGGAACGGGAGTTGGCGGTACAACCGGGAGAGACGACCTCGGACAAGAAATATACCCTGGAGACGGTGAACTGTCTTGGTTCCTGTGCCTTGGCCCCCCTCGTGGTGCTCGACGGCCATTATCACGGAAGGATGGTTGGCACCAAGGTCCTTTCGCTGCTCAAAGGAGATAAGAAGGATGCCTCTAAAAAGTCCTGACGAACTGGAGCAGTTACGCACGAAAATCCTCGAGGAGCGAAAGGCGCAGGGAGAAAAAAAGGGGATCGTCCTCTGTACGGGGACAGGATGCCGGGGTGCCGGGGCCTCGGAGGTCTTTGATGCCTTTAAGAAAGCATTAGGGAAAAAATCGGCAATAGAGTTCAAATCGACCTGTTGCCACGGTTTTTGCGAGCGGGGGCCGATAACCATCGTAGAGCCCCTGGGGATATTTTACCAGGGGGTAACACCCGCGGATGTTCCACAGATCATCGCGGAGACCGTTACCAAGGGTCAGGTAATAGAAAAGCTGCTCTACCGCGACCCGGCGACGGGACAAACGATCCCGACGGAAAAGGCAATACCCTTTTACACAAAACAAAATAGGTTGGTTTTCGGCAACAATCGTCACCTAGACCCCACGCGGATAGAAGACTATATGGCCATGGGGGGGTATAAGGCCCTGGTAAAGGCCCTCTTCCATATGTCTCCCGAGGAGGTCATCGAAGAGATAAAACGCTCCGGACTTCGTGGTCGCGGAGGCGGCGGTTTTCCCGCAGGGAGAAAATGGGAGAGCTGCCGCAAAGCGCATGGTGATATCAAGTACGTTATCTGTAACTGCGACGAGGGGGATCCCGGCGCCTATATGGATCGAAGCCTGATGGAGGGAAATCCCCACAGCGTCCTGGAGGGGATGCTTATCGGTGCCTACGCCATCGGCTCCTCTGAGGGGTATGTTTATGTCAGAAATGAGTACCCCCTGGCGGTGGAAAATGTGGGTATAGCCATCGAGCAAGCGACCAAGATGGGGTTGTTGGGTAAGGATATCCTTGGCTCCGGTTTTGATTTTTCTCTTGTCATCAACAAGGGGGGTGGGGCCTTTGTGGCCGGTGAGTCCTCGGCCCTCATGGCGTCTATTGAGGGATATGTGGCGGAGCCGAGGGCGAAACACATCCATATGACGGAAAGCGGCCTATGGGAGCGGCCAACGAACCTCAATAACGTGGAGACCTGGGCCAATGTCCCCGTCATCATAGAAAAGGGTGCTGATTGGTACGCTTCTATCGGCACGCAGGGGAGCAAGGGGACCAAGATTTTTTCCCTGGTCGGCAAGATCAACAACACCGGTCTCATCGAGGTCCCGATGGGGATGACGCTGCGGGAGATCGTTTATGACATCGGCGGGGGTATACCAGGCGGCAAGCGTTTCAAGGCGGTGCAGACCGGCGGGCCCTCAGGCGGCTGCATCCCCGAATCTCTCCTTGACCTGCCGGTGGACTTCGATGAGCTGACCAAGGCCGGTTCGATGATGGGCTCCGGTGGCATGATCGTCATGGATGAGTCAACCTGTATGGTGGATGTCGCCAAGTACTTCATGCATTTTCTCAAGGATGAGTCGTGCGGCAAGTGTACGTCCTGTCGCGATGGGACGTTAAGAATGTATGAGGTATTGGACGCAATAACGAAGGGCAAGGGCAAAGAAGGGGATATAGAATTTCTTGAAGAGATCGGCTGGATGACGGCCGAGGCCTCCCTGTGCGCTCTCGGGGGTTCGGCGGCCAACCCCGTTCTGTCCACCATCCGCTATTTTCGCGATGAGTATGAGGCCCACATCAGTGCAAAGAGATGTCCTGCCGGCGTCTGCACGGAACTGATCACGTTCACTATTGATCCCAAGGCCTGTATTGCCTGTGGTAAATGCAGAAAGGGGTGTCCGACTGAGGCGATTACCGGAGAGAAGAAGGTACCCCATAAGATCGTCCAAGCGAAGTGCATCAAGTGTGGTACCTGCAGAGAGGTTTGCCCGTCTGATGCGGTGAAGGTGGCGTAATGTCTCATAAGAAGGAACTCATTAAATTCCAAATCGATGGTCTCACGGTAGAGGCCGAGAAGGGGCAGATGCTGCTGCCGGCTGCCCTCGAATATGGTTTTGAAATTCCCCACCTCTGCTATCACGAAGCTGTCTCCCCCTATGGGGCGTGCCGCCTGTGCTTGGTGGAGGTAACTAAGAGGGGGCGCACGATGATGACTACTTCCTGCAACTATCCAGTGGATGCCGGCCTCGACGTTGCCACCAACACGGAAAACGTGCAACGCGCCCGCCAGATGATCCTGGAATTGCTCCTTGCCCGGGCGCCCCATTCCGAGAAGATTCGTGCCATGGCTCGGGACGCGGGGGTTGAAGAAACCAGGTTCCGGGTGATCGAGGACGCCGATGACTGTATCCTCTGCGGCCTTTGTGAGCGGGTATGCCGAGAGGTCGTGGGGGCCAATGCCCTCACCTTTGTTAACCGGGGTGACAGGAGGGAGGTAGCCCCTCCCTTTGGAGACCCCATCGCCTGTATCGCCTGTGGGGCGTGCGTCTACGTTTGTCCAACAGACTGTATCAAGATGAAAGAGGAGGGCGATGAACGGACCATCGTCAGGTGGAAGCGGACCTTGAAGATGCAGCCGTGTCAATCCTGTGGCAAGCCCTTTGCCCCGGTATTTCAGTTAAACTGGATCATTGAGCGAGCCCAGTTACCGAAGGACTTCTACGCCCTTTGCCCTGTTTGCCGTAAGACGAAAAAGGGATAAAGCCCCGCTGAATTTTTCCTCGTCCTCTACCTCATGAGACGTGCTCATTTAATGTAGTGCGCACAATCCAATGCCAGTGAGCCGGACCGTGTTTTTATTAGATGGAAACATGCCCAAGCAGATTAAGGTGGAGGTTGGGGAATAAGTAAAAGAGGTTTGGCAAGGGTGCAACCCCTTTTACTGTGTTCGCTCTATTTAATTTTTTTTCTACAGCGGACGCACTCCATAGGTGGTGTGTCGTGAATAACATCTTCCGCGACTATTTTTTCCACGTCATCGTCTGCCCTTTCTTCATCAGTAGCGCAGACCGGACACACCAGCGCTTTGTTTTTCAGCTGAAACGCCCTGATTTCCTTTTCAACGAGTAATCCCATCGTCCTTACCTCCCCTTTTTATAGGCCTCACATCTAATTTATGACTCAAACAGCTATTTTCAACTCCATTTCCATGAGCCATTGTCTTAGGAAAATTGGAGGTCTGCTCCGGTTGTATCAGAGGCAAGGGATTAGATTAAGGGCGCTGGCCTCACCCGGCACATTCCCTATGCGGCGGTCTATCTCCAGTGCCTTTTCCCGGAGCTCGATAGCCTTCTTGCGGCTTTCGCCTGCTTGCGCCATTCTTTTAGCTCTTTGAGAAGAGGCGAATCCTTCTCTGTATGCTTTTTCCTCAAGTATGGGTCGATTGCTATTACTTTTTCTTTTTCTTTTGCAGGAATTCCTGCAAGGCCCCTTTAATCCCTTGCTCGACGAATTTCGTGCTGATCCCCACCTTTGGGTCACTCACATTCCCGGTGAGGTTAAAGGGGATCGTGAGCCTGCCCTTCTGATCCGTAAAGAACTGCCATCCCTTGTTTGATAGATCTCCTGTCGTAGACTGGGGGATGTGGGCCTCGCCATCCATTTTTAATTTTGCGTCGAGGCCGATATCTCCCCGCAATTTGAGATCCATATCCTTCTGCGTGATGAGGAGGTTCGGGAGATTGACCATGCCGTTCTTGACCGTAAAGGCGGTGGTAAGATCATCAAAGGTCGTCTTTTCTTTTCCTCCCCCCTTGCCGCCTGCAGCCTGGACAACGCGGTTGATGAGATTCAACCAGGTAAGTTCCCCTTCCTTGATCAGGACGGTACCCGAACCGGTGAGATTTTCCTTGAGAGTGTCCATAGAAAAGCCCGCACCGTTCAGCGTAACGTCTCCATTGAACTTTCCCTTCATCATTCCCTTGGCTGAGGAGGAAAAGCTGCTCAAGAGGGCATTGACGTCTACCCCGGTTACCTTGGTCTTCATATTGAAGGGGGAGGGTTCCTGCGCCATGTTAAAGGTTCCGTCTCCTTCCATGGTACCGCCGAAGGCCTGGCAGGTGAAGCGGGTGATCCGCACTGCGCCATTCTTCATCTCGGCGGTCAGGAGAAAGTTGTGATAATCAACACCCTGGAATTTCCCCTCTTTGATGGTTACTTTGCCCCGGGCATCCATGCCGCCCTTTTGCGCGGTCTGTTTCTCGCCGCTCGGCTTCTTTTGGGGCGATGTTTTTTTATCGGCTCCTTTTTTCTGTTCAGGCAATGTGATATCCACCCGTGCGGAATTGGCATCCAGAGAGAAAAGGGGTGTTCCTTGAGCAGGCATGGTAAGCTCTCCGGCAACGGCTAATTGTCCTTTGAGCTTGGCTGCCCGGTCTAAGGCGGGAAATTTAGGGCCTATCTCGGCGAGATTAACCCCCTGCGGTGCCGTGAGGGTAAGCTTCCCTACGGGGTGTTTGGAAAGATCACTGAATTGACCTTTGATCTGGAACGGCGTCTTATCGAGTTGCAGAGCCGCGGTTATCTGCAGTTGATCACCCCCGCTGGTTAATTCGGCCTCTGGTCGGAAAACGATATCGAGCCCTTCGATAGATCTGGCTCCCTTTTCTCCCACGGCAAGATTTTTCAGCGAGGCGTCACCCTTAACTTTGAGCGAGGAGCCGGTGTTGCCGCTGAAGTTCACGTCGGCCTTGAGCACCCCCTGCATGGTACCTTCCGGCGCTCCGGCGAGCTTCTTCATGAGGGTGTCGAGCTTGGGGAAATCGGCCTTCAGCCTGCCTGCAAGGGGGATTTTTTTGAGATCGCCGTTGCCGAGGGGTCCTGCCCATCCTTCCAGCGACACCTCGCCGGGTGACCAGCGCAACGTGAGTTTATACCGTATTTTTTGTTCCAGGGAGAGGTCCCGCAGGTCAAGATCTATCCGCTCGATCTCCGTGCGACGAGCGGGAGATACCGTTCTATCGAGGTAAATAAAATTTCCATCCTTAATAGAGGCCTTCGCAAGATACAACCCCTGTAAGACCTTTGATTCATCGGTCTTGATTGTGCCGCTTTCCAATGTCCCCTTTCTCTCGCTCTTCCCGGCTTCCTCCATGTACGGGATGTTTGTCCTTCCCTTTTGGTCCTTTTCAATAAAGATTACGGGGTGGCTCAGGGTAAGCCCGGCTATCTCCTTTTTGCCGAACAGAAGCGGTATGATCTTGACCCTGACCTTTAAGGCATCCAGGGAAAGCAGCGGGGTCTGCGAAAATCCAGGCGGGTTTGCAATGACCAGTTTTTCGATTTTGGCCCCCAACGTGGGGAGGATGCTTATACGCAGTCTTCCCAGCGAGACATCGCGCTTCAGGGCCTGCTCCATTTTTTCTTCAATTATCCCCTTGTACTTATCCAGGCTGATCACGTAGGGGAGGATAAAGGCTGCTGCGATAATACATACGAAGATTGAGAGGATGACGATGCCCGTGACC
>MGQT01000103.1 GCA_001797935.1 Deltaproteobacteria bacterium RBG_16_54_18 | reverse complement strand
TACTATATAGAGAGTAGGAAATGGTTATGTGGTGCGCATTGTAGCCGTCTGCGCTGTTACAACCCCACAAATCTCGCTCTGACTATCGCACCACGCTCCCCGCAGGCACTTCCCTGTCGGGGAGGAGCAGGAATGGTCTCCCACTCACATCCACGGCCAGGATCATCCCGTGGCTCTCTATGCCCCGGAGTTTCTTTGGCTCAAGATTGACCAAGACAGGCACCTGTTTGCCGATGAACTCCTCTGTGTTGTAGGTGGTTGCCATGCCCGCTACCACCTGTCTTCGTTCCGCCCCGAGGTCAATCTCTAATCTGATCAATTTATCGGTACCGGCGATCTTTTCCGCCACCGTGACTTGACTGTGCCGATCCTGATATCTAACTTCATAAAGTCATCATACGTAATCAAGAGCGCCTCCTTCCTTCATCAAGACCATCCAATTCATTCAATTTCCAGCAGGCGGGCCGCGTTCGCGCCAAGGATCTTATCCTTCGCGTCTTGCGTGAGAAAAGGGAGGGAGGAGAGCAAAAAATCCAATTCCTCCTTTTGATCAGTCCACGGGCTGTCGCTGCCAAAGAGAAAGCGATCGAGGGGGTGCTTTGAGAAGATGCGCTGCAAGATATCCAGCGGCATCTTCCGTAAGACAAAGGAGGTATCGAGATAGATCTCTCTCCCCAATAGATATTTCTCCGTCTCGGTATACATATCCTGACCCCCCAAATGGGCGGCAATAATGCGAAGCCGGGGGAATTCTCGCAACACAAGGGCCAGACGTTGCGGAGTAGCATGTACCGTATCTGGAAGGCCGAGGTCTACACCGGTATGAAAAAGGATGGACATACCTTCTGCTTGGGCTGCTTCATAGAATGGGAAGACACGCCGTTCATCAACAAAGAAGCCTTGGTAGTCGGGGTGCATCTTGAAGCCTTTAAATCCCTGGGCCCTTACCGTGCTCACCAGGTCGGGGGTGACCACGAGATCGGGATGCATGGCGGCGAACCCGTACACCGGAGGTCGGCATATTTCCCTCAGCCATTGATTCATCGCGTCGACCTGCTCGGGCCGCGTTGCAATGCTCGACACGACGGCGACCTCTATTCCCGCCTCACGCATGGAGCCCTTCAATCCGGCGATGGTGCCGTCGGTATATGCCCGGATGCCGGCCCGATCTTGCACCGCAGCCAACGTCCTGGCCGCCGTACGCTCGGGATAGATATGTGTATGGACATCTATAATCATGCTACGCGTATGCACGTCTATGATTATACCGCGGGTGTCCACATCTATGATCATGCTACGACGATAATGGAAGTGAGACTGGGGAGAGTGAGTGACGCAAGACGGTACACTGCTCAACAAACATTGCTAATCCTTTAGGTTACCAACGTCAACTATAATTTCACCAAGCGGGCGTTTGGGCACATGGTGGACTCCTTCGGCATCACGCCAGTAGCGGATGTCGCCTCCCGGCTCCAGGTCTTCGATAACCACCTGCTCCGCGGGCTTGCCGAGGGCCACGACAAGCCGGATTAGCAGATGTGCGGGGATGCGAAGTTCTTTTCGTAGATTGTCCTTATTAATCGCCCCCATCATGCACCCGCCGAGGCCCTGTTCCGCCGCCCCCAGCAAGATGGTCTGCGCCGCGATGCCGTCATCGCACCACCAATCCCGTGTAATCTGCTCGTCGATGAGGATGACGATATAGGCGGTCGGCCGTTCTCCCGGGGCCGGGCCCTCCCAGTCCCTGAGATAGGCAGCCCATGCCAGGCACGGGAAGATGCGTTCATTGGTCTCAGGGTCTGCGGAGAGGATATATTTGAGGGGCTGACGGTTGGCCGCCGAGGCGGTGCAGCGGGCAAGCCCTACCAGTTCCACGAGGGTGTCACGTTCAAGGCGATATGATTCGTCAAAGCGACGGTAGCTGCGGTTACGCAGAACAAGATCGCGGAGGTTCGCCATGGTACTCTCCTTAAATTATGGTTGCCGGTCCGATGGCCGAGCACCTGCTTACAACCAAAACCTGCTCTTTAGTCCATCTTTTTAAACTTTTCCCCCTTGGTCTTGCACACGGGGCACGTGTCAGGGGCATTTTTTTCTGCCGTGTAGCCGCACACCGGGCAGACGTAATAGGGATAACTCTCCTGTTTCTCGCTGAGTGTGTCGATGAGTTTCTGATAGAGCCGGGCGTGTATCTTCTCAACCTCATTTGCATAGGTAAAAGACTGCTCGGCTTCTTTCTCCGCCTCGGCTTTGGCCGCCGCGATCATCTCCGGATACATCGTTTTAAACTCATGGGTCTCACCCTTGACGGCATCCGCAAGGTTTTCCTTGGTGCTGCCGATGGCCTTAAGGGCCCTCAAGTGATTATGGGCATGGACGGTCTCCGCCTCGGCGGCTGCACGAAAAAGACGCGCCGCCTGAGGGTACCCTTCCTGTTCGGCCTTGGCGGCATAGGCCAGATACTTGCGGTTGGCCTGGGACTCGCCGGCAAAGGCTTCCTTCAGATATGCTTCGCTCTTAGACATCGTCGTACCTCCTTATTTTTTAAGTATGAGAATAGGGTGAGTTGCTTTTTATACCACACTTCCTAAAAAAACAATCCCGCTATAACGACCTTGACGACGGGACAGATTTTAATCGGAATAAGAGCCGTCCTTGCACCGGTCACTGCCGTTAAGCCGGCCATCACGAGCAACATCGCGGCGGATGCCCGATACACGAGAAAGGATACCGTGTTTGCGGCACCGGCCGTTATCGTGATCAACAACACGAGGGCGCCGAGAAAGCAGAGGGTAAGGCCCTCTGCGATCCACTCCATCTGAATAATGCGCCTGTTATCTTCCGAAATTTTGCCAAATCCCTTGACGACAGGTTTTGTCGGAATAATATGCGCCACCCCCCAGAAGATGCTCATAAGCGAGCCGCTACATAGCATGATATACGCTGTCATGTAAGCCCCCTTAATATAACGAATGCAGAAGGCCTGCGCCGCCGATCACCAAGCGCTTTTTTTACGACGGGACGAACCCGGCCTCTATACCCGCTAAGTCTGTACGACGAACGTTTACTCCGTTTTCTTAAAATAAGGGGCGAAGAGATACCGGATCTCTTCGAGTGATTCCTCGATGATTACGGGTACGGCCTTGGTATAGATATCAAGCAAGATAATGGCATTGACGGCGGAATCGGCCTCGGTGGCGGCTCGCAGACGTTTCGCGACAGCCACATTAACGATCTCTATATTTTGATAGATCTCTCTGAGCCCAGCCAGGTCAAGATCAGCATGTGCCCCCTGTTTTTTTAAAAAATATTGCGCCAGCAAATACATGGAAGTCGCCCGATAGATCGTTTCCTCGGAGCTGGAAAATGGCAGATGAAATCTCGCCATGGGTTTAAAGAAGGCCGTATGGGGGCAACCGCTGGTGGCCATTACCAGTCCCATGAGGGAACTGATACCACGCTGCACAGACGTATCTTGCGTGATGAAACGCTCCGACGTCATAATATCGACCTGTATCTCGTTGTATGAGATAAGCCCCTCAAACTTTTCCACTATGCCGACGAGATGAGCCGCAAGCGGACAATAAGAATGCGTCTCTGCCGTCAGCGGACAGTGAGGACATTGATGAAAACCGAGTATCGTCCACGAAGGCAAGACAGCGGGGATATTGTCCACCAGTTCGAGTGTTTTGTCATCAACGTGTAAATCGAAGACCTCCTGGACGCCTTCCGGCAGCGCGAAGTAGTAACGGATATTCATGGTCGGCATATCAGACCCGCTTCATGGTAGTAAGCTGTTCCGCGTCCCGACGGTGTCGGGAGGAGCATTGCCTCTCCTTATTTTAATACCTGCTGTCTATCGTGGAATGTTACCTCTGCATACCATAGCACAAGAGGTCATTCTCGTTCAATATATTTCGTCCGGGGCCTACGGTTAGCACATCGTTACGTGTCGGCATCCGTGACCCACGCGGCGGGATCAAGCTTGTAATAGTCTGCCAGAATAGCATACAGCTCCTGATGCCTGCGTTGCATGGCGAGCGGTCTTTCGAAGAACGTTTCCGTCGCCACGGCAAAGAACTCGGCGGGATCGGTTGCCCCGTATTCATCCATCACACTCCGTAACCCTTGTCGTGTCGACCGTTGCAACTTTCGATACTCCTTTCCCAGTGTGCGGGCCCACGCCGAATATTGAGCACCGCGCTCAAGCAACGGCGCACCGTCTGCCGCGCCATTTTCCTGGTCCAATTGGTGGGCAAACTCATGGAGCACCACATTCTGCCCGCCGTGGACATCCAGGGCGGCATGTTTTACCGCGTCCCATGCCAGGATGAGGGCACCTCTTTTCCATGACTCCCCGAGGAGCTCCGTCTCGCCTTCAAGGTAGGCGTGATCACTCAGGGGCGTAATATCTTCCGCTACAAACGTGCCGGGATAGACGAGGATGGACTCGAGATCCGGATAGTACATCGGTTTTCTATTGAGGAGAAGAATGCCTGCCTGGGCCGCGATCGTAACCTTGATTTCATCGGTCATTTCCAGACCGCCGCATCCCTCAAAATTTTTTTCCGCGAGCAAAACAAGAATATGACCCTGCAGTTGGCGTCGGAGCGCTGCCGGAAGGCGCCTGTATAGCGGGACGTTGCGTTTTAGAATTTTACCCCACGCCGCGGGGAAAGGGTTGTTCGTAAGACGCTTCCTGCGCAAACCTCGCAGATATCGTCTGCCGAAGATAGCGGCGCAGATAAGCAGAACGGCGAGCAGCAAAATCCACGGCATCCATAATCCTTCTTTACTGCCCCGCTAGCGAGCGGTCAGCTTTATGGTAACGACATTACGCCGATCCGGGCACTCCACCGCGAGCTCCCCGGCCGGCGCCCAGGGGATCGTTCCCCCGAATTGCAGAACGCTTAAACTCGGGAAGAGGTCGTGATAAAAGAAACCGCATAGCCCCCCGCTATCGTAGCAGCTGATCGCGAAGGAGTCACCGGCGCGGTGGCCGGCGTTGCAGGTGCCTTCAACGGTAATGATCTCTGCCGTGAGCGGCTTGATAAAGGGCGGGTTGATGGCCATATGTTATTTTTCCTTTCTCAATTTTCCCCTCGTGGTCTGAACATAACAGGAGCGAGTCGTTGCTCACAGCAGGTGCGTATCATCGTGCGAATATGCCGGCGAGCAGCAGCACAATATCGTCAGGGGTATGGTGCCGCTGTTCGTAATCCGGTGCGGCGTGTTCGGCGTGATACATACCGTGTCGCCGGCGGCGACACGGAATTGCTCGTCTTCCACAACCATGATGCCGGTGCCGGCGGTGATGTGATAAATCTCCTCTGTCTTGAGATGCCTGTGGAGCATGGTGGCAGCTCCCACAGGTACGACGGCTTCGGCCAGACTCTGCCGGCGATTGCCGTGGACGGCGGGATGCATTAACTCCCGAATGATCGAACCATCCTTGGCCACCGACGGCTCACAATCGTCATGGCGCGTTTTCATCATCGTGTGCGGAGGCAAGATATCTCATTATTATACTCGTATATCTTTAGCTCGTCGAGGTTACCCGTTGCCCTTTAATAACTAAAACAGACGAGCACCTCCGGTCGCTCGGTGAGTTTTTTAAAGAGAAAGGTACGCACCTGGTCGGCGCCGCCCTTGAGGAAAGTGAGCATCCGTACGTTGCCCATAAAGCCGGCGCTTGATTGGCCGGCAATCAAATGATCGACCTTTGTATTGACCTCGGCGACGAAGCCGTCAATTATCTCCTTACCCTCGTCCTCTATCAGCAGGGGAAAAGGGTCGCTGCGCAGTATACACGCCATCCCGAAGAGGACTGCCGGCTTAGTCTTGTCCAGATGTGGGAGGACCAACTTTTTGAAGAGCGCATAGTCCTGGGCCTTAATAAGCTCGTAGGAGTATTGTGCCATGAACTCGGGGTTCAGGACGACGACGGAATAGACACCGCGCGGGTAGGGGGTGCCGTCCGCAGTCCGCTCGTCGTCCCTCTTGATGGCGAACTGTCCGCCGCTCAGGTCGCTGCGGAAGGGTGCCGGATACTCCCGGTGGACCAAAAAATGTTCACTCCCGTCCCTATCGTGCGCCCGTGCCATGGAGAGATGGTGCTGCAGGAGGGCGTAGAAGAACGAGGCGATATCTTCTTCCGTATAAAAAAGGGTGGGACGATCACGGAACTCCCTGCACAGCTCCTCTATCGATTTCTCAACTGCGCCGATGATCTGTTCATGAGCCACGGCCTTCCTCACCCATTACGTTTTTTATAACAATGAGCACACTGTTCGATGCGGCAACTACTGCTTCTTCGCTCCCTCACGCAGATCAACGGATCGGTCCGCCGTAATCCTAAATTTCTCCATGAGCTTTTTCTGCGTCTCTTCAGCTTTGCTGCGTTCGAGCACGATCTTATTCCCCCACTCATCCATGAGCATGTGGTATGTGCCGGTATTCCCCCCAATGGCCTTGACGAGGTCCGTCATGGTGGAAATCTTTTTCCCGTTGACCTGCGTGATGACGTGATCTTTAAAATCGTCGTATCCTACCGTCAACTCGTCTCCCAAAACCTTGGTTACCACAATCACCTGCTTGCGCTCATCCGACGGCTTCTCGTAGTAATAGTAATTCGCCAGGTGGGGGGGGACGGCCTCCATTCTATTCCAGGTCTGCAGATAGTTCATCGTCAGGGGCTGGAATACCAGACCGCCCATGAAGTAATAGGTCGGCGCCTTGTCGTATTGGATATACGGTACCAGGCGCGCCGAGTCGGTGGGTGTGCTCAAGGGGATGGTAACTGCCTTGATTGTACCGTCCCTGAGAATGCTGCACCTGACCTTCTCACCCATAAATTTATCCTGTACCGCCTGGGCAAAGTGTATTCGTTCCGTGCCCCGGAAGGAGATGGTTCCGTCATTGGCAATCGGTTTTTGTTCAATGGCTAATAGGACATCGCCGACGCGCATGATGCCGCGGGCGGAGGAGTTAGGGGCGATGTACGTAACCAGCACGCCCGTCTGCTTTTCGCTCATCCGGTAGAGACCCCTCAGACCGGGATTTTCCATGTCCTGCCAGGCGATACCGATCTCCGGAATACCGTCATAGGTGCCGTCGGCGCTGTCTTTAAGAAAATGCTCAATGATAGGAGGAGGGACCATATAGCCGATATTTTGCGCGAACGTATATCCCTGAAAGGCTATCCCCACGATCTTGCCGTCTTTTATGACCGGGCCGCCGCTGTTACCGGGGTTGATGGCCGCGTCAATCTGACAGGTCAGCAGGCTCGCGCCGCTGTGTGAGTAGCGGGTATGTTCCACCCGCGATACTACCCCCTCGGTAATGCTCAGCTCTTCTCCCCCCATAGGGAACCCATAGACAGCGACCTTGTCCCGCATCTGCGGCAGGGGGCCCAGCGCGAGCGGCTTAACGCCGGAAAAAAAAGAGGGATCATCAACTTTGAGGAGGGCGAGGTCGCACTCGTGTGCGACGATCTCTACGGTGGCGTTATATTTCTGCGCCTGGCCGGCGCGTTTTACCTGGATAAAGTTCTGATTTGCCACGACGTGGGCATTGGTTAATATCCTGTTGCCGCTGATGATGCAGCCTGAGCCGAACCCCCGTTCCTGTCCCGCGAGCTGCCAGGGCATGTCGTAATCGTATTCGGACTGCACGGCATAGACTTTAACGGTCGCCTCCTCCAGGTTACGTTGTGCCAAGGCAGGGACCGTCACGATCCCGATGACGACAAATACCAGCAATGCCCTCCAGATGGTCTTCATAATGCCTCCCGTATATGGTGTGATGAAATATTATGGTGCCGTACACCATAGTATACCATACTGCTTCCCCCGCGTCTGCATTTCTAGGTTAGATTCGTATCACTGTTTTTTATTATTTATAGGTCCCTGACGTGGCAGGATTCTATTCCTGCATCCCGAGCCAGGGTTGATCAGACCTTGATATGCAGCAGGGGCAATCCCAAGCGCTGCCTGTTGTTTTCTCCCTTAAAAAGTTTGGATGTCCGCTGGGGGGCGTCACCGCGCTCACCCTCATGCCGGGCCTGGATTTTGGTCGGCAGGGACGAGCCATGATGCACCGCGTATTTGCCGAATCGCTCCGACAGGAGATCTACGGCTTGGTAAATCCGCGCCATCTTCTCTATCCGGGCAATATCGTCGAAGAGGGTATACTGGATATCGGTTGCCGGCACCAGGCCGGTGAGGACCACGCCGGTCTGGCGGTAGCGGGCCGCGGGCCTAAAGAGTTCGTGAAAGCCCTCGGTGAGCGCCTTGAAGAGCTCTGCCGGGTAGGCCGTGGGCCTGCTCAGTTTCAGCTCTATACCCTGGTCTCTGAAGTCCTGTTGCCGTAAGAAGACGATGAGCCTCGTCGCGGCCAGATGGTAACGCCGTGCCTTGATGCAGGCGGCCTCCAGGTTCTTCGAAAGCTGCGCGAAGACGAACTGTGCGTCGCTCGACGGGGGAGTAAAGGTCTTGGCCTTGCTGATGGATTGATAGCTGCCCTTTGCCTCGGGGCAGACCGGGGAGATGCTCCTGCCGTTTAACTCATGCCAGATCTCCTGAAAGGGCTTCGCGAGATGTTTTTTAATAAAACTTTCTTCCCTCAGCGCAAATTCCAAGGCGGTCCGAATCCCGAACTTCCGCAGGAAGGCGGTCGTGTTCGGCCCTATGCCCCAGACCTTTCCCAGGGGGAGTTCCTCCAGGTACCGGCGTATCTCCCTCCCCGGGATCAGGGTGAACCCGTGCGGTTTATGGTGCCGCGAGGCGATCTTTGCCAGGACCTTCGAGAGGCTCATGCCTACCGATACCGTGATCCCCAACTCTTTTTCGATGGCCTCCTGTATCTGCCGGGCGATCATGCCGTAGGGTCCGTGAAAACTCCGCCGCAGGCCCGTGAGGTCCACGAAGGCCTCATCGATGGAGTATTCCTCCACGTCGGGAGAGAAGCGTCTGAGTATGGCGAACATCCTGACGGAAAAGAGGCTGTAGGTCTCATAGTCCGACGGGAGGATGACGGCCTCGGGGCAGATTTTCTTGACCTCGAAGAGCCGCGTGCCCCGTGTTACCCCCCGGGCCTTGGCCTCATAGCTGGCAGCTGCCACGATCCCGCGCTCCTTGCCGGTGATGACAGGCTTGCCCCTGAGCTCCGGATGGATTGCCTGCTCGCAGGAGGCGAAGAAGGCATCGGCATCAAGATGCATGATTGCTCGCGGCCAGGAGCGTATGGTAAGGGGCGGGGTATCCATAGGGGGTCAATACTTGCGTACCACCGCGGTCACCACGCCGGCGATCCTCAGCTCTGCTGTGGGCGTAATCGGCTTGTATTTGGGGTTAGCGGGCATCAGCATGACGCCCTCCTTCCCTCGCCCCCTGAGATATTTCATCGTCCACTGGCCGTCGACCTCGGCGATGACGATATCGCCGCTCTTGGGGCGCCGCCCCTTGTCAACCAGCACCATGTCCCCCGGCAGGATGCCGGCGCCGGACATGGAGTCACCTGCTACCTTGAGGAGAAAGGTGGCGTCCGGGTTCTTGATGAGGAACTGGTCAAGGGAGAGGGTATCGGCCAGTTCCTCTTCGGCAGGGCTGGGGAAGCCTGCTTCCACGGTCCCCAGCATCCTTATGGGGTATGCCAAGGATTGGGGGATAAGCCTGCCTTTATGGTCCCGTTTGAGGGCCCCGAGGCCTTCGAGCCGCCCGATGAGCTTGTACACGGCGTTTTTGGAACTGAGGCCGCACAACTCCCCGATCTCGGAAAAGCTCGGCATCCTCCCCTGGTGAAGCAGGAAGGCGGCAATTACCCGGGCCCGGGCGCGCAGCCTCTCTTCTCTTATTTGCTTTTGCATGCTCCCAGTATAGGTGAACGAACGTTTACTGTCAAGGGGGAAAAATATCTATGGGGAAGATGAGTAGAGAGATTACTTACTGGAGAGGGAAAGGGGGGGAGTGTAATCTCAGATCCGCCTCAAGCGTCTTGCAATCTAGGCAACAACATCTTCAAGATTCCCCCCTTTGCGTGGGAAGCGCTTGGAGGCCCCGGGGTCGTTTGATCTTACTGTTGCTACCACCCCCCCAGCAGGTGCATATGGAGATGAAAAATAAGCTGTCCTCCGCCCCGTTCCACATTCATCAGAAGACGATAGCCTGACTTTGCAATCCCTTTTTCTTTTGCAACCTTGCGGGCCGTCAGGATCATGTCAGAAAGAAGATCCTTGTTCTGGTCAGCGAGGTCATTAAGGCTCCGGATATGTTTCTTCGGGACGATGAGAAGATGAACCGGGGCATGGGGATGAATATCCTTGAAGACAATGACAGAGTCATTCTGATATTCAATAGCA
>MGQT01000102.1:977-7382 GCA_001797935.1 Deltaproteobacteria bacterium RBG_16_54_18 | reverse complement strand
GGATATGGAGTTGCTTATGATTTATAAAATCTCCCCTCACCCCTCTTTGCCTGCCTCGCGAAGCCGCTTCGGCAAGGCGGGCTAAAGAGGGGAAGAGAAAAGCAGAAATGGGCTGTCTGCCGCTTGCGGCATCCCCACTTTCTCAATCTGAATGGTAGGGGAGATTACGCGAAGAACCACTAATTTTTTGTTGCCGATAAATATGCAAAATGTATTTACCGTCAGATGGGCGCGTCATATTGGGGTGGCTATACTTTTGGTAGGCGGGATCGCCATAACCTATTTTTTGTACGCGGTTGACCCCAGCAGGTCGACCCTCTACCTGCCCTGCCCTTTTTACACGCTCACCGGTTTTTATTGTCCCGGGTGCGGGTCCCTGCGCGCGTTACACTCCCTGCTCCATGGCGAGGTGCTGATTGCCTGCGGGTTTAATCCCCTTACACTCCTGTCACTGCCATATGTGGGCTATTATTTTTTATCTTATGCAACAGGTGCTGTCAGGGGGAAGCCATTGCCCGCTTTCTTTGTGTCCGCAAACGTTATCTGGATATTCTTGGAGTGCGTCATTATATTTTGGGTGCTCAGAAACATGCCCCAGTCTCCATGGTCCTGGCTGGCGCCATAGACGGGCCGCCTTCTTGTTAAATCACTTGACAACTGATGCCCGTTTGCGGGAATCTATGGGCACATTTTATGAAAGGTGCGACAAACGCTATGGATATTATAAAAAAGAAGATCGAGCGAATCATCATTACAGGTTACCTGGAGGAGTATAAGCAGGCAAATACCTATTGCCGAGAACACGGTTTCCGCGTCATTCAGACCAATCCGTGTTTGAGCGATAAGAAACACCGGGGAAGGGTCACCAGCTTTGAGATCGTCGCGGAAAAGGATAAAAGCGCGACATGAACTGGGTCGCGGATTTGGATACCGCGCTATTACGGCTCCTTAACCTTCAATGGGCCCATCCGTTTTTGGATCAGGTCATCCCGGTCTTTTCGCATTTTTCTGCGTGGCGGATCCCCCTCATCGTTCTCCTGCTTTTCATCGTGCTCAAGGAAAGACTCCGGGGGCTCATGATCGTGGCGGGCCTTGGCTTAACCATTCTCTTAAGCGAGGGGATGTGCTCCTCACTAGCAAAGGAACTCATCGATAGGGTCAGGCCGTGCCATGTTCATGACTGGGTACGCCTGATCGAAGGGTACTGTCCTCGATCACCCTCCTTGCCCTCAAGCCATGCCACCAATATCACGGCGGCAGTCACGTTTTTGTCATTTTTCTTCCCCCGCTGGTTGTTGTGGGTGATGATTCCCCTTGCCCTCCTCGTCGGTTATTCGCGGGTATACCTGGGGGTTCACTATCCCCTCGATGTCGCGGCAGGGGCGCTCCTCGGCGCCGGCTGTGGGTGGGCGATTTTTGTGGCCTTCAAAAAGCTAGTCTTTCCGCGGTTAGGCACCCCGCTACGCCTTCATCACGCGCACGAAAAAAAGAAATCTTCCCGCCTGCGGCGGAGATCTCGGTAAGATCGCTTTTCGATGATACTGCCACGAGAGGTTATCCTGTTTCCGCTTCGGACAACAAGGACCGCTCGGTGGGGATGCTGATGGTGTGCCATCCCTGTCATTTAATTCGCGCTATCGTACGGGTACGATATAGAGGATATTCGTCTGTGGGTCCACGTCGAGCCGCACAGAGCTCGCGATGTTGTATTGTTCAGTAGTGATGAATTTTGCCTTGTAGAGCAGCGACACGACCATCTTATAACGATCCAAGGCCCGCTCAGGATAACGATAGGGGTTATACCGTTTGGGGCTCGGGATAATGGCCGCCAGCAGGATGGACTGATAAAAGTTCAAATCCGTCGGAGCGGTATGGAAATAGTGCTCACTTGCCGCCCCCACTCCATAGATGCCGGGGGACAATTCTATAACATTAAGGTATAATTCCAAGATCCTCTTTTTGCTGAGATGTCGCTCCAATTTACGTGTGATGATCGCTTCTTTTATCTTTCTCGACAGAGATTTTTCACGTGAGAGATAGAGGTTTTTCGCAAGCTGCTGGGTGATGGTGCTCCCCCCCCGAACGGCCTCAAACTCTCTCAGATCCTCCCACAAGGCATCTCGCAGTGCACCGAAATCGAAACCGTCGTGTTGGTAAAAAGAGCAGTCCTCTGCCACAATGACACCCCATTGGAGCGCGGCAGGGATGGCGGTTAAGGGAGCCCACCGCGGGTTACGCGGTCCCAACACGAAGGGAATTTTTTTCCCCGCCGCGTTGTTCACCATAAGCGTCATGGAATACCGGCGGTCTTTGAGCGGACGCACGTCGGGAAGGGCGCGGGAAAAAATCCACAAGAGCGTACTCCAGACGGCGAGCAAGATAAAGACGGCTATAATCGACTTTTTACGCAGCATTCTTCTCTCGGCAACCAGATAGGTTCATTTCCCGTCGAAAGGCATGTAACCATCATACATTGAACCGGAAATGGATGACATCCCCATCCTGCACCACATATTCCTTGCCATGTGACTTCATGAGTCCCTTATCCTTGGCCGCCTGTTCCGAACCGCACCTGATCAGGTCCTCGTAGGATATAACCTCAGCCCTGATGAATCCCCGTTCCATGTCACTGTGAATCCGCCCCGCAGCCTGAAGGGCAGAGGTCCCGTGGGGGACGGTCCACGCCCTCAGATCCTGATTCACCATCGTAAAGAAGGTAACGAGGCCGAGCATATCATAGCCGACCCGCAGCAGGCGCTCAAGTCCGGAATCCGCCAGTTGCAGTTCGCGTCGGAATTCCTTTCGCTCCCCTTCCGCAAGCAGGGCGATCTCAGCCTCCAGCT
This sequence comes from Deltaproteobacteria bacterium RBG_16_54_18, assembly GCA_001797935.1. GTDB lineage: Bacteria > Desulfobacterota > B13-G15 > B13-G15 > RBG-16-54-18 > RBG-16-54-18. Next base: position 4,539 of record MGQT01000102.1, on the reverse strand, counting down.
TGCCGGCGATAACCACAACAGGCGTTTCCTCGACGTCGGCCAACTCTTTGAGGGCCGTCACGTACGGGTTTTGTTCTACCGGCTGCGGATCATCTACGTTGGCCACATAGAAGACCGGTTTGGCGGTTAGCAAGGGCAAATCAGCAGGGAGCGATTTCTCTCCGTCCGTGATCGCCGTCCGCGCCCATACGCCGCGCTCCAATGCTCCCTTGATATCCTGCAGCAGCTGCGCTTCCTCCGCCGCCGTCTTTTCGCCGAGCCGCAGGAGGCGGCCCGTTTTTTCCAATCGCCGCTCCACCATTTCCAAGTCGGCGAGGATGAGTTCGGCATTGACTATGTCCACGTCACGGCGAGGATCAATGGTTCCATAGATGGGGGCGATATCCGTGTCGGCAAAGCATCGTACTACGTGGGCGATGGCATCCATGGTGCGTATATGCGCGAGAAACTGGTTTCCGAGCCCCTCTCCCTTGTTCGCCCCCTTGACCAAGCCTGCGATATCCACAAATTCCAACGTCGTCGGCGTGACCTTACGGGGCTTGATCAACCGGGCCACGGCATCTAAGCGCTCGTCCGGGACAGGACAGATGCCGACATTGGGCTCGATCGTGCAGAATGGGTAACTGGCCACTTCCGCCGCCGCGGCCGTGAGCGCGTTGAAGATGGTTGACTTTCCCGCGTTGGGAAGGCCGACTATGCCGCACCTAAATCCCATGGGTCTTCTTGCAGGATACGCTGCCTGATTTCTTCATCAGCCGGAGGCATGGAGAGATCGATCAACCCTTGTTTCTCGACCCATCTGACCTCTTGACACGCTATGGCCGCGGGGATGCCCTTCGTTATGGTACACCGATAGACGAGGAGGAGAACATTAAAACGTTCATATCGTTGGAACGTTACGTGATATATGCCTCCGATCTCTACCTCTACTCCCAACTCTTCACACAATTCCCGTTTGATGCACTCGCGCGGCCCCTCGTCGTCTTCCAGCGTGCCTCCCGGGAATTCCCATCGCAATCCCCAATCGTCTCCCGCTTCCCGCTGTGCCAACAAAATACGTTTCCCGCGGGCGATCAAGGCGGCTGCTACGACGAGCGTTTTCATGGAGCTGATTTTTTAGCTGCCTTCTCTTTTTTCTTGTCTTCCTTGCGCTTTTTTTTCTTCTCTTCTTGTTTCTTTTGACTCGCCGCTGCTTTTGGATTCAGGGATGCGATGGATCGCTTGATGATCTTCCCCTTGTGTTTGGGGAAGTCTACTTTGATATATACCGTCTTGGGATAAATCTTTTCGACTACCCCCTCTTTTTCGCCCGTGCCGAACGGGAAAGTTATCTTGTCTCCTTTGTTCATCTCGTCCTCCTTTTCTCAGAATACCTTGCGCCAACAGTATATGAAGAGTTTTAGGTATTCCATAAATACTGCCTTGGCATCATCCCTGTGTTTCCACCATGACTCGGGATATGCTACATCATAGGAGGACGGGATACTGATGACCGTGGCTTTTCCCTTGAGGGCATCTTTAAAGATAAGGTAGGCTCGCCGGGAGTGGTATTTTGACGTCACCAAGAGGACCGAGGCATACTTTTTTTGTTCGATGAAGTTTTTCGTCTCCTCCGCCTCATCCCACGTGTCGGAGGCCTCCTGCGCCGACGTCTCGATAGCATCCGAGGGGACCCCTAATCCTTGGAGGATGCCGGTTACCACCTCTCGGTTCTCCGGGACATTGATCCCCAATTGTTTTATTTCTTCGGCTCCCCGCATACGAGCCATACGAGGGATAAAGATCTTCTTGGCCATCCCCTTTGTATAGAGGTCCGCCGCACCCCTGGCCCTGAGGACCGTGTCCTCCCAATTGCTCGCGATGACGATCACGTCAACACCCTGAGGCTCCTGCTGATAGATCAGATAGTCACCAAAGCTTGCGAGGATACGCTGGTGGTGTGCGATAAGCTGGCTCAAGGCAATAGCCAGAATAATGAGCAGGATCAGCTTTCCCCGTCGGGATTGCTGCTTGCGCCGGACCTTGGGATTTATCAAGGATTGTTTTGCTCGTTTTCTCATGATGTCTTTTTACCTTTTTAACATAAATAGCGCTGCATTTCAACTGATCCCTACCGCCTCCTCGCCTCGCTCTCTCAACACATTCGGATCGGTATGCGCTCAGGTTCAATGGTTTGATAAAAGAATGCTTCTCCAAAATAAAAAAGGCGTCCCGGAAGGGACGCCTTTTTCTCATGATACTGATTAACGGAGCTTCTCTTCGCCGACCCTCATGCGGTAGAAGGAACGATACACGAAGATCAGAGCGACTAAGAAAAAGGCAATGCCAAGGCCCGTCTTTAAACCACGATTCGTCATCGTCACCGCGATCTCTGTGGCAAGGAGGCCGAAGAGCGTGGTGAACTTGATGACGGGGTTCATGGAGACCGATGAGGTGTCCTTGAAGGGATCGCCGACGGTGTCGCCGACAACGGTCGCTTCGTGCAGCGGCGTACCCTTTTCTTTGAGGTCTACCTCGACGATCTTTTTAGCGTTATCCCACGCGCCCCCTGCATTGGCCATGAAAATCGCCTGATAAAGACCGAAGAAGGCGATGGCCACAAGGTAGCCGATAAAAAAGTAGGGGTCGAAGAATGAGAGCGCGAGCGTCATGAAAAAGACGACGACAAAGATGTTCAACATGCCCTTCTGCGCGTACTGCGTGCATATCTTGACGACCTCTTTACTGTCCTTGATGGACGCCCTCGCTTTATTGAGTTTGATATTCTTCTTGATGAAGACGACTGCGCGATAAGCGCCCGTGGTCACGGCCTGCGTGGCCGCGCCGGTAAACCAGTAGATGATTGCCCCGCCCATTAAGAGGCCGAGGATGATCTTCGGGTTTACGAGGCTCAGCTGGGCGATGACGTTTCCATAGAGGTTTTCGAGCAGTATGATGATACCGAAGACCATGGTTGTGGCGCCGACAACGGCGGTGCCGATGAGCACCGGCTTCGCGGTTGCCTTGAAGGTATTTCCGGCGCCGTCTGCCTCTTCGAGATAGTCCTTGCCATGCTTGAAATCGGGATCAAATCCGAAATCCCTCTTGATCTCTTTCTTGATGTTGCGGATCTTCTCGATGCGGGAGAGCTCATAGATCGACTGGGCATTGTCGGAGACAGGGCCGAAGGAGTCAACGCAGATCGTGACGGGGCCCATGCCGAGGAAACCGAAGGCCACCAGGCCGAAGGCGAAGACAGGGGCTGCGAAGGAAAACTGCGCAGGCATGACCGCGAGGATAGCGGCATGCTGGGACACCAGATAGGCGATAAACATGAGGACGATGATTACCAGGCCTTCCCAGAATGCCGAAAAGTTGCCGGCTACAAATCCGGAGAGGATATCGAGCGATGCCCCGCCGTGTCGGGCCGCGCCGACGACCTCCCGCACATGACGCGACTTTGTGCTCGTAAAGACCTTGGTAAATTCAGGTATCAATGCCCCGGCTACGGTGCCGCAGCTGATGATGGCGGACAGTGCCCACCACAGCCCGGGATATTTGGCGTCGAGGTCGCCGAGCAGGA
>MGQT01000102.1:0-866 GCA_001797935.1 Deltaproteobacteria bacterium RBG_16_54_18 | reverse complement strand
TATTGATGAAATAAGAAACAAGCGAGGTGAGGATCATAAAGATACGCATCGCGAATATCCAGATGATCAGTGTCGCAGACATGGCCGGGCTTGTGGCCAAGGCCAGCGCGAGAAAGGCGATAAGCGCCACGCCCGTGACGCCATACGTCTCGAAGCCGTCCGCTGTGGGGCCGACGCTGTCGCCTGCGTTATCGCCGGTGCAGTCGGCAACGACGCCGGGGTTCTTCGGATCGTCCTCAGGGAGGGGGAAGACGATCTTCATGAGGTCTGAGCCGATATCGGCGATCTTCGTGAAGATGCCGCCCGCGATCCTGAGCGCGCTCGCGCCGAGCGATTCGCCGATGGCGAAGCCGATGAAGCAGGGGCCGGCCAGTTCCTTGAGGAAGACCAGGATGCTGATCATGAAAAAGAGTTCAACGCTGACAAGCAGAAGGCCGACGCTCATGCCCGACTTCAGGGGGATATTGACGACGTCGACGGGTTTGCGCATCAGAGAGGCGAATGCCGTTCTTGCGTTTGCCTTGGTGTTTATCCTCATACCGAACCAGGCGACGCCGTAGGAGCCGAGAATGCCGAGGATCGAGCAGAAGAGGATGATGCCCATGTCACCGAGCGGTTTATGCGAGAGCCCCATGAAATAATAGACCATACAGAGCGCGATCAGCACCCAGAGGATAACGAGGAATTTACCCTGCTGCGCGAGATAGGATTTGCAGGTCTCCCATATAATGTTCGAGACATCGAGCATCGATTTGTGAGCGGGTAGGTCGCGCGTCTGCCGGTACTGAATTATCGCGAAGATTAACCCGATAAGACAGACAAAAAGACCGGCATACATAATGGTAAGACCGCTCGTTCCGCCAAAG
>MGQT01000101.1:9075-9395 GCA_001797935.1 Deltaproteobacteria bacterium RBG_16_54_18 | reverse complement strand
GAGGCGGGAAGAGACGTAACGATCGCTAGCCCTTCGTTCTTCTATGCACGGAGAAAAAAGACCGCAGCTGTCGGTCTTTTTTTTGAGCGAGATCTTATGCCGGAATCGGCATTCGCTCATCCCACCTTGTGGGATAGCGACTAAAGATGGCCCGTGGCCATGAGACACCTTAATGTGTGTCTGACAGAGTATCTTCGGGAGAGAAAAGAAGGTTATTTTCTTGGTGGCGCAAGGGTCACCAGCGAAAATTATATTTTAGATGGGGAAAAAAGATAAGATTTTCTTGGTGGCGCAAGGCCACCTGCGAAAATCCGTTTTTC
>MGQT01000101.1:4423-9036 GCA_001797935.1 Deltaproteobacteria bacterium RBG_16_54_18 | reverse complement strand
CCAATTGGATAATGGCATTTGCGTGGTGACCGAGGCCGTTCCCTCGTTGGATTCGGTCTCCATCGGGATCTGGATCAAGACCGGTTCCCGGGACGAGGCAGCGGCGGAATGCGGCCTCTCGCATTTTATCGAACACCTCCTCTTCAAGGGGACCGAGCGCCGGAGCGCCTTCGATATCAGCAGGGAGATCGAGTCGGTGGGGGGGAGCATTAACGCCTTTACCGGCAAGGAATATACCTGCTTCCACGCCAAGATTCTCAAGCGCGACATCGCGCTCGCCGTCGATATCCTGGCCGATATCATCGCACACTCCGTCTTTGCCCCTGCGGAGATCGAACGTGAGCGGATGGTGGTCCTGCAGGAGATCAAGATGGTCGAGGATACCCCGGACGACTATATCCACGACCTTTTTCATCGCTCCTTTTGGGGAGATCACCCCCTCGGGTACCCGATCACGGGGTTGGAGGAAAATGTCTCTTCCTTCCGGCGCGAGGAGATTATTGCCTTCGTGCAAGGCCATTACACCCCGGAACGGATGATCGTGACGGCGGCGGGGGGGCTGAATCACGGCGAGGTGGTAGATTTGGTCGCGGCGCGCCTGGGGAAGTTGCGCTCCCTGCCTGTCCCGGCACCCCGGCAGGAGACAAGCGGCGGTTGTTCGCGCATGCAGATCACCTACCGGGATCTCGAACAGGTACACTTCTGTCTGGGGACTACCGGTATTGCGCACCATCACCGACTCCGGTACGCCGGGCATACTCTCAACACCCTCCTCGGGGGGAATATGAGCTCGCGCCTCTTTCAGGAAGTCAGGGAAAAGCGGGGCCTGACCTATAGTATTTATTCCTTTCTCAATATGTATACGGATACCGGCCTCTTCGGTGTCTACGCCGGCACCACCAAGGCGGAGATCAAGGAGGTAATTACGCTGATCGTGCAGGAGTTACAAGGGATACGCGAGGGCCGTATCGAGGACGCAGACCTCACGGCGGCCAAGGAGTATTTACGGGGGGGCACCATCCTCAGCCTTGAGGGTTCCGACGGGAGGATGAGCCGGGTGGCGAGGGACGAGATCTGTTTCGGCCGACACATCCCTCTCGCCGAGGTCCTGGACGGCCTGGAGCAGGTTACGAAGGCGAATATCGTCGAGGTCGCCCAGGAGATGCTCGATTCACATCCGCTGTGCATCACCCTTTTGGGGGCGATTGAACAGCGGGAATTACCGTGGCAGACCGTGGAGCTCTGAGATGGTGCGGATGGCGGTAAAACGCGTGCGCGATCGGGCGATAAAGCTGCCGCTTTACATGACACCCCTTGCTGCGGGGATGGACCTCTGCGCCGCATTAGAAGAGGGAGAGGTGGTCTTGGGGCCGGGTCAATGGCGTCTTATCCCCACCGGCATTGCCATTGCCCTGCCGGACGGGTACGAGGCCCAGGTGCGTCCGCGCAGCGGGCTCGCCTTGCGACACGGGGTGACCCTGCTCAATACGCCGGGGACGGTTGATGCCGACTATCGGGGGGAGGTCGGCTGCATCATGATCAACCTGGGGCCTGAGCCCTTTGTCATTAAGGACGGAGAGCGGATTGCCCAGCTCGTCGTCCACCAGGTCTGCCGCGCCGAGCTCGAGGTGGTAGAGGAACTCCCCGCAAGCAACAGGGGCGCGGGGGGCTTTGGACACACCGGCAGGTGAGGGGCGCGGCGTGCTCGTTGGGATCATTGCCGATTCGCACGACCATGTACCGATGATCCAACGCGCCTGCGAGGTCTTTAACCGCCGCGCGGTCGCCATGGTCTTTCACGCCGGGGATTACATCGCCCCTTTTTCCTTGAACCCGCTCAACCAACTTCTGACCTGCGAGTATCGGGGAGTCTTCGGCAACAACGATGGCGAACAACGTGGCCTGCAAAAGACAGCAAACAACAGGTTGTGCGCATCCCCTGCCGCGTTCACGGTAGGGGAGTGGCAGGTTCTGGTAGCTCACGATCTCCCCGCGCCGGTCGAGGCGGCAGCAGACACTAGCTATCGGCTCATCATCTTCGGACACACCCACCGCCCTGAGGTCAAACGGGTAGGGGATACCCTGCTCGTCAATCCGGGGGAGTGCGGCGGTTGGCTTTTCGGGCGTTCAACCGTGGCCATCGCCGATCTCAGCACCCTTACCGCAGAGATCATCGACCTATGATTGGAGAGGCTCTCGATCCTTTTCTGCACTACCTTGCCGTAGAAAAGGGTCTTGCCCGCAATACCCTGGAGGCCTACGCGCGCGACCTCAACGCCTATGTAGCATTTCTGACGGAGCAAGGGATCACGTCCTTGGCAGAGACCTCGATTGTCACCGTCATGGCCTTTATGCAGCAACTGCAGACACGGGGGCTGTCGCTGCGCAGTATCACGCGGGCTGTCGTCGCCCTGCGCGGCCTCTACCGGTTTCTCGAGCGCGAAGGGTATCTGGCGCAAAACCCCCTTGAAGATATGGAACTCCCCAAGCTGGGCGCTACCCTCCCCCATGTCCTCACGGTGCAGGATGTGGAACAGCTCCTGGCCCAGCCCGATCCCGCCACAGGTCCCGCAGGGGCCAGAGACGGGGCAATGCTCGAGCTCCTCTACGCCACCGGCATGCGGGTATCGGAGCTCGTTGAGCTTCCCACGGACGCGGTGAACCTGGAGGTGGGGTTTGTGACTATCAAGGGGAAGGGGGGAAAAGAGCGGATCTGCCCTATCGGGGAGGTGGCTATGGACAGGGTGAGGGCCTACCGGGACGATGCACGCCCCGCCATGCTCAAGGGGCGGGAAAGCCCGTACTTGTTCCTAAACAACCGGGGGGGGAGGCTGAGTCGGCAGGGCTTTTGGAAATTACTGAAACACTATGCCCTTAAGGCCGGGATCACCAAGCATATCACCCCACACACCCTGCGCCACTCTTTTGCGACGCATCTCTTGGAGCGGGGGGCGGACCTCAGATTCATCCAGGCGATGCTCGGGCATGTGGACATCAGCACCACCCAGATCTACACCCATGTCAATCAGGAGTATCTCAAGAAGCTCCACCGCCAGTTTCACCCGCGGGGGTGAGGCCGCCCAGCCCTTCAAAATCCCTTGACAAATACTATATGTTGTGGTAAGCAGTGAAAAAATGTCAAAATATAGTGATATTGACGGCAAGAGATAGTGAGAACGGACGAAGCGCGGTATTGCTCCCGCTATCGGTTGTGCTAGAATGTGGCACAGGGAAAAGGGGGTTTAATCTTTCATTCTTTTAAGGAGGAGAGCACATGGAAGAACAGGCAACGAGCAATTATGAGTTTAGCACCAAAGATTTTGTCAATAGTTTTATCAGGGTGGCCAAGACGGTACTCTTCACGCCGGGCAATTTTTATCAGCACATGCCCACGACCGGTGGCTATACCCCACCAATGATCTTCTTGTTGGTCTGCCTGGGGGTCTCCGGAGTACTCTCCGCGATCATGGCCCGTGGGGACGTCCTCTTGTTCTTTAAGATCATCATCGCCGGTGTGATATTTTCGTTCATCGGTGCAGCGATTTTGCACCTCGTGGCGCAGCAGTTCTTCGAGGGCAAGGGGGCGTATGAGGGGGTATATCGCGTGGTGGCCTATGCCGGTGTCGTGGGTCTTTTTTCCTGGATACCCGTCGTGGGGCTCTTTGCCGGCCTGTATGGCTTGTACCTCCAGATCGTGGGCCTGGAAAAGGTGCATCAGATCACCCCGGGGCAGGCGGTGGTCACTGTCCTGATCACTTTGGCCGTGTATCTCATTATGGCCCTGGTGGTCGGCGTGCCTTCGTTCGGCATCCGTTTCTAGTAAGGGGTAGTGTTGGTCAGGACAAGGTTTGCGCCCAGCCCGACGGGATATCTGCACATCGGCGGGGTAAGGACAGCTCTCTTTAATTGGCTCTTTGCCCGCCACCACGGCGGCGTCTTTGTCCTGCGGATCGAGGACACCGATCAAGCCCGCTCCACCCGGGAATACCTCAATGCCATCCTCAGCGGCATGCAATGGCTGGGTCTCACCTGGGATGAAGGGCCGTACTTTCAGAGCGAACGGATGGCCCTCTATCAAGAGCATGTCGAGCGTCTCTTGACAGCGGGTACGGCCTATCGTTGCTATTGTACCTCCGAAGAACTCGAGCAGCGTCGTCAGCAGGCCCTGGCCAAGGGGGAAAAACCGAAGTATGACGGTCGCTGCCGCGGGCGCACGGATCAGGCGGCGGGGCTTCCCTGTGTGATTAGGTTCAAGTCTCCCTTCGAAGGGGTGACGGTTGTGGATGACCTGATCAAGGGGCGGGTCACCTTTGAAAACGAGGAGTTGGACGACCTTATCATCCTGCGCAGCGACGGTACCCCAACATATAATTTTGTGGTCGTCGTGGACGACGCCCTGATGGGGATCACCCATGTCATCCGGGGGGATGATCACCTGAATAACACCCCCCGTCAGGTCCACCTCTATCAGGCCCTGGGGTATCCCGCGCCGGCATTTGCCCACCTCCCCCTGATCTTGGGGCAGGACCGAGCGCGGCTCAGCAAACGGCACGGGGCCACCTCCGTCACCGCGTATCAAGAGATGGGGTATCTGCCCCAGGCCTTGGTCAACT
>MGQT01000101.1:4050-4292 GCA_001797935.1 Deltaproteobacteria bacterium RBG_16_54_18 | reverse complement strand
AACGCCCACTACCTCAAGGAGGGTGATTCTCGGGAGATCGCCGAGCAGCTCATCCCCTTTTTGCAGCAACGGGGGATCACGGCAGCAGTAGACGACAGGCTTATGAAGGCCGTGAAAAGCCTGCAACCCCGCGCCAAGACCTTGGCCGAGATGGCGGAGATGGCCGAATTTTACTTTACGGATGAGTTCGCGTACGATGAGAAGGGTGCGCAGAAATTTCTCCGTCCCGAACTGGTATCTTT
>MGQT01000101.1:3363-3928 GCA_001797935.1 Deltaproteobacteria bacterium RBG_16_54_18 | reverse complement strand
TGAGGGTCGCCCTCACCGGCAGGACCACCAGCCCGGGGCTCTTCGAGGTCATGGAGGGCATCGGCAAGGAACGGGTGATCAGGAGGCTGGAGCGCGCCCTCGGGTATATCGGCGTGAGACGCAAGGAAGCGGCAAACACATGAGATTGAGGCGTATAGAGATTGTCGGGTTTAAGTCTTTCATGGAGCGGACGGTCTTTACTTTTCCCTCGCGCATCACCGGTATCGTGGGCCCGAACGGCTGCGGCAAGACCAATGTCGCCGATGCCGTGCTCTGGGCCATGGGGGAGATGCGGCCTACCCACCTCAGGAGCCGTTCAATGGAGGACGTCATCTTCAACGGTACCGAGGCCTTAAAACCGCTCGGCATGGCCGAGGTCTCCCTCGTCTTCGAAAACGACGGGGCCATCCCGTTGGAAGGATTCGGAGACTTCAATGAGATCTCGGTTGCCAGGCGCCTCTTCCGTTCCGGGGAGAGCGAGTACCTGATCAATAAAATTCCCTGCCGGCTCAAGGATGTGCGAGACCTCTTCTTGGGGACCGGGGTAGGGGTCAATGCATATTCC
>MGQT01000101.1:2967-3247 GCA_001797935.1 Deltaproteobacteria bacterium RBG_16_54_18 | reverse complement strand
CCAGAAGATGGAGCGGACCAAACAAAACCTCCTGCGGGTCCAGGACGTGATCGGCGAGGTGCGTCGGCAGATGAACGCGCTGCGCCGGCAGGCGGCCCGTGCACGCCGCTACCGGGAACACCGCAAGGAGATCGGCACCCTGGAGGTGGGGCTTGCCGGCGTGGCATTCGCCGAGCAGTCGGAGAGATGTACGGAGATGCAGGGGGCCCTGCAGGGGATCAGGGCGGAAGAACAGCAGCGGATTGCGCAGGTCGCCCAGTCGGAGGCGGCGCTCGAGGAG
>MGQT01000101.1:0-2888 GCA_001797935.1 Deltaproteobacteria bacterium RBG_16_54_18 | reverse complement strand
GTGAGGAAGAGCGGGTCAGGTCGCTGGAACGGGAACGGCAGGGGCTTATGACGCTGGAAGGGCAATATCGGGAGGAGATCGAGGGGATCGAACGGCAACTGGTTGCTGCGCGTGAGAAAAGGGTAGGGAGCCGCGCGGAGCTCGCGGAGGTCGTCCAAAAGGCCCAGTCGATCGGCGTGCTCTTACAGCAGGAAGAGACGAAATTAGGGGAGGGGGAGGCGCACTGTGTGGAGTGCGAAGGGACCCTCGATACCTTAAAAGATACGGTGGTGCAGGTCACGGCCCAAATCGCCCACGGCCAGAACATCGTCGAGGACGGCCGCAAACGGGAGCGCGAGTTTCTGGATAAAAAAATGCGGTTGGGACAGGAACTGGAGGACCTGCTGCGGGAACAAAAGGACCTCGAGGGGAAATTCAAGACAGGGCACGCGACGCGAGAGGGGCTTGCCAACCGCAAGGAGACGCTGGAGCAGGATTTCCGCAGACGCGAGTCAGAACTCGGACGTCTCCAGGCGGAGCTCGTGCGTGCCGAGGGGGAATTAAAAGAGGCGGAGGGGGAACTCCACCGTCTCCGTTTGCACCTCGCTTCCCTCACGGATATGCAGCGGCGGTTCGAGGGGTATACCGAAGGGGTAAAGGCCGTCATGACTTCTGCGGAGACCTCATTACGCGCCGGGGTCTTAGGGGTCCTGGCGGAGGTCGTGGAAGTGGATGCGCAGTATGAGGCGGCCTTGGAGGCGGCCCTCGGACACACCCTGCAATCGCTCATCGTCAAGGGTCGGACGGAGGCCTTGCAAGGCATACGCTACCTCAAAGAGGGACGCCGGGGGCGGGGGAGTTTTCTCCCGCTGGACATACCGCGACTGCCTTCGCCGGGGGGGACAACCCCGCAGAAGGGCGCGCTTGGCCCGTTAGCGGATTTTGTGCGGACCAAGGAAGAATATCGCCCCCTCCTAGAGGCATTGCTCCAAGGGGTATGGCTGGTTAAGGATCTCCAGGGTAACGAGGAACTCCGGTCAGGGACAGGGGTCTTCGTGACGATGGAGGGTGATCTCCGCGATCGGTCCGGCATGCTGACCGGCGGCAGTTGGGATCCATCCCCCACCGGCATTCTCGCCAGAAAACGGGAGTTGAAAGAAACCGAACAGGCCATCCAAAAACACGAGGGCACGCACCAGAGGCTCGGGCAATCGGTTGCGACATTGCAAGAGAAACTCGCCACGATTAAAGGAGAGATGGAGACCCTCCGTGCAGACGGCTACCAGACGGAGCGCGAGGAATTGCGGGTCCAAGGTGAGGTAGATGATGCTCAGCGGGCCCTAACCGCCCTCAAGCGGAAAGAGGAAGTCCTCACCTTTGAGTCGGCACAGGTCGATATGGAGGTGGAGCACCTGCGCGATGCGGTCAAGCGAGCGCTTGCCGATATGACCGCCGGCAAGACGACGCAGGAAGAACAGGGGGGGCGCATCGAAGGGTTGAAAGGGGCATTGGCGAAACTCAGAGAAGAACGCGACCAGATGCGCAACGGCGTGACCGAGCTCCACGTGACCCTTGCCTCGCTCCAGGAACGAGAGCGGAGCCTTGGGCTCACGCTTGAGGAATTGGACAAGAACGAGGCGTCCTTCGTCGCCCAACGAGAAAAGAAAGAGGGGCAGCTTACTGAGGCGCAGCGGCGCGGCGCCGAAAGCGTCGAGGCACAACAAAAGATCGGAGAGGCCCTGCAAGAGTTTATCGCTGCGCGGACGGAAAAGGCGCAGGCCCTTGAGCAAGAAGGGGAGGTGGTAAAAGGACTCCGAGAAGAAATTACTGCCCAAGAGGCCGCGTTAAAGGGGGCCCGCGGGGAGCTGCAGGAGCTACAGGAGTCGGTGGCGCAGCAGGGGATCGCCCTTTCACAAATCGAGATGGAGATGCGTCACTTGTCCGAACGGATACAGGAGCGCTATGGTGTTACCCTGGCGTCGGTACTCGCGCAGGAGGACTATCGCCCGCTCGAAGATCGTCAGGGTGCGGAGGAACGGCTCGGAGAGCTCAAGAAGAAGATAGAGCGCCTTGGGGAGGTCAACCCCGGAGCCGTAGAAGAATATGAGGAGCTAAAAAAGCGGTATGAATTTTTGGATGCCCAGAAAGAAGATTTGCAACAGTCCATGACGAATTTAAGCAAGACCATTGCGGAGATCAACCGTACCTCGACACTGCGCTTTCAGGAGACCTTTGAAAAGGCGAACGAAGCATTTCAGCAACTGATACCACGCATGTTCAACGGAGGCCAGGGTAAATTAGTCCTGGAAGAATCCCTTCCCGAGCCAGGTGTCGATATCTTTATCCAGCCGTCAGGCAAACGGCTCAAAGACGTCTCGCTCCTGTCAGGGGGGGAAAAGGCCATGGCGGCCATCGCCTTTATCTTCGCGCTTTTTCTCTTGCGGCCGACGCCCTTCTGCTTGCTCGATGAGGTGGATGCCGCCCTCGACGACGCCAACATCGGTCGTTTTGCCGCCGTCTTGAAAGAGTTGAGCAATCAGTCGCAATTCATCATGATCAGCCACAACAAGGGGACCATGGGGATAGCCGATGCCCTCTACGGGATCACGATGGAGAACCCCGGCGTATCCAAGGTGGTCTCGGTCCGGTTCAACGAACAATAATCTTCTTTTGGTTCTTCGCGTAATCTCCCCTACCATTCAGATTGAGAAAGTGGGGATGCCGCAAGCGGCAGACAGCCCATTTCTGCTCTTCTCTTTCCCTACTTTAGCAAAGATTTCCATTTTTTTCCCCTCTTTGGCAAAGAGGGGTCAGGGGAGATTTTATAAATCATAAGCAACCTGTTTTCAGCATCTGTCATTTTTTTTCTGAGATGCTGCGATAATGCTTTCAACCGTTTATCATAAGAA
>MGQT01000100.1:19247-34421 GCA_001797935.1 Deltaproteobacteria bacterium RBG_16_54_18 | reverse complement strand
GGAACGATACCAAAAATAGAGAAGAATGTCATCCCTGCTTCTGCTGCCCTTGACTTTATGATAAAGAAAAATTTATACTGCATGAGCAGCAGCGTGATGCAGCAGCATGCTGTTGGTTGATGAGGAGTCGGCAAGGGAGATAAGGTGACGGAAGAACTAAAACCCCTTTTTTCAAGAGAAGATATTGCAGAGACCGTAGCCAGGCTGGCCCGGGAGATATCCGCCGACTATGCGGACAAGCAGCTTGTCCTCGTCGGGGTGTTGAAAGGCGCCTTTGTTTTTTTGGCCGATTTGATCAGAGATCTGACGATCCCCGGGGAGATAGACTTTGTGCGGCTTGCGAGCTATGGGTCGCGTAAGGAGTCTTCAGGCGAAGTGGTGGTAAAAAAAGACGTCGAGATCACGTTAGCGGGGAAAGACGTTCTTATTGTCGAAGATATCGTCGATACCGGCTTGAGCCTCAAATTTCTCATGGATCACCTCCGTACGCATAATCCGTCTTCCCTCCGGGTGTGCGCCCTGGTGGATAAAAGATTCCGGCGGAAGATAGAGGTAACGGTCGACTATACGGGGTTCGCTATAGACGATGGATTTATCGTGGGGTACGGTATAGATTTCAATGAACGGTATCGAACCTTGCCCGATATATGCGTCATTGATTGAGATGGATACGCTATCACAAAGAAACAAGGATCAGGAGGTTTCGTAACGTGTTACGTAAAATGACGATATGGATTCTGTTCTGCTGCATATTTTCTTTCCTGAGTTATGGGTGTGTGACGGCGCCGACAATCAAAGAAGATGCGGCCAGAGAAGAGGTGTCCCTGCCCGATGCCGTGGAAAAGCGGTATAAAAGCGCTTATAGTGAATACACGCGGGGTGATCTCGATAAGGCGATACAACACTTCCAAGACTTCATTATCCAAAATCCCCGCACCTCGCTCACCGATGACGCCCTCTATTATTTGGGTGACAGCTACCTGCAGAAGCGCGAATATAAAGTTGCCGCCATCCAGTTTGAAAGGCTGATCAGTTATTTTCCCTCAAGCCCTCATGTGCAGAATGGTCAGTGGGCGTTGGCCCGGTGTTATTACGGTACGGGCCAATATAAAGATGCCCTACAGCTCGCCCGCCAGGTCTTTGCTGCAGTAGAAGACCGCCCCCAGCAGCGGGGGCAGATCCTTGTGTTCTTGGGGGAGTGCTATGCCGCTTTGGGCGAGCCCCTGGAAGCCCTTTCGTGGTATGCGCGGGCCCGCCGCGAGGCCCCTGCTGCCGTAAGAGACGGGGTACGCGCCAAGATCATTGCCGTCTTGGACCAAGACCTGCCGGCATCTACCTATCAGGAGATCGAAGAGGGTTATCCCGGCACCTTTATTGCGGAGTACGCCAAATATAGGCGTGCCCAGGTAACTTTTCGAAAAGGGAAGGGCAAAGAGGCAGAGGCCCTACTCCAGCAGGCCATGAAAGAGGCCAAAGGGGAAGACTTCTATCCTCGCTTGGAGGCCCTGTGGCGGGAGATGCAGATAGGTGTCGGCAAGGAAATAGCACTCGGCTGTATCCTCCCCCTTACGGGTAAAGATCAGTTATACGGCACGAAGGCGCTGCACGGCATCCAGTTGGCCATCGGCGCCTTCCGCCCCCCGGAGGGTGCGTCTCGCATACGAGTGGTCGTATGGGATGATCAAGGAAATCCTGCCCGTGCCCGCGAGGGTGTCAGGGCCCTGGCGGAAAAGGACAAGGTCTTCGCCATAATCGGCCCGCTGCGCAATCAAACCGCGTTGGCGGCTGCGGAAGAAGCGGAGGCACGGCGGGTACCCCTGATAACGCTGAGCCCTGCCCCCGGGATTGCGCAGAGGCGGGCCTATGTTTTTCAAAATTCGATCACCAATGCGTTGCAGGTAAAGACCCTCGTTCAATACGCCGTGCGGGACCTCGGGATACGCTCCTACGCCGTGCTGTATCCCAATAACGCCTACGGCGTCACCTTTAAAAACCTCTTCCAGCAAGAGGTGGAGCGTTTAGGGGGAAGCGTGGTGAGAAGTGCCGCCTACGCCGATACGCAAATGGATTTTGGGGCGGTCATCAAGGGCATCGTACGGTATACGGTGCCGCAAGGGTCGAAAAAGCGGGCCCAGGCCGTCGTTGATTTTAAGGCCATTTTTATCCCCGATGACGTCAACCGCCTCAACCTCATCGTCCCGCAGCTTGCCTACCATGACATCCGAGGGGTCCAGCTATTAGGAAACAACAGCTGGAATGCGCCGGAGCTTATTCGCGACAGCGAGCAGTTCGTCGAGGGGGCCGTTTTCGTCGACGGTTTTTTTAAAGATAGCCCTTCACCCGCAGTGCGTTCCTTTACAGAGGATTTTGAAGCGACCTTTCATTCTGCCCCCACCCTGTTAGAGGCGTTGAGTTTTGATACGACCCTTTTTATCGTCAGGACCCTCAACAGCAGGGGGATCATAACCCCGGATTCCCTCCTCTCCTTCAAGGAATATAATGGCGCCACGGGGCTGACGGGTTTCACGGCGGAAAAGGAGGGGATGAGGAATCTCTTTCTCCTCACGGTCACCGGGGGAAAGATCCGCCAGATCGGGAAATGATTTTTTTTGCGCCCGGAGGAGCGATTTTTGAGGTTGACAAAAGGTCATGTATGTATTACATATAGCGTTTCCAATTAGTAAGAAGGGGTTATGGAAATGAAGACCGTTCATGCGAGAAAAGAGGATGTGACAAAAGGGTGGTATCTCATCGATGCCCAGGACAGGGTCTTGGGGAGAGTCGCCGTTAAAATAGCGAATATCTTACGGGGCAAGGAAAAGGCGATCTTCAGTCCCCATGTGGATACGGGCGATTTCGTGATTGTCGTGAACGCGGAAAAGATCAGACTTACCGGCAACAAGCTGGCGGGAAAGGTCTATTACCATCACTCGGGTTACCCGGGGGGGTTAAAGGCCGTCACCGCCGAAAAGCTTCTTGCCAAAAGGCCGGAAGAATTGTTGAGGCGCGCGGTCAGGGGGATGCTGCCGAAGAATAAGTTAGGGAGTAAAATATTCAAGAAGTTAAAGGTCTATGCGGGTCCGGCGCACGAGCATGAGGCGCAGCAACCGAAACAAATTTCTGTATAAGGTACCGGGAGATACAAGGGGTTCCTTCATACCAAGAGGTGATAATGGCAGAAGATAGATATTACGCAACGGGAAAGAGAAAGACGACCGTGGCCCGGGTGTGGCTCAAGCCCGGAGAAGGCACCATAGAGATCAATAAGCGATCCTTTGAAAATTATTTTCCCCGGGAGTCCCTGAGGATGACTGTAGTACACCCCTTTGAACTGACCAAGACCGTAGGTCAGTTCGATGTCTTTGCCAACGTCAAGGGGGGAGGGATCTCCGGCCAAGCAGGTGCGGTCAAACACGGTATCTCCAAGGCCCTGTTATTGTACAATGATAAATTTCGGGAGATCTTGAAGAAGGCCGGGTTTATCACCCGCGATCCGAGGAAAAAGGAGAGAAAGAAATACGGGCAGCGGGGGGCACGGGCACGCTTCCAGTACTCCAAACGATAGGTTGACCGATCAGGGGAGGTTAACCTCCCCTTTTTTGTTTCACCCGAACCCGTAGCGTACCTCCCACTCTCCATTATAAAGATAAGCATTGCGGCTGAAGGTGGTCCCTCGGCCAGATCTGTCGCGTTGGGGCACCCCATCATTCAGATATCCGAATGTGTCACTTGACGATCCCCAACCATTCTATTCTATATACCTCTATAGAGGGGATGTCGTAAATTGACACATCTGGCCAAAGGGCCACTGGCCAAGGGGCCACCTTCGGCTCCGGCTGTTTTTGTCGCTTTTCCCGCTTGGGGATCCCGCAATCCTTATCTTTTATATTGAAGAGCGGGAGCGACATCCCGCCGTTCAGATTCTCTTGTAAAGTAGGGCGGGACCTTAAACTTAAAATTTAAGGAGCAGGAGTAGGGGGCCGACACGGGAAGAGCAACACACACGATAAGAATCGCCAATGGGAGATGAACGATGAAAGTAGCAATTGTCGGCGCCAGCGGCTACACAGGCCAGGAGCTGCTGCGAATCCTGATCCGTCATCCGAACGTTGAGGTCACGTGCGCAACCTCGGAGCGATTCGCCGGCTCGGCCATCGGTGCGATATTCCCTTCCTTCCGGGGCGTCAGCGATCTCAGTTTCCGCAAGCTTTCCGTAGAAGAAATAGCCCGGGAGGCGGACTTTATCTTCACGGCCCTACCCCATGGGACGTCGATGGACGTGGTGGCTCAGTGCATCAAGAAGGGAAAGCGGGTCGTGGATCTCAGCGCCGACTTCCGCCTCAAGGACGCGGCCCTGTATGAACGCTGGTACGGGAAACACTCCTGCCCGGAGCTCTTATCAGAGGCGGTCTATGGGCTCACGGAACTATACCGAGAGAAAATAAAAAAGGCCCAGTTAGTGGCCAATCCGGGGTGCTATCCGACGAGTAGCATACTCGCCCTGGCACCGCTTTTGGAGGCGGGGTTGATCGCGCCGTCCGGCATCGTCATCGATGCCAAGTCGGGGGTGAGCGGGGCAGGGAGGAGCCCGGCCTTTACCAATCTCTTTTGTGAGGCGGCAGAGGGGTTACAGGCCTATAAAGTGGCGCAACACCGCCACGCCCCGGAGATAGCGCAAGAGCTCAGCGCGTGTGCGGGGAGTCCTGTTACTGCCTTGTTCGTCCCGCATCTTATCCCGATCAATAGGGGGATTCTGTCCACCATCTATGCCCGCCCTGTTGGCGCCATTTCAACGGTAGAGGCGGCTGGGGTGTACCAACGCCGCTACGGCACGGAGCCGTTCATACGTCTCTGCCATGCCGGGACCTTTCCTTCCACGCGGGAGGTGCGGGGGTCCAATTATTGTGATCTGGGGTTAATGGTGGATGATACCTCAGGTCAGCTGATCGCCATCTCCGCTATCGACAACCTGGTCAAAGGGGCCGCAGGCCAGGCCGTTCAGAACATGAACATCATGAGCGGTTTTAGCGAGACCGAGGGCTTAACGCAGATACCGCTCGCTCCGTAACTCTGACCTCGCCGGAAAGCGCCTTCCGCAGCCTTTTCGTGATGCCTTGCACGTCTTTTTTAAGAACTGTGCTGCAGCAGGTAGCAAGGTTTTTCTATATTATAAATTATACCATGATGTTAATCTATTCTTGACAAAATCTCGTCGGATCGCGTTCCAAAAATCGGTTGACATATCCCTCAATTCTGCTATTTTTGAGGTTCGCTTGTATAAAGCCCTCATCAGGGGAGCGGATTGTATGAGGATGAAGGTATTAGGGTGTTATGGCACTGAATTCCTCCATTTTAAGAGTTGCGGTTTTTTGCTGGAGGGATCTGTGTTGTTGGATGCGGGGGCCATTGTTTCATCCCTTTCGTTGGAGGAACAGCTGGGTATTCGCGAGATATTTGTCACCCATTCGCACCTTGATCATATAAAAGATATCTTTTTTTTGGCGAACAATCTTTTTGAAGAAGCGGCAGGGGGGTTACGGATATATAGCACGAAAGCAATCCTGCAGCTCCTCAAGCGGCACTTTATCAATGGGAGCATCTGTCCGGACTTTACCTCTCTCCCCCATCGGGACGGCCATCTCCTCGAACTCGAGGCGATCGAGGAAGGGATATTTCACCCCGTAACAAAGGGGATAAGCGTACGGGCGGAGCGGGTCGATCATAATATAGAGGCAGTCGGCTATATCATACGAAGCGACCACGGCCACATCGTATATACGGGGGATACGGGGCCAACCGAACATATCTGGGAGGTATGCAATACCCTCGAGGATGTGGTTGCCGTTTTTATCGAGTGTTCGTTTCCCAACAAGCTGCAAGAGTTGGCGAACCTCTGCGGGCATCTGACGCCCGCCACGATGGTTCGCGAGCTGGAAAAATTAAAGGAAAAACGGTGTCCGGTTTTCGTTTTTCACATGAAACCTCAATATCTCAAGACGATTGAGGAAGAGATCGGAACCTTACGACAGGACAGGATTGCGATCCTCGCGCAGGGGCAAGAAATTACATTTTAAAAAGGGTGTGTTCAATGACGTGGTTTAAGAAAAAAGAAACGCCATCGCAAGCGGACAAGTCGGCAGATGTCTTGTGGTCAAAATGCAATGCCTGTCAGGAGATCATCTACAAGAAAGAGCTCGAACGCAATTTCAGCGTGTGCCCCAAATGCAACTATCATTTTCCCATCAAGGCGCAGGAGAGAATTGCCGTTGTCGCGGACGAAGGAACCTTTACGGAATTTGACAGCACGTTGGCGCCGGTCGATTCTCTCATGTTCCGTGATCTCAAAAAGTATTCCGAGAGGATCGCCGAGGCGCAGCAAAAGACGGGATTACGGGATGCCTTTATCACGGGCAGGTGCGAGATCAATCGGCTGCCGGCCATGGTGGGAGTATTTGATTTCGACTTTTTAGGGGGGAGCCTGGGCTCCGTCGTGGGGGAAAAAATTGCCCGGATGGTTGAGAAGGCCATCGATGAAAAAATGGCCGCAATTATTTTTACGTCGTCCGGCGGCGCGCGGATGCAGGAGGGTATCTTCTCCCTCATGCAGATGGCCAAGACCAGCGCCGCCTTATCCCTCTTGCGTCGGGAACGATTGCCGTATATCTCCGTCCTGACGGATCCTACGCTCGGCGGGGTAACCGCGAGCTTTGGGATGTTGGGCGACGTCATCGTCGCTGAACCCGGGGCCATGATAGGGTTCGCCGGTCCCCGCGTTATCAAAGCGACCATTAAGGCCGATCTCCCTCCTGGTTTTCAGAGGGCGGAGTACCTCCTCCAGCACGGCGTGATCGATCTCATCGTCGGGAGGAGGACCTTGAAAGCGACATTGGGAAAGTTATTAGGCTTCCTGTATCAGTAGGCATTCCTCTCTCTTCGTTGCCCCTTCTCCTATGAATCAGCACGAGGCGCTGGCATATCTCTATAGCCTGGAGAGATTCGGGATGGTCTTCGGCCTGGAGAACATCCACCGTCTCTTACAGGTCTTGGGAGATCCTCACCGCGGCCTGAAGGTGATCCATGTGGGAGGGACCAACGGCAAGGGATCGGTCGGCGCCATGGTCGCCTCTGTCTTACAGGAAGAGGGATACCGCGTGGGGCTCTATACCTCCCCGCACCTGGTGTCGTTCGCCGAGAGAATTCTGGTAAACGGTGTCCCAATACCTTGGGAAGAGGTAGCATGGCTGACCGAACTGCTGTGCCGGAGGGTTGTTGAGAACAGCATCCCCAGCCGGTTCACTTTTTTTGACTTTACCACCGCCATCGCCATGTACTACCTCTCTCTGCAAAAGGTGGATTTTGCCATCGTCGAGGTAGGGCTCGGGGGAAGACTGGACTCTACGAATGTCGTTGACCCCCTCGTAACCGTCGTCACCACGATCGACCGGGATCATTGCGAAATCCTCGGCGAGCAGCTCGAGGATATTGCCCGTGAAAAGGCGGGGATCGTGAAACCGGGTGTCCCTCTTATCAGCGGCGCCACCCAACCAGAGGTCATCGCGGTCCTGGAGGAGGTATGCCGGGCAAAGAAGGTACCGCTCTTGTTGCTGGGGAGAGATTTTCGCGGGGTTCAAACCGCCCCCCATACCCTTACCTTCCATGGCCGGGCCTGGATATATAAGGATATCACAATAGGGCTTGCCGGCTTCTATCAGATAGCAAATGCCGCCATAGCCTTGGAGGTCCTGGAGGTGTTCGTTGAGGCAGGATTTCGGGTAAAACGGGAGTCCCTGTACCAGGGACTTGCCACGGTGCGCTGGCCCGGGAGATTGGAAGTCGTCCACTCCATGCCTCACGTCATCCTCGACGGCGCCCATAATCCTGCTGCCGCCAAGTCATTGAAAAGATGCCTGCAGGAAGAATTTGACTATCGCCGTCTTTATATGGTAATGGGAGTAATGGCGGATAAGGAGGTGGTGGCCATCCTGGCAGAATTGGCCCCGTTAGCAGATCTGCTCATTGCCACAAGCCCTCCTCATCCCCGTGCGATGTCCGCTCAGGCATTAGCTGAAATTGCTCGGCGGTACTGTGATGAGGTCAAGGTAATTGAAGATGTTGGGGAGGGGGTAGCGTACGCGCAGGCGATGGCAGACAAGGATGATATAATCGTCGTTACGGGATCTTTTTTTACCGTGGGAGCGGTACGGGATCAATTGATTAAGGGGAATGAAAGATGAGAATGTACCGTCGCCTTCCCATCGTCATAACCTTTCTCGTAGCTCTATGCTCCTCATCGTTGATCTCCCACACGTGTTTCGGCGCCGAGACCGGTTCCGATGTCCAAACATTACAAAAGGCCATCGGCATTGATGTGGGCACCGAAATTTCGGGCCCTATCCAGATGGAGGCTGATACGCTCACGTACGATCAAAAAGGGGGCCTCATCTCCTTAGAGGGCGCTGTAAAGATCACCCACAAAAATACCACGGTACTTGCGGACAAGGTGCTTTTTTATGAGCAGTCCAAAGATGTGGTGGCAGAAGGAAACGTAATCCTTACCGAGGGAGAAGATGTCTTACGATGTGTGCGGCTGGAATTAAACATCGAAACAAAAAAAGGCACGGTATTTCAGGGCAGGCTCTTTCTCAAGAAGAAAAACTTTCACATTACCGGCAGCAAGGCCGAAAAATTGGGTGAGGCAGAGTACCGCATCTATGACGCTACCCTGACGACGTGCGACGAGCGGGTTGCCCCTTGGAAGTTCACGATACAGCGGCTGCACGTTACCCTTGACGGTACTGCCCAGGGATGGTGGCCCGGGTTCCGTGTGCTGGACGTCCCGATTCTCTACTTTCCGTGGTCCATGTTCCCGGTCAAGACGGAGAGGCAGAGCGGGATTCTCTTCCCCGAATTCTCCAGTTCAAGTAAATGGGGGCCTCAGATCAAGGTCCCCTTTTACTGGGCCATTGCCCCTAACCAGGATGCCACCGTCTATGTCGAGCGCATCGGAGATAAGAGGGGGAGGGGGTGGAAAGAAGGGGCTGAATACCGCTATGCCTGGAGTACGCAGGCCCAAGGCAAGATCTCAGGTAATTACATCTGGGATGAGCGGGGCGATAAAAGCCTCTGGTGGGATGAACGAAAAGACAAGAGCCGCTGGTCCATCTTTGCAGAGCATGACCAAACCTTTTCCAAGGGATATTACCTTAGGACAAATATCAATTGGGTGAGCGACAAGAATTATCCCGTCGATTTTTCCTCAGATATTCCTAAGGAGACCAGGATTGATGCCACTTCGCTGAACCAACTGGAATCGACCATCTCCGTGGGCAAAAATTGGGAATGGGGGGCCTTGGAGACAGATGCATATTATTTTCGTCGGCTCTACTTTCCCGACGAATTTCCAACGCCTGGTTTTGACCCCAACCCCCTCCATGCAGATGACAATGGGATCACCATGCAGATGCTCCCCCAGGTGAACCTTTCCCTCTATCAAAACCGCTTGCTGGAGACGCCGATCTTTTATGAGATGGAGGTGCAGGGCACCAACTACTGGCGCGAAGAACTAAGCAACCCCGCAACCGGCTTTCCTATTCCCGGAGCCAGAGATACACTCAGGGGGGGGAGGATAGATATCTATCCCAGGGTTTCGATCCCCCTCAAGCCCCTTGATATCGTGCGCTTTGAGCCGTGGGTCGGCTATCGGGAGACTATCTACTTCGATCCGACTGGTAAATTTGATGATGTCTCCAGCCGCGAGCTCTACGATGCCGGTGCCTCTCTCGCGACCACGATCAGCAGGGCATTCCCCGTGCAGTGGGGAAAGGTCCGGGGGCTGAAGCATATCGTTGAACCCAAGGTGATCTATACCTATATCCCCGGCGTGAGCCAGGCGCATAACCCGAATTTTACCCACGGCATAAACCATAACGTGATCCAGACGGATAACCCTTATTTTAATGAGGGCGTAGATACTTCAACGAGGCAAAATACCGTCACCTGGATGTTCACGAATTATCTGATCGGCAAGGAGGTGGGTAAGGATGGCGAGGTTACCTACCCTGAATACCTTTATTTAAAGGTATACCAAGGCTACAATTTCTCCCGTGATCTCTCCTCGAGGGTTATGCACACCTATCCAATCTTGCGGCAGAGGCGAGGATTGCCCCCTTTACCTGGCTCTCGGGGGCGATGGAGCTCGAATACAACCCCAATCGCAATCATCTTGATGTCTTAAACACAGGGGTCACCGTAACCGATAAAAGGAAAGACCACCTGAGCGTGCAGTATCGATTCACCAGATTCCCGTCGGATGTCGTTTCCCTCCAAGGCGTTCCCCTTCAAGGCGTTGAAGAAATCAATACCGCGCTTGGTATCCACATTATTGATCCCCTCGACCTCTACTTTGACTATCGTTACAACCTCCTCGACAAGGTAAGGATAGAGACGGTCTACGGCCTCGACTTCCGCCAGCCATGTTGGGAGCTATCCCTTCGCGTGCACGATATAAACCGCCAGCCCGATCCGACGGAGACGCACCATAAGGAGATCAAGGTAATGGTTTATATCACCTTGACGGGTCTCGGGAAATATCGGGTGAAATAAGGAGGTGAGGGAATGAAGGGGGTTATCCTGGCCGGCGGTTTGGGGACACGCATGAATCCCTTGACCAAGATCACGAATAAACACCTCTTGCCGGTCTACGACAAACCGATGATCTACTATCCGCTCCAAGCCCTCATCAATGCCGGGATCAAGGATATCCTCATCGTCACCGGCGGGAACTATGCAGGAGACTTCCTCAGGCTCATCGGCAACGGCCATGAATTCGGGCTCAAGCACATCAACTATACCTACCAGGAGGGGGAGGGGGGTATTGCCGCGGCCTTGAGCCTGGCTGAGTTCTTCGCCGACAAGGACAAGATATGCGTCATTCTGGGTGACAACGTTATTGAGCAGAATATCCGCGCGGCAGTTGAGGCCTTTTCCCGCCAAAAGGCAGGAGCAAAGATCATACTCAAAGAGGTCCCCGATCCCCAACGTTTCGGCGTTCCTGTCTTCGAGGGGGATACGATCGTCAGGATAGAGGAAAAACCGAAGAAACCGCAATCTCGCTATGCCGTAACGGGCATCTATTTGTACGACAATCAGGTATTCGACATTATCAAGGTGCAAAAGCCATCGGACCGCGGAGAACTGGAGATAACCGATGTGAACAATGTTTATATTGAAAAGGGTCAATTAACCTGGGAGGTCCTCAAGGGGTGGTGGACGGACGCGGGGACCTTTGAATCGCTCCTCAAGGCCAGCACGCTGGTGGCCGAGACAGGGGCCAACAAGATGGATTGAGGGAAACGATGATCGAGGGGGTTAGAGTAAAGACGTTACGGGTCATCCCCGATGAGCGAGGAAGGCTCATGGAGATCTTGCGCAACGATGATGAACACTTTCAGCAGTTTGGCCAGGTGTATGCGACGACAACCTACCCCGACGTGGTAAAGGCATGGCACTATCACAAGATACAGACCGATAACGTGACGGTGGTGCAGGGGATGCTCAAATTGGTGCTGTATGATCCGCGGGAAGGTTCACCGACCAAGGGCGAGGTTAACGAGTTTTTTATCGGCGTACACAATCCTCTTTTGGTGCAAATCCCTCCTCACGTCTATCATGGATGGATGTGTATTAGTGAGCAAGAGGCGATAGCCATCAATATTCCCACCGCCGCCTACAACAGGGAAAAACCCGATGAATACCGCCTGCATCCCCATGAGAATGACATCCCCTACACCTGGGCGAGAAAAGATGGCTGAGGGTACGGGTACGGACAAGGGAAAGACGATCCTTGTTACCGGCGGGTGCGGCTTTATCGGGAGCAATTTCATCCACTATATGCTCGCCCGCTACCCGCAGTACCGCATCATCAACCTGGATATTCTAAGCTATTGCGGCAACCTGGATAACCTCTGCGAGGTGGCAGACCGGCCTACGGTCACCTTCGTGAAAGGGGATATCGCCGACCGCGAAACGGTGCGTCGCATCCTCGGCAAAGGGGTTGATGCCATCGTAAACTTCGCTGCGGAATCACACGTTGACCGGAGCATTGAGGACCCGAATCTTTTTCTGCGGACCAATGTCCTGGGGACCCAGGTCCTCTTGGATGAGGCCCGGGAGGCGGCGGTAAGCCGCTTTGTCCAAATATCCACCGACGAAGTCTATGGTTCTTTAGGGGCGTCGGGGGTCTTTACCGAGGACACTCCTCTCAAACCCAACAGCCCCTATGCGGCCAGCAAGGCCGCGGCCGACCTTATGGTAAGGGCCTATATCGAGACCTACGGCATCGACGCCGTTATCACCCGCTGTTCCAACAACTACGGCAGATATCAATTTCCGGAAAAGCTGATTCCGCTGATGATCAGCAATGCCCTGGAGGACCGCGAGTTGCCCGTCTACGGGGACGGACTCAACGTGAGGGATTGGATCTATGTCGAGGATCACTGTCAGGCCATTGATGCCATTCTGCATCGGGGTGTCAAAGGTGAGATTTACAATATCGGCGGCGCAAGTGAGCGGACCAATCTTGATGTTGTCAAGGCGATCTTACATACCCTGGGGAAGCCGGAGACCCTGATCCGTTTTGTCAAGGACCGCCTCGGGCACGACCGCAGGTACGCCATGGACTTTTCCAAGCTGAAGAATGAACTCGGCTGGGAGCCAAACGTCACCTTTGAACAGGGGATACAGCAGACGATTGCCTGGTATGTAGAGCACCGGCCGTGGTGGGAGCGCATCAAGAGCGGGGAATACCTGGAATACTACGAACGGATGTACGGGAATAGATAAAGAAAGTTTTTATCCGAATTTCGTTTTTAGCCCTTATTATCGAAAAATATGACTTGATATTCCTTCCTTGTTTACAACCCTTGCGAGCAGACCTATAATACACGAAACGCATTCAAAGGAGTTTGTATGAGGAAATTTCTTGTTCTGTTCGTTTTACTTGGTCTCATCGGTTTAGCAACAACTGCCCATGCCCAGGAGCAGGCCCCTGCGCCTGCCGTTGCTTCCTTTGATAAGGATCGGCTTTTGGAGCGCCTTGCCGACGTAAAGCCGTTTCAGTCGGAAAAAGGAGGCGCCGGCTCAGGGTATGCCTTTTTCGTCAAAAAAGAGGAGTTCAGAGAATCGTTGCTCTTCCTGGCGCCGGAAAAGGTGGACGGGGTGATGAAGGATTTCGGCATGGCCGTCGCGTTCTCCTTCAAGGACAACACCCAATTTTTGATCCTTACCCAGTGGCGGGACAACGATGCGGCAAAAAATTTTATGAAGGTGAGAGACGAGCAATGGCGTCTGACCGATGCAGCATATAAACAGTATATTACCGGGATCGAATATAAAGAGCTGGACATAGCGGCCGATACGAAGGCCCTGGTGACGAGGAAGACGATCTCGCAGACCGGGCAGCGGCAACCGGTGACCACGTTTGTCTCCGCGAGAAAAGACTATTTTTTTGAGTGTACGCTCCTGGGGATGTTGCCCGACGATGAGGTGAAAAAACTGATCGTACGTCTCTGGAAGATCATCGAACCCTTTACTGACCGAGCTGTGCGGTAGCTCAACTCGGCCATTCGCGCCGCCATCCATCATCTATTTCTTTTTCCCCACGAGACCGGCTACACAAGAAATAGTGCGCTCCTCTGAACTCTTCACCATGAAGTAGCGCAACTCCTTCGAAAGTTTTATCACGAAGTGGTGCAATCCTCAGAAGGTGTTTATCAAGAAATCGCGCATCTCTCAGGCGGCTCTTGCCAGTTTTATGATCAATCCTTCGAGCAAGAGCCGTTTCGCAAGCGGGCTACCCTTGAGTTTCAAGTCCGTCTCCTGCAGGGCGACGATCGCCTGTTGCAGGGAGCGGCGCGAGAACCCTCTGGCCTGGGCAGTGAGCTCCCTGAGGAAATAGGCGTTTATGGTCGGGAGCTGCTCCTTGAGCGCCTCCGTGCCGCCTCCTTTGGCCATCGCCTCCTTCGTCATCAGGAGGTGACGGAATTGCCGCGCCATCATCCCCAATATCTTCAAGGGAGGTTCCCCGCTCTCCCAGAGCAGCGCGAGCGAACGGAAGGCCTGTTTGGTATTCCGCTCGCCGATCGCCTTGGTGAGCGCAAAGATGTTGCTGACCCGCACCGCAGACCCCACCGCCTCCACGTCCTGCACCTCGATCCGCCTGCGTTCGCCGATATAGAGGACGGCCTTGGCGAGCTCATGGTACAACCCCTGGAGGTCGGTGCCGACGGTTTCCTGTACGGATGCCGCGGCCTGCGGGGAGATCTCCTTGCCGAGCTCCTGGGCCATCTGGCGGATCCACCCGGCCATCTCTTTGGGATGAGGGTGGCTGCACGGAAAGGCACCTTCCTTGACTTCTTTGACAAAGCCGGCGGGTACGGCGTCCGCGATAAGGATCAATGACGTCGTGGGGGAGGGTGCATTGAGGTACTGGACAAAGGCCTTGAGCTCTGCCTGGCCGTAGCCTTCCGCGTTTTTAAGCAGGACGATCCGGCGCGCGGCCATGCAGGGGAGCGTGTTGCAGGCGGCTATGACCTCCGCGGGCGCGGTGTGCTCCGCCTCATACGTGGTGAGATTGAGCTCGTGGAGCTGCGGCAGCAGGGCAGCGACGATCCGCGTGCACGCCTGCTCCCTGAGATATGCCTCATCTCCATAAAGGAGATAGAGGGGGCGGGCCTCACCCCGCGCCAGCTCCTCCGTTAAACGCCCGACGTCCGTCTTCAGGTCTTAGAACCTCTCTTTGATCATGATATAGATCTTTTCCGACAGATCCGTCGCGATCTTTTGGATGGCCACGTTTTTGTTGCTCTCATTCGTCATCACGTCGAGGGACGCCAGATAGTGCCACGTGCCCTTGATTTTGTCACCCTTCCAGAGAACGGCCTTGTTGCTCCGCCGGATGAGGCGTACGTCCAGGGTAAGACTGATATCGTACTCTGTCGCCCGCCCTTCCGTGTTGTAGGCAACGGAGCCGGTGTCTATGGAGGTTATGGCACCCTCAAGCGTCGCCTCCGCCTTTTGCTCGGTCACGACCTCCACGTCCCGCCGAAAGATAAACTCGCGGCGAAAGGCCGAGGTAAAGATGGAGGTGAGATTAGGCTCTCTGGTATTGTTCTCCAG